>NZ_CP015118.1:1218684-1523356 GCF_002116905.1 Piscinibacter gummiphilus
TTCCACCGAGCGGCCTTCGTGCGTGAAGCGCACCGACGGCGTGGTGCCGTCGAAGCCGTGCAGCGTGGTGTCGGGCGTCTCGTACAGCGTGAGCAGACCGGCCTTCGCGCGGGCTTCCATCAGGTCGCGCGTGACCTCGGTCTGGCCGTACACCATCACCCGCTTGCCGCCGGTGAGTTCGGCGAGGTCGATGCGGTGGCGTTCGCCGCCGAAGCACAGCTCGTAGCCGTCGTGGGGCAGGCCCTCGTGGTGCATGCGTTCCCCCACCCCGGCCGCGTCGAGCAGGTCGACGGTGGTCTGCTCGAGGATGCCCGCGCGGATGCGCGAGGCCACGTAGTCGGCGCTCTGGCGCTCGATGATCACGTTGTCGATGCCGGCGCGGTACAGCAGCTGGCCGAGCAGCAGGCCCGAGGGGCCCGCGCCGATGATCACGACTTGCGTGCGTTGGGGGAGGGGGGTCGACATGGTCAGATCAAGGTTCGAAGTTGTTCCTGGGCGTGCAGAAGCGCCGGCAGGCACTGGTCCACGAGCTGGTCCATCCGCATGCGGCTCGCGTGCACGCTGATGTTCATCGCGGCGACGGTCTCGCCGCGGAAGTTGCGGAGCGGCACGGCGATCGTGCGCAGGCCGAGCTCCATTTCCTGGTCCACGGCGGCGTAGCCGTTGGCCCGCGTGCGCAGCATCTCGAGGCGCAGGCGTTCGGGGTTCGTCACGGTGCTGGGCGTGAGCGGCTCCAGGCGCTGGCGCTGCAGCCACTGGTCCATCAACTCGTCGGGCAGCGACGAGACGAGCACGCGGCCGTTGCTGGTGCAGTAGGCCGGCACGCGTGTGCCCGGCTGCAGCGTGGCCGAGACGACCCGGCCCGCGCTGGCGGCGGCCACCGCGATCACGTCGTCGTGCTCCAGCACACCGGCGGAGCTGGCTTCCTGCAGCGCGTACGCGAGCTTCTGCAGCTGCGGCTGGATCACCCGCGGCAGGCGCGCCGAGTGCATGTAGCTCTGGCCGAGGCGCAGCACCTTCGGCGTGAGCCCGAACAGCTTGCGGTCCTGGGCGACGTAGCCCAGGTGGCTCAGCGTCAGCAGGTAGCGGCGTGCGGCCGCGCGGGTGAGGCCGGTGCGCTGCGCCACCTCGGTGATCGACAGGCGGGGGCGCTCCTGGTCGAAGGCCTCGATCACGGCCAGTCCCTTTTCCAGCCCGGCGATCAGGTCGCGCTTGAGCGGGCCGTCGGGCGTTTCATTCGGGTTACCCCCAACTTCGGGGTCGATCGGGTCCATCATCGTTCTGTCCTTGTTCGCTAATCGCACGAGTTGGGCGATTCGCGGTGCAAGCGAGGGTTCGTCGCTTGCTGAGCCGCAATAGTTGTCGATAAGCTAGGGGCCTTCAAGCACCCGTTCAGCCGTTTTGTACGGTAGTCGCACAACGGGTTCCATTCTGACGGAGATCGCGATGCGTTTCGACCCCATTCCCGAGGGCACCTGGCCCGACCTGCTTCACGCCCCGTACAAGTCGACCGCGAAGCGGGGTCCGACGAAGGCGCCGCTGCGTGTCGCGTCCCCGGTCGCCACGAACCAGTCCCTCGGTTTCCAACCCTCGCTGATCGTTCCCGGCGACACCGACCTGACCACCCGCGGCCAGTCGGCCCCGCTCGGCGAGAAGATCGTGGTGACCGGCCGCGTGACCGACGAGGACGGCAAGCCCGTGCGCAACTCGCTCGTCGAGGTGTGGCAGTGCAACGCCGCCGGCCGCTACTGGCACAAGAAGGACCAGCACAACGCGCCGCTCGACCCGAACTTCTTCGGCTTCGGCAAGTTCCTCACCGACAACGAAGGCCGCTACCGCTTCGTCACCATCAAGCCCGGCGCGTACCCGTGGGGCAACCACAGCAAGGCGTGGCGTCCGGCGCACATTCACTTCTCGCTGTTCGGCAACGTGCTGGCCCAGCGCCTCGTGACGCAGATGTATTTCCCGAACGACCCGCTGTTCGACTTCGACCCCATCTTCCAGAGCGTGCCCGACGTGGCCGCCCGCCAGCGCCTGGTCTCCCGCTTCAGCATGGACGAGACGGTTGGTGATGAAATGCTGGGCTACGTGTTCGACATCGTGCTGCGCGGCCGCGACGCCACGCCGTTCGGCCTCTGATTCGAAGGACTCCCGACCATGAGCCAACCGACCCCCGCCCTGCCGATCACCTCGTCCCAGACCATCGGCCCGTTCCCCCATGAAGGCTGGCGCTGGGCCTTCGACGCCGGCAACCAGGACCTGCCCGTCCAGATCACCGGCCGTGTCTTCGACGGCGACGGCAACCCCGTGAGCGATGCCGTGCTCGAAGCCTGGCTGCCCGGCACGAACGCCGGCGCCGCGCTGGAGGGCCTGCCAGGCCTGTACCGCATCCACAGCCAGGACGACGGCAGCTTCCGCTTCTCGCTGCCCGCCCACGGCGTGGCGAACGAGCCGGCCGCCTACATCGTCGTGTTCGCCCGCGGCCTGCTGAAGCACCAGTTCAGCGCCGTGTACCTGGGCGACAACGCCGACGCCCCGCTGCTGAAGCAGGTGCCGGCCGAACGCCGCGCCACGCTGATCGCGAAACCCGGCGCGGCCGGAACGCACGAGTGGGACCTGCACCTGCAGGGCCCGGCCGAAACCGTCTTCTTCGACTTCACCTGATGAGCCTCCCGCTCTTCGACCGCTTCCTCGCGCCGGCGGACGCCGCGGCGCCCTTCGACGACGTCGCGCTGATCCAGGCGATGTTCGATTTCGAGGCGGCGCTCTCGCGGGCGCAGGCCGCCGCCGGCATGATCCCGGCGGCGTCGGCGGCCGCCATCGCCAGCGTCTGCAAGGCCGAGCTGTACGACCTGAACGCGCTGGCCGAGGCCAGCTCGCGCGCGGGCAGCCTCGCCATCCCGCTCGTCAAGGAGCTGACGCAGACCGTGTCGCTCTACAGCGGCGAGGCGGCCTCCGTCGTGCACAAGGGCAGCACGAGCCAGGACGTGCAGGACACCGCGATGGCGCTCTGCACGCGCCGCGCGGTCGATGCGATCGACACCGTACTGGGCCGCCTGATCGGCTCGCTGCTCGACCTGGCCGAGCGCCACGCCGACACGCCGGTGCTCGCGCGCACGCTGATGCAGCCGGCGCAGGTCACGTCGTTCGGCCTCAAGGTGCTCAACTGGACCGCCCCGCTCGTGCGCTCCCGCGCCCGCCTGCGCGAAGCCGCCGCGCGCGGCCTCGCGCTGCAGCTGGGCGGTGCCATCGGCACGCAGTCGGGCCTGGGCACGCACGCCCCCGCGGTCGTCGCCCACATGGCCGAGGCCCTGGGCCTCGCCGTGGCGCCGTCGCCGTGGCACACCCAGCGCGACGAGTGGCTGCGGGTCGCGATGGAAGCGGCGGTGCTGGCCGGCTGCCTCGGGAAGATCGGCACCGACCTCGCGCTGATGGCGCAGGCCGAGGTGGGTGAGCTCAACGAACCGGCCGCGCCGGGCCGGGGCGGCTCGTCGGCCATGCCGCACAAGCGCAACCCGGTGGGTGCGCTCGCCGCCGTGGCCACCGCGCAGCGCACGCCGCACCGCGCCGCGGCACTGCTCGCGGCCATGGGCCAGCAGCACGAACGCGGCCTCGGCACGTGGCAGGCGGAACTGGCCGAATGGCCGGGCCTCTTCATCGGCGTGCATGCGTCGGCGCTGGCGCTGGCCGACGTGTTCATCGCCCCCGACGTGCACCCCGAGCGCATGCGCGCCAACATCGATGCGCTGAACGGGCTCGTGTTCGCCGAACAGGCCTCCGCGCTGCTCGCGCCCGTCATCGGCAAGGCCCGCGCGCATTCGCTGCTCGAACAGCTGAGCGGCGACGTGGTGAGCCAGAACAAGCCCCTGGAAGCACTGATGCTCGCCGCGGTGCAGTCGGACCCGGCGCTGAAGAAGGTCGACGTCGCCGCCGTGAAGCGCGTGTTCGACCCGCAGGTGGCACTGGCCGCCGCGCGCCGCCAGTTCGACGACCGCCTTCCCGCCCTGCGCCAACCGGATTGATCCCATGGACAACTTCGATTCCGACGCCGAACGCGGCACCCGCAACCGACGCGCGATCCTGGGCGATGCCTGGGTCGACAAGTCGCAGGCGAATGCCACCTCGTTCTCGGCCGACTTCCAGGACTTCATCACGCGCTACGCGTGGCATGGCATCTGGGGCCGCCCGGGCCTCGACGAACGCACCCGCCGCATCATCGTGCTGTCCATCACCTGCGCGATGGGCCGCTGGGAGGAGTTCGAGCTGCACGTGCGCGCGGCCATCGCCGACGGCACGCCGGGCCAGCTCTCGCCCGACGACCTGAAGGAAGTGCTGCTGCAGTCGGCCGTGTACGCCGGCGTGCCGGCGGCCAACACCGGCCTCGCGCTCGCCACGAAGATCCTGCGCGAAGCGGGCGTGCCGCTGCCGAAGGTCGACGTGCGCGAGGTGTCGCACCCGGGCGCCGGCCGTGCGGGCCGCACCGCGGTGTCGCCGTCCATCGCCTACGCCGTGCGCGAGCCGCGCCATGGCGGCGCACCACGCCACACCGTCGTGCTGAGCCACGCGCTCGGCTGCGACCGCTCGATGTGGGACGGCCTCGCCGCCACGCTCGCCGAAGACTGCCGCGTGATCGTGTACGACCAGCGCGGGCATGGCGCGTCCGATGCGCCCGCCGGCCCGTACACCGTGGCCGAGCTCGCCGACGACGCCGCCGCGCTGATCCGCGAGGTGGCGAACGGCCCGGTCGTGTTCATCGGTCTGTCGATGGGCGGCATGGTGGCGCAGGAGCTCGCGCTGCGTCACCCGTCGCTCGTGAAGGGCCTCGTGCTCGCGAACACCACCGCCGTCTACGACGCCGCCGCCCGCGAGGGCTGGAAGGCCCGCATCGAGCTCGTGCGCTCGAAGGGCATGGCCGCCGTGGCCGAGATGGCGATGCCGCGCTGGTTCGGCGACGACTTCCGCCAGTCGAACGCGTCGACCGTCGACCGCTGGCGCCGACGCGTGGCCTCGTGCCATCCGGGCGGCTACATCGCCACGTGCGAGGCGCTCCAGGGCATGGACACGCTGGACCGCCTGCCCGGCATCCAGGCGCCCACGCTCGTGATCGCCGGCGAGATCGATCCGGGCACCCCCGTCGCGATGAACGAGACCATCGCGCGCGGCATCCCCGGCGCCGAATTCACCGTGCTCCCCGGCGCTTCGCACCTGAGCGTGCTGGAGCGCCCCGCGGCCTTCGCCGGCCGCGTGCTCGACTTCCTCAAGAAGGTTCCGACATGATCAACAAGCTGATGGACACCCTGGCCGCCGCGGTGGCCGACGTGAAGGACGGTTCGACCGTGATGGTGGGGGGCTTCGGCACCGCCGGCCTCCCGAACGAACTCACGGACGCGCTGATCGCGCAGGGCGCGCGCGACCTCACGATCGTCAACAACAACGCCGGCAACGGCGACACGGGCCTGGCCGCGCTGCTCGCCGCCGGCCGTGTGCGAAAGATCATCTGCAGCTTCCCGCGGCAGGCCGACTCGCACCACTTCGACCGCCTGTACCGTGCCGGCCAGCTCGAGCTGGAACTGGTGCCGCAGGGCAACCTCGCCGAACGCATCCGCGCCGCGGGCGCCGGCATCGGCGGGTTCTTCACGCCCACCGGCTACGGCACCGAGCTCGCCAAGGGCAAGGAGACCCGCACCATCGACGGCAAGAACTACGTGCTCGAGTACCCGATCCACGCCGACGTCGCGCTGATCAAGGCCGAGGTGGGCGACCGCCTGGGCAACCTCACGTACCGCATGACCGCGCGCAACTTCGGCCCGATCATGGCCGCGGCCGCGAAGCTCACCATCGCCACCGTGCACAAGGTCGTCGAGCCGGGCGAGATCGACCCCGAGACCGTGGTCACGCCGGGTCTCTACGTGAAGCGTGTCGTGAAGATCGACCGCGCCGTCACCGCCGCCGGCGGCTTCAAGTCTTGAGAGGGGCAGCTGACATGACCACGACGAAATGGACCCGCGACCAGATGGCCGCCCGCGTGGCGAACGAGATCGCCGACGGCATGGTCGTCAACCTCGGCATCGGCCTGCCCACGCTGGTGGCCAACCACCTGCCGGCCGACCGCGAGGTGCTGCTGCACAGCGAGAACGGCGTGCTGGGCATGGGCCCCGCGCCCAAGGCCGGCGAGGAAGACTACGACCTCATCAACGCCGGCAAGCAGCCGGTGACGCTGAAGGCCGGCGGCTGCTTCTTCCACCATGCCGACAGCTTCGCGATGATGCGCGGCGGCCACCTCGACCTGTGCGTGCTGGGCGCGTTCCAGGTGGCGGCCAACGGCGACCTCGCGAACTGGCACACCGGCGCACCCGACGCGATCCCCGCGGTGGGCGGCGCGATGGACCTCGCCATCGGCGCGAAGAACACGTGGGTGATGATGGAACACGTGACCAAGGGCGGCGACAGCAAGCTCGTGCCGGCGCTGACCTACCCGGTCACCGGCCTCGCGTGCGTGAGCCGCGTGATCACCGACCTCGCCGTCATCGACCTGAAGGACGGCAAGGCCACGGTGGTCGACATGGTCGACGGCCTCAGCTTCGAGCAGCTGCAGGCCCGGACGGGCATTCCGCTGAGCCGCTGACCCGCGGCCCGCGGGACGCCGCTCACTGCGCCTTCGGTTCCGCCTCGGCGGCATCGGAGGCCGCGGCCTTCGGGTTGGCCACCCAGCCCACGACGTCCTTGCCGAGGGCCTTCGCGCTGCGTTCGAGGATGGTGCAGGTGCCCTTGAAACCGCCGAAGGCGCCGCCCGTGGTGGAGCGCGTCAGCTTCGTGGTGCGCGTGACCTTGCCGTTCTCGACGAGGCTCGCCTCGATGGACATCGACTTCGGGCCGCTCCAGGCCCCGCCGCCCACCCCCAGCACATGGGTGATCTGCACCCGCACGCGCGAGGCCTTCGGGTCGGCGTCGGCGGCGATGGTGGCCTCGCCGCCGTTGGCCTTCGAGAAGAAGGGGCTGGCTTCGCGCACGAACATGTCCTCGATCTTGCATTCCTCCTTCACCTTGTCGACCACACCCGCGTTGGGCGCGTAGGTGACGGGCGTCTCCAGGTAGACGGGGGCGGCGTGCGACGCAGTGGCGCAGGCGGCCAGCAGGGCGACGGGGATCAGGTGCTTCATGGGGTTCGGTCCTCGGAAAAGCGAATGTCGAAGCTCGCATCCTGCCAGCGCCCGCGCGCCACGGGATTCCCCCTGAGAGGGGACAGCGCCGCCAAAAACCTGCCTGTCGCAGGGGCCGAATCTCCCCGGGAACGGCATCGGCTTGTCCTACAGCCATCGGTGCCCCGCGCCGACGCACGGGCCGCGAGGGGCCTCCTAAAGTGAATGCAGCCGGTTCTTTCGACCGGTCATCTGTCCCACCCCCTCCGTGCCCGGACGGGCACCGAACCAGGAGAAACGACATGAATGCATCCAAGACCCTCACCGCCCTCGCCGCCGCTGCCGCCCTCGTGGGCACCATCGGCTACGCCTCCGCCCAGCAATCGGGCAGCGACACGATGCCGCCGAACGCCGGCTCCCCGGCCGACACCGCGCAGCCCGCGGTGACCACGCCGGCCCCGATGGACAGCAACGCCACGCTGCCGTCGGACGCCGCCGCCACGATGGACAGCGAACGCGCCCCGCAGGCCGACCGGAACTGATCCGGACCGTGCCGGCCTCCGGCCCCCGGGTCGGAGGTGAGCCGAACGACCGACCACCATGCGTGATTCGAACCGTTCCCTCCACCCCGTGCTCGACGGCCTGAAGCAGGGCGTCGTGTTCGGGGCCGCGGCGCTCGCCGTGCTGCTGCCGCCCGTCGGCGGAGCGCGCACGACGGTGCCCCGCCTGAACCTTCCCGCCGTCGCCGAGGCCGCGCCCCGTGCGCCCCGCTTCGCGGACTTCGGCGCGGAGACACCCCACGACGACGTGCGCCACGTCGCCGACTGGGTCGCCGACTCCGGCGACAACCGGCAGATGGATTTCGTGATCGTCGACAAGCGCGACGCCCGCATCTGGGTGTTCGGCGCCGACGGTGTGCTCAAGGCCCAGAGCCCCGTGCTGCTGGGCGCCGCCGCGGGCGACGACTCGGTCGCCGGCATCGGCCAGCGGCCCATCGCCGAAGTGCGCCCCGAGGAGCGCACCACACCGGCCGGCCGGTTCGTCGCCGAGCCGGGCCGCAATTCCCATGGCGAAAACGTCGTCTGGGTCGACTACGACGCGGCGGTGTCGATGCACCGCCTGCGCGCCCTCGAGCCCAAGGAGCGGCGACACGAGCGCCTGGCCACGCCCACGCCGGACGACAACCGCATCTCCTACGGCTGCATCAACGTGCCGCCGGCCTTCTTCGAGGCGGTGCTGGAACCCGTCTTCGACCAGCGCCGCGGCGTGGTGTACGTGCTGCCGGAGACGAAGTCGCTCCATGAGGCCTTCGCCACCTCGTACGACGTGGCCGCGAAACATGGCATCCCGCGCCTCTGATCCCCCGAACTGAGCGGACTTTTCCGCTCAGTCTTTGTCGCTGATCGGCGACACCCTTGCTACCATCGTGCCCTCAGAACCGGGCGTCCGCCCGGTTTTTGGTGTCCGGCAGTCGACGGTACAGGGGTGTGTGGCATGTGGGGTGGGAAACGTTGGGGTGTGGCGGTGCTGGGTGCGACCGCCTGGGCCGGGGTTCTGGCGGCCGACGTGCCGACGCCCGACCCGCTGGAGGTCCCCCTGGCCCCGGTGGCGCCCGCCGCGGTCCACGTGCCCGGGCTCAGCGCCGATGCGCGCGACACCCTCGCCTGGATCCAGTCCACCGGTGACCACGGCCACCTGCCGTTCGCCATCGTCGACAAGCGCCAGGCCCGCGTCCACGTGTTCCATGCCGATGGCCGCCTGGCGGGCGAGTCGCCCGCGCTGCTGGGCCTCACGCCCGGTGACGAGGGGGTGCCCGGTGCCGGCCAGCGTGTGGCCGACCTGAGTCCTTCCGAGCGCACCACGCCCGCCGGGCGCTTCGCGTCCGAACCGGGTCACAACCTCAAGGGCGAGGACATCGTCTGGGTCGACTACGACGCCGCCATCGCGATCCACCGCGTGCGGCCGGGCCCGTCGCGCGAGCGCCGCGAGCAGCGGCTCGCCTCCGGGACCCCCGCGGACAACCGCGTCTCGCTCGGCTGCATCGTGGTCCCGGTCGCGTTCTACGAACAGGTCGTGAGCCCCGTGCTGGGCCGCAGCCGTGGCGTGGTCTACGTGCTGCCCGAGCGCCAGCCGGCGCTCGCGATGCTCACCCGGCGCTGACGCCGGCGGCGTTCAGGCGCCAGGTCTCGAACGCTTCGGCCGGCATGGGCCGCGCGAACAGGTAGCCCTGGCCGTAGTCGCAGCCGGCGGCCGTGAGCAGCTGGCGCTGCGCCTCGGTCTCGACGCCTTCCGCCACCACCTTCATGCCGAGTGCGTGGGCCATCGCGATGATGGCCTTGCACAGCGCCATGTCCTTCGACGTGGCCGACAGCCCGCGCACGAACGACTGGTCGATCTTCAGCACGTCGATGTCGAACTTCTGCAGGTAGGAGAGCGACGAGTAGCCGATGCCGAAGTCGTCCAGCGAGATCGCGACGCCCGCGCGGCGCAGCGCGTCGAGCTGCCCGGCCACGCCGTGGCCGGCGTCGAGCAGCAGGCCTTCCGTGATCTCCACCGCGATGCAGTCGCCCGGCAGGCCGAGGGCCTTCATGCGGTCGTGCCACGCGGTGCGGTCGTGGCCGGCTTCGCGGAACTGCACCGGCGACTTGTTGACGCTGATCTGGAAGTCCGGGTGCAGCTGCTCCCGCCAGCGGCGGACCTGTTCCACCGCCTGCAGGAAGACCCATTCGCCGATCTCGCCGATCTGGCCGGTCGACTCGGCGATCGGGATGAACGTGGCCGGGCTCACGTTCCCGCGCGCCGGGTGGGTCCAGCGCAGCAGCGCCTCGGCCTTGCGCACCTGGCCGGTCGCAAGGTGCACGATGGGCTGGTACAGCACGTGGAGCTGGCCGTTTGCCAGCGCGCCACGCAGGTCGTTGGCCAGGCGAAGCCGCAGCAGCGCCGCTTCCTGCAGCGCCGGGGTGTATCGGCTGTAGCGGTTGCGGCCCGCGTCCTTCGCGACGTAGAGCGCCTGGTCGGCGTGCTTGAGCAGGTCCTCGATCTGCGTCGCGTCCTCCGGGTACATCGTGATGCCGATGCTCGCGGAGACGAAAGCCCGTTCGTCGCCGAGCGGGAAGGCCTCGGCCACGGCGGCGAGGATGTCGCGCGCGACCTGTTCGACCCGCCCCTCGTGCTCCAGGCCCGCGAGCACCACGGTGAACTCGTCGCCGCCCATGCGCGCGACCGTGTCGGCGCCTCGCACGCAGGCGCGGATCCGGCGGGCGGCCTCGACCAGCAGCCGGTCGCCCTGGTCGTGGCCCAGCGTGTCGTTGACTTCCTTGAAGTGGTCGAGGTCGATGAACAGCAGCGCGAGCGGGTTGCCGTCGCGCTGGCTCATCAGGATGTCCTGCTCCAGCCGGTCGCGCAGCATGCGGCGGTTCGGCAGGCCGGTGAGGGCGTCGAAGTTCGCCTGCTGCCACACGAGCGCCTCGTTGCGCTTGCGTTCGGTGATGTCGGTGTGGGTGCCGATCATCCGCGCCGGCTGTCCGGCCGCGTCGCGCTCGATCACCATGCCGCGCGTCAGCACCCACTTCCACGAGCCGTCCTTGCAGCGCATGCGGTGTTCGTTGCTGTACGTGGCGGTGCGCTGCTCGAGGTGTTCGCGCCGCGCGTGCAGGACCTGACTGAGGTCGTCCGGGTGCACGAGGTGGTCGACCTGCTCGATGCGGGTCGCGAGTTCGTCCATGCGGTAGCCGTACATCTCGGCGAACCGGGCCGACAGCAGCGTGGCGCCGGTGGACACCGACCAGTCCCACACGCCGTCGCCGGCGCTTTCCAGCGCGTGTTTCCAGCGGGCCTCGTTGGTGCCGAGTGCGGCGAACGAGTTTTCCAGGCCGCGCAGCAGCACCGAACACGAGACGGTGAGCATCAGCGCCACGAAGGCCACGTTGCCGGTGACGATGGCCCACCAGCGCGTCGTCGGGGAATCGAAGCCCGGCAGCGGCTGGCCGCTCAGGGCGCCGATGCCGAACAAGGTCGCGGCGCAGGCGGCCAGGCACAGCACACCCGGGCGCAGCCCGAGCAGCAGCGCGGCCAGCACCGGCAGGGCCATCAGGTAGGCCATGCCCACGGGGCCCACCATCATCAGGAACCAGGTGCCCACGCCGTACATCAGCAGCAGCACGCTCCAGGTGCGCAGCTGGTAGGGCAGGGACGGGTGGCGCCAGATGAAGGTGATCCAGCCGAGGGCCACCGCGTCGATGATCGGCACCGGCCAGAGACCGTCGATGACCGCGAAGACGGCACTCGGCAAGGCGATCACGATGCCGAGCACCAGCACGGCGAGCAGGATGGACGAGAGCACGCGCTCACGCCATTGCGTCAGGTCCGGCACGTGGGCGGACGGCAGCATCGGGCCGACGGGCGGCGCCGCACCCGGCCGGGCGGCCGTGGCGGAGGGGGGCAGGGGAGAGCGGAGATCGGTCGGCATGGCGGAACGCCCTCTGGAGGCGTCTGGCCAGGGGGAAGCACCCCAGAGGTATCGGCTGGCGGGCGGCCGTTGTTGAGTCCAGGCCCGTTCCCCGTGCCAAACCTTGCACGGAACGAGCCCGTACCGGCGCGCTCAGGGCGCGAGCGTGCGTCCGAAGAAGGCCACGACGGCCGCGTTGAACTCGCGGTGGAACGCCGCACGGTCGAAGCCGGCCTGGCTGCTGCACAGCGGCGGCGCCATCAGGCTGAAGCGCAGCGTGCAGGGGGCGAGGAAGTCGAAGTGGCCGGCGTCCGGCACCGGGTGGTATTCGGGCGGGGTGCCCAGGCCGTCCCGCACGGGTTCGGCGTACCAGGGCGAGGGCAGCACCGTGTCGGCGTCGGCCCGCCACAGTTGCACCGGCAGGGTGATGCCGGCGAGCGACTCGCGGCTGAACGTGAACCCGAGCGCCGGCGCGGCCACCACGGCGGCCCGCACGCGCGGGTCGCGGCCGGAGAGCGGTCCGCCAGTGCCCGCGGCGATGGCACCCGCCGGGTCCTTCGCGATCACGAGGCAGGCGTAGTCGCGAGGGTGCGCCTGGCAGTGGGGGCCGACCCGGGCCAGGTCGGCCACGCCACCGGCCACCGCCACCGCGGTGAACCCGCCGGACGAGAAGCCGAACACCCCCACGCGGGCCGGATCCACCTGAGGCTTCGCCCGCCACTGCGTCAGCACGAAGTCGATGGCCCGGCTGACGTGACGGGGCCGGTCGGCCATCGAGACCTCGCGGCTGCGGTCGGCATGGTTGTCGCCGGTGTGAGTGACCGCTGCCACGACGTAGCCGGCCTGGGCGAGCGCCACCGCCGTGTCGTGGTGGCTCAGCGCACTGCCGCCGTTGCCGTGCGACATCACGATCAGCGGCAGGCCCTTGCCCACGACGGGCGCACCCATCGCGATGGGCAGCGTGAAGGGTCCGAGGTCGGTCGAGCGGGCCTCGGCCGTCGTGGGGTACCAGATCGCGGTGTCGAGCGGCGGCTGGTCGCCGTCGGGCACCTTCACCCGCTCGTAGCCGGCCTCCGCGGCGCAGGCGGCGGCGGACAGCAGGGCGAGGGCCAGCGTGGCGGCGAGGCGGGGGAGGTGGCGGATGTGCATGGGTGTGCATTATGAGCAGCGTCCCGCTTGCCGTCGGCCTCCCGGGTCGGCACACTGGAGTGTCCCGACCCGGCGGTCCACCATGACACCCTCGACCCGCACCCTGCTCACCGCGGCCATCCTGCTCGCGTGCGGGTCCGCGGTCCGCGCCGAATCCCTCCGCTGCAACGGCGAGAGTTCCGGCCCGGGCGATTCGAAGCTCTCGGTGCTGCGCAAATGCGGCGAACCGATGCTGAAGGACTCCTTCTGCAAGCCGGTCGAGGTGGTGGTGCCCACGGTGCCGTACCCCGTCGTGCCCTATCCCAACTCGCCCTATCCGGTGGTGGTGCCCAACCGGGGCTACGCCTGCGAACCCGTGGACGAATGGCTCTACGACCGCGGACCGGGCAACCTCTTCGCCATCGTGCGCTTCCAGCGCGGGGTCGTCGAGTCGATCGTCTATGAGGGTCGACCCCGGTGACGCGACGCTGGTGAAACGTTTCATTTGTCGTTAGGATCGGGCCTCCGCCAGTGACCAGGAGGCCCGATGGCCCGCATTCCGTACGTCGAACCCGAGCAGATGCCGGCGGCCTATGCCGAGCTGCTCAAGTCCCGCAACCCGCTCAACCTCTACCGCATGCTGCCGCACGCGGTGGACGCCGCGTCGCCGTTCCTCGCGCTGGGTGGCTCGCTGCTGCGCAACAGTGCCCTCGACCCCGTGCTGCGCGAGATCGCGATCCTGCGCGTGGGCCTGCTGAGCCACGCGTCCTACGAGGTGCACCAGCACCGGCGAGTCGCGCGTGCCGCCGGCATGCCTGAGGACGTGCTCGCCGCCATCGCGGACGGACCGGACGCCCCGGCGTTCGACGACCTGCAGCGCCTCGTGATGCGCTTCACCGACGAGGTGGTGCAGCGGGTCAAGGCGTCCGACGTGCTGTTCGACGCCGTGCGTGCGCGCCTCGGCGACCGCCAGGTCGCCGAGCTGGTCCTGACCATCGGCTTCTACATGATGGTGAGCCGCTTCCTCGAGAACTTCGAGGTCGACATCGAGGCGGACACCGAAGCGCGGGAGGCCGTGCAATGAGCGCCCCCGATCCGTCCCGCCAGCTGTTCCCCGAATCGCTGGGTGAGGAAACCGGCCGCCAGCGCCTGCGCGGCCGGCGCGTGCTGGTGGTGGGCGCGGGCCAGCGCCCCATCCCCGACGAGGACCCGCCCGTGGGCAACGGTCGCGCGGTGTCGGTGCTGTTCGCGCGCGAGGGCGCGACGGTCGCCTGCGTCGACCGCTCGGCCGAGGCCGTGGAACACACCCGTGCCCAGGTGGTGGCCGAGGGGGGCGTGGCGTTCGCCGAAGTGGCTGACGTGTCGGACGCCTCCGTGATCGCCCCGCTGGTGAAACGCTGTGCCGAGCAGATGGGCGGGCTCGACGGCCTCGTGCTCAACGTCGGCATCTCGCGCGGGCTGCCGCTCGCGCGCCAGACCGCCGCCGACTGGGACTTCGAATACGCCGTCAACGTGCGCAGCCACATGCTGTTCTGCCAGGCCGCGCTCGAGGTGATGCCCGAGGGCTCGTCGATCGTTCTGATGTCCTCGCTCGCGAGCCTGCGCGCGGGCAGCCGCAACCCCGCCTACGAATCGTCGAAGGCGGCGCAGGTGGCGCTGGCCCGCAGCGTGGCCGTGGCCGGCGAGGCCAAGGGCATCCGCTGCAACGCGGTGCTGCCGGGCCTGATGGACACGCCGATGGGCCGTGACGCGACCCGCCATCGCCCGGGCCGCGCGGTGGCCGTGCCGTGGGGCCGGCAGGGCACGGGCTGGGAGGTGGCGTATGCCTGCCTCTACCTGATCTCGCACGAGTCGAGCTACTGCAACGCGCATGCGTTGCTGCTCGATGGGGGGTTGTCGGTGGGCGTCGCCCGGGCTGCCGCCTAGGGCGCGGGACCGCAGGAGCCGCGTTCGATCAACTCCGACGGCACGCGCAGCGAGACCGCTTCGGCGGTCTCGCCGCCCAGCCGCGCCAGCAGGCGTTCGGCCGTGCGGTCGGCCACCGCGTGCAAATCGACCCGCAGCGCGGTGAGCGGCGGGGCGTGGTGGACAGCGAAGTCGGGGTCGCCGATGCTCATGAGCGACAGGTCGCGGGGCATCGACAGCCCGGCCGCGGACACCGCGTTGAGCGTCTCCACGAGGATCGACGTGCCCTGCACCAGCAGGGCGGTGGGACGGTCCGGCGCCGCGAGCAGCGCGGCCACCGCGTCGTAGGCCGAGCTGGTGGAGCTGGGCAGCTGCACGAGCCAGCGGTCGTCGAACGCGAGGCCGTGCGACCTGCACGCGGCACGCAGTCCCTCGGCTCGCCGCCGCATGGGCCGGTTCGACGACTGCGACTGCACGAGCGCGATGCGCCGGTGGCCGAGCCCCGCGAGGTAGGCCACGGCCGCCTTCATGCCGGCGGCGTGGTCGAACTGCACCTTGTCGTGCCGGCTGGCGAGGTCCCGGTCGAGCACCACGGCGGGCATCTCGAGCGCGGCCACCGCCTTCAGCACGCCGGCATGGCGTTCGTTGCCCGGGGCGATCACGACGCCGTCCATGCCGCGCAGCCGGAACAGGTTCAGCAGCGCGATCTCGCGGTCCGGGTCGTTCAGCCCGTTGGCGAGCAGCAGCAGGTAGCCTTCGGCGAGGAAGCGCTCCTCGAGCGCGCGGAACAGCTGGGCGTACAGAGGGTTCGCCACGTCGGTGACGAGGCAGCCGATGGTGCGCGTGCTGCGCGAGCGCAGCGACTGCGCCGCGTGGTTCGGCCGGTAGCCCAGCGCCTCGATGGCGGCGAGCACCTTCGCGCGGGTCTCTTCCCCCACGTTCGCCACGTTGTTGACCACCCGCGACGCACTGCCGAGCGACACACCGGCATGGCGGGCGACGTCCTTGATGTTGACGGAGGCGGGTTTGCGGGGCGGCATGGGCGGGGATTGTGCGCGAGCTTTTGCTATCGTGAGGACCCGATGCCGAACTTCGCCGCCAACCTCTCGTTCCTCTACCCCGACCTGCCGTTCCTCGACCGCTTCGCCGCGGCCGCCCGGGACGGCTTCGACGCGGTCGAGTTCCTGTTCCCGTACGCGTTCGACGCCCGCGACGTGAAGGCCCGCCTCGACGACCATGGGTTGAAGCCGGTGCTGTTCAACGTCTCCCCCGGTGACTGGGACGGCGGCGAGCGGGGGCTGGCGGCCCGCCCCGGCCACGAGGCGCGCTTCCGCGCCGCGGTGGAGGAGGCGCTGGCGTACGCCCAGGTGCTGGGCTGCCCGCGCCTGCACGTGATGGCCGGGCTGAAGGAAGCCGACACGGCCCGCCAGCACGCGGTCTATGCCGAGAACCTCGCCTGGGCGGCATCGCTGGCCGCGCCGCTGGGCATCGACCTGCTGCTCGAGGCCATCAACCCGCGCGACATGCCCGGCTACCTGATCAGCCGCCAGCAGGAGGCCCATGACGCCGCCGCGGCCACGGGTGCGCCGAACGTGAAGGTGCAGTTCGACCTGTACCACTGCCAGATCGTCGAGGGCGACCTGATCACCAAGCTGCGGGGCTACCTGCCCGGCGGGCGGGTGGGCCACCTGCAGATCGCCGGCGTGCCGTCGCGCCAGGAGCCCGACACGGGCGAACTGGCCCTCGACCACCTGCTGGCCGAGATCGACGCCACGGGTTACACGGGCCACGTGGGCTGCGAGTACCGCCCCCGCGGCGACACGTCCGCCGGGCTCGCCTGGCTCAGGCGATACCGGGCTTCAGCAGGTTCGTGACACCGGCCGCCACGTGCCCCGAGGGCACGTGCGGCGAGGCGTTCTCGATGTGGCCGCTCTGGTCGTCGAAGAAGAAGTCGGGTTCGAACTCGCGCAGGAAAGCGCCCTTCGGCAGGCCGCCGAGGAACATGGCCTCGTCGATCTCGATGTCCCACTCCATCAGCGTGCGGATGGC
This sequence comes from Piscinibacter gummiphilus, assembly GCF_002116905.1. Taxonomy (NCBI): domain Bacteria; kingdom Pseudomonadati; phylum Pseudomonadota; class Betaproteobacteria; order Burkholderiales; family Sphaerotilaceae; genus Rhizobacter; species Rhizobacter gummiphilus. The sequence goes on from NZ_CP015118.1 coordinate 1,235,353, forward strand.
GCGCTCGTGTGCCGGCGCGCTGCGGGCGGTGACGAGGGCGGTGCGGATGCGCATCGCGGGCGACGCCTTTTCCTGCAGCAGCTTCAGCGCGTCCAGCAGCGGCTTGAACGGGCCGGCGGCCAGCGGCACCCCGGCGCGGTCCAGCTCGTGGGCCTGGAAGGCATCGAGGCCGGCGCGCTGGAACACCTGCTCGGCCTCGTCGGAGAACAGCACCGCATCGCCGTCGAAGGCGATGCGCACCTCGTTCGGATGGGCGTCGGACGCCCGCGCCGAGTGCGGGAACACCCGCGCCGCCGGCACCCCGGCGCCCAGGGCCGACCGGACGTCGGCTTCGTTCGTCGACAGGAACAGGTGGGCGTTCAGCGGCCGCAGGTAGCGCCAGGGCGACTCGCCCCGGGTGAAGACGCCCCGCTGGATGGGCATGCCGTAGTGTTTCGCCGAGCGGAACACCCGCATGCCCGAGACCGGGTCGTTGCGCGACAGGATCACCACCTCCACGGAGGTGTCCGGAGGCGCCTTGTTGAAGGTCAGCAGCTTGTTCACGAGGGAGAACGCGACACCGGGCTTGGCGGGCTGGTCCACCCGGTCGAGCTGCAGCTGCATGTAGGCGCGGTCGTCGCGGGCCTCGAAGAGGCGGTTCTCCTCCTCGAAGTCGAAGAGGGCGCGCGAGGAGATCGCGACGACGAGCTGGTTGTCCAGGGAGGCGGGCATGGGCGACATCCTAGCGCCATCGTCCCGCCGGGCTGAAACAAACGAAACACAGGATCGGGACCGGCGAAATGTGCCTGATACGGCCGCCGTCCACACTTCGTTCCATCCCCTGCACCACCGCCTTCGGAGTCCATGATGAACCTGCCCGTCACCAGCACCCTCCAGCGTCTCTTCTCCCGCCAGCCGGCCCTGGCCATGCTGTTCCAGCCGTCCGGCTACCCGATGCCCTCCCCCCAGGTGCCCGAGGTGCTCCATGCCGACTTCATGGACACCCGTCCCGTGATCTTCCGCAGCGAAGGGTTCGAGGAAGACCTGCTGCCCACCCACGCCACCGCATGACGCGCGGGGGGTGGTGCGACCGTCCGGCCGACGGGCCGGTGGCGAGGGGACTCCGATGACCGATCGCACCGCCCGCGAGTGGCTGGCGCGCGCGCTCGAAGACGCGCGCGTGGCCGGTTCACCCCGATATGATTCATCCCGAAAGACAGACCCTCAGGGAGAGCCGGTCATGGGGCAAGTGGAAGGCGCGGCCAAGCCCGTGCTGCTGGTGGTGGACGACGAGCCCGACCTCCGGGCGCTGCTCGGCGAGTACTTCGGCCGCCACGGCTTCGACGTGCTCACGGCGGAAGACGCCGCGCGCGCGCGCGAGATCCTGGCCACGGTGTCGCCGCAGGCGGTGCTGCTCGACATCAACATGCCCGGCGAGAACGGCCTGTCGCTCGCGCGCTGGCTGCGCGACGCCCATCCGCGCGTGGGCCTGCTGATGCTCACCACCGCCGGCGAATCGGTCGACCGCATCGTGGGCCTCGAACTGGGCGCCGACGACTACATCCCCAAACCCTTCGAGATGCGCGAGCTGCTCGCCCGCACCCGGGCGGTGCTGCGCCGGCTGCAGCAGCCAGCGGAGGCCGCTCCCGCTCCCGCGCCTCCACCGGCCGCCGTGCACCGCGTGGCTTTCGGCCGCTGTGTGCTCGACCTGGAACAGCGCCGCCTGGCGGGCGCCGACGGCGCCGAGATCGAGATCAGCGCCGCCGAGTTCGACCTGCTGGCGCTGTTCGCCCGCAACCCGAACCGGCCGCTCAACCGCGACCAGATCATGGAACAGGCGCACAACCGGGGCTGGGACGTGTTCGACCGCTCCATCGACCTGCGCATCATGCGGTTGCGCCGCAAGATCGAAACCAACCCCGACAAGCCCGAGGTCCTGAAGACCGTGCGCAACGTCGGCTACGTGTTCGTGCCCCTCGCGGCCGCGTGACGGAAGCGGGGCGCGAGGTGCAGCGGCGCGAGGAGGCACTGGCGCTCAAGGCGGCCATCGTGGACCGCGCGCTGGCGGCCCTGATTTCCATGGACGCGGACGGCCGCATCGTCGAGTTCAACCCGGCCGCCGAAACCCTGTTCGGCGGCCGCTGGCGCGAGAAGCGGCTGGGCCAGGTGTTCGGCGACGTCGAACTGCCCGAGCGGGTGCGTCCCGTCTACCAGGCCGCGCTGCGCCGGCTCGCCGAGGGCGAGGCACCCACGCCCAGCGGCCACCGCATGGAACTGCACGCGCTGCGCGGCGACGGCACCGAGTTCCCGGTCGACTTCGTGCTGTGGCGCACCGATGCCGGCGGCGCCCCGTACTTCACGGCCTCGCTCGTCGACGCGAGCGACCGGCACCACGCCGCCCAGCAGGTGGGACGCCAGCGCGAGGCGTTGCGCCAGAGCGAGAAGCTCACCGCGATGGGCAGCCTGCTGGCGGGCGTGGCCCACGAGCTGAACAACCCGCTCGCCATCGTGATGGGCCGCGCCAGCCTGCTCGAGGAGAAGTGCGAGGACCCCGAGCTGCGTGCCGACGTGCTGCGCATCCGCGAGGCCGCGGAGCGCTGCGGCCGCATCGTGCGCACCTTCCTCAACATGGCGCGCAACCGCCCGGCCCAGCGCACGCCGGTCGACCTCAACGAGCTGGTGCGTGCCGCGGCCGACATGCTGCTCTACAGCTTCCGCACGCACGGGGTCGAACTCGAGCTCGCCCCGGGGGCCGCGCTGCCGCCCATCAACGCCGACGCCGACCAGCTCGGCCAGGTGGTGCTGAACCTGCTGATCAACGCCCAGCAGGCGCTGACGGGCACCCCGGGCCCCCACCGGGTGCGCGTGAGCACCGGCGTGGAGCACCGGCGCGAGGGCCGCGAGCCGCGCGTGTGGTTGCGCGTCGCCGACAACGGCCCCGGCGTGCCGCCCGAGTTCCGTTCGCGCATCTTCGAGCCGTTCTTCACGACGAAGGGCGAGGGCATGGGCACGGGCCTCGGCCTCGCGGTGTCGCGTTCGGTGGTGATCGAACACGGCGGCGACCTGATCCTCGAACAGTCCGGCGCCGAACGCGGCGCGATCTTCCGGGCAAGCCTGCCCATCAGCGGCATGGCCATCGACGACAGCGGCCCCGTGCCGCTCGACGAGCCCGAGGCTCCCGCGCCGTCGCGCGTGCTGGTGGTGGACGACGAACCCGAACTCGCGAGCCTGATGCGGGACATGCTGGAGCAGGCCGGCTACGAGGTGGCCACGGCCGAGTCCGGCGGCCTCGCGCTGGCGCTGCTGGACGAGGCCCGCTTCGACGCGATCGTGTCGGACCTGCGCATGCCCGACATGGACGGGCCGGGGCTGTGGCGCGCGGTGGTGGAGCGGCATCCGCTGCTCGCGCAGCGCATGCTGTTCGTCACCGGCGACACCCTGTCGCCCGACGCGCGGGAGTTCCTGCGCACGGCGCGGTGCAGTGCGCTGGACAAGCCGTTCTCGAAGGCCGGCTTGCTGGCGGGCGTCAAGGCGCTGCTGGCCTGAATCACGCGCCGTCCGACACGACCGCATCGGACGCGGCTTCCTGCATCGTGCGCGACACCACCCCATACATCGCGATCCACGCCTCGCGCACCGACGGCGTGAACGCCTCGCCGAGGCCGAGCGCCAGCGTGCCGAGCAGCGCCTGCCCCACCGTGTCGTAGTGCGCGGGCTTGACGCCGTACGTGAGGTGCCGCGCACCGAGGATGCGCAGCGTGGGCAGCAGCGTGTCGGGGTCGTCGAGCAGCCGAACGGCGGTGATGATCATCGTCATCAGGCGTTTGCCCTGTTCGGTCATGTCGCCGCGGAACATCGCCTGCAGTGACGGATCGACGGTGAACAGCGTGTCGTAGAAGAGGGCGGCGACCTGCTGCGAGCGGGGCACGATCAGTGCGGCACTCTGGCGCACGAGGTCGATCTGGACGGGGGTCATGGGCGGGCTCCTTTGAACAAGAGCCCGAAGCATCGCGGCGGCCCGCTTCACGCGCATTTCGCGCGGAAACGTGCCGTGTTGCATTGGTTAAGCCGTCATTGCATGAACCCGATGGGCGAGCGCCGCGATCCCATGTCGGGCAGGTCGTGCGGCTGCACCTGGTCGCGCTTCGCGAGCTTCGCGTTGCCGAAGGCGGTCATCCACGCGCGGCGCATGTCGCGCGGGGCCATCTCGCTCAGGCGGTCGAGCACGTCGGCCGCCGGTTCGGGGTCGAAGCGGCTGCCCCAGCCGTGGTCGGCGCGGATGCTGCGGTACAGCTTCGTGGCGATGTGGCGCGCCTGCTCGCGGTCGGGTGGCAGCACGTCGTAGACGTTCATGCGGTTCAGGATGGGGTCGGGGATGGACCGCGCGTCGTTGGCGGTGGCCACCCAGATGACCTGGCTGGCGTCGATGGGCACTTCGGCGAACTCGTCGATGAAGCTGCCCGCCGTGTCGTGCTCGAGCAGGCCGTAGAGCGCGCCCAGCGGGTCGTAGGCGTGTTCGCCACCGGCCTTGTCGATCTCGTCGACCACCATCACGGGGTTGGCGTACTGGCCTTCCACCAGCGTTTCGAACACCTTGCCGGCGCGTGCCCCCTTCCACTGGCTGGAGGCGCCCGAGAGCACCCAGCCGGCGGTCATGGAACTCATGGAGATGAACCCCATGCCGGTGCCCAGCAGTTCGGACAGCGCCCGCGCGAAGTGCGTCTTGCCGATGCCGGGGGAGCCGAGCAGCAGCAGCGGGGTGATCTCGAGGGCGTCGCGGCTGTCCTCGCAGAGGGCCAGCTGGCGCTTCACGTCGTCGAGCACGGCGGTGAAGTTGGGCAGGTCGTCGTAGAGGTGGTCCATGGCCGGGAGGCCGGCGGGCTTGACCTGGAAGCGGTCGGGGCCCTTCTCGAGCATGCGCTCGTAGGTGGAACGGAGGGTTTCGTGTTCCTTGTCGGGGAGGCGGTCGAGCCGGCGGCCGACGTCGTCGACGCGGTAGACGCTTCGCATGCGGGCAATGGGGATGTTGCCTCGGGGCGACACGGTGACCAGATCGTTGGATGCGCTCATGCGGACCTCCTGAACCAACCAATGACTTCATTCAACCACGGCCCGCGCAAGAGGGCGTGATGAATAACCCATGGAAAGACCTGCCAGATGGAGAGCATGGAGCGTGCCCGCTCGCAGACGGGCGATCAGGCCGGCACGTCGCCTTCGATGGTCGTGCGGTGGAGCTTGCGCCGCAGGTGGTCGGGGCAGCCGGCCGCGAGGTGCATCACCGAGCGGTTGTCCCAGAACACCATGTCGTGCGGCTGCCAGGCGTGGCGGTACAGGTGCTCGGGCTTCACGCTGTGCGCGAACAGCAGGTCGAGCAGTTCGCGGCTCTCGGTCTCGCTCACGCCGAGGATGCGCGTGGTGAAGTGTTCGCTGACGAAGAGCGCCTTGCGGCCGGTCTCCGGGTGCGTGCGCACGACCGGCTGGAGGGCCGGACGCACCTGGGCCTTCTGTTCGTCGGACAGGTCGGGGCGCCACGGGCTGCGCTTCTGCATCTCGGCGTACTTGGCGAGGTAGCTGTGTTCGGCCTTCAACCCTTCGACACGGCGTTGGAGGTCGGCGGGCAGCGTGTCCCAGGCGAGGTGCATGTTCGCGAACAGCGTGTCGCCGCCTTCGGACGGCAACTCCTGCGCGTGCAGCAGCGAGCCGAGGCTCGGGCGTTCCTTGTACGAGAGGTCCGAGTGCCAGTACTGGCCGGCGTCGCCGAGGCCGATGGGTTTGCCGTCTTCCCTGATGTTGGAAACGATGAGGATCTCGGGATGGCCGGGCAGCAGGAACTGGTGCAGCACGTGGATCTCCAGCCGGCCGAAGCGGCGGCTGAACTCGATCTGCTGGGCCGGCGTGATGCGCTGGTCGCGGAACACCAGCACGTGGTGATCGAGGTGCGCGCGGTGCACGGCGCGGAAGGTGGTGTCGTCCACCGGGCGGGTCAGGTCGAGGCCGGTGACGGACGCGCCGAGCGGCGCGTCGAGCGGGGTGATCGACAGGGCGTCGGTGAGGGCGGCGTGTGACATGCCTGGCACCGTACGCCTGGCGCGGGCGACGCGCAAGGAAGGATTGCGAGCGAGCTTGGTTGCCGTCCGCATGAGGCGCGGTGCAGATCGAAACACGGTTTTCTTCGTTGTCCGGGCCGTCGAAGGCCAGAACACTGGCGTCATTCCGAACCGTCGTCTGTTCACCGTGACCTTGTCTTCCCGCCCCATCGAACCCCCGCCGCTCGCGGACCGTGTCGAGGCCTTGGCCGCCGCGCTCGCGGCCACCGCCATCGAACGTGACCGCGCCGGCGGCCATGCCCGCGCCGAACGCGAGTTGATCCGCGAGAGCGGCCTGCTGACGCTCACCATCCCCGCCGCGTTCGGCGGCGACGGCGCGCCGTTCTCGACGATGCTGCGGATCGTGCGCCGCCTCGCCGAGGTCGACAGCGCGCTCGCCCACCTGCTCGCGTTCCACCACCTGCAGATCGCGGGGATCGTGCTCTACGGCACGACCGAACAGCAGGAGACGCTGCTGCGTGGCACCGTCACGCACCGCTGGTTCTGGGGCAACGCACTGAACCCGCTCGACAAGCGGGCCATCGCGGTCGACGATCGGGAGGGCGGCTACGTCATCGAGGGTGTGAAGAGCTTCAGCTCGGGCTCGGTCGGCTCCGACCGCATCACCATCTCGGCGTGGCACGAGGCCACGCAGACCGCGCTGATCGCAGCCCTGCCCACCGACCGCCGCGGTGTCGTCGTGTCGCCCGACTGGGACGCCTTCGGCCAACGCCAGACCGACAGCGGCACGGTGAGCTTCGACCGCGTGCGGGTCGATGCCCATGAACTGTTGCAGGTCCCGGGCGCCGTGGCGACGCCGCGGGCCACGCTGCGCTCGCAGGTGGCCCAGCTGATCCTGACCAACCTGTACCTCGGCATCGCGACCGGCGCCTTCGAGGGAGCCCGCCGCTACACGCTGGAGCAGACGAAACCGTGGTTCGCGTCCGGTGTCGCGCGGGCCGCCGACGACCCCGTCGTGCAGCACCGCTACGGCGACCTGTGGCTGCACATCCGCCCCGCGGCCGTGCTGGCCGACGAGGCGGCGGCGCTGCTCGACGCCGCCATCGCGCGAGGGCCTTCGCTCACCGCGGCCGAACGCGGCGAGGTGGCCGTGGCCGGCGCCGAGGCGAAGGTGCTGGCGCACCGCGCGGGCCTGGCGGTGACGTCGCAGCTGTTCGAGCTGACCGGCGCGCGGTCCACGTCCGAACGCCTCGGGCTCGACCGCTTCTGGCGCAACGTGCGCGTGCACACGCTGCACGACCCCGTCGACTACAAGCTGCGCGACCTCGGCCGGCACCGGCTCGACGGCCGCGTGCCCGATCCCACCCCGTACTCGTGAGGACCGACATGGGACACGTCCAGACCCTGGAGCCTGCCTCGGCCCCGCCGCTACTGCGCCTCGACCGCGTCAACAAGCGCTTCCACCTGCCCGACGGCACCCCGTTCCACGCCGTGCGCGACGTGTCGCTGCAGGTGCGCGCGGGCGACATCTTCGGCCTCGTGGGCAAGAGTGGCGCCGGCAAGTCCACGCTGCTGCGCACCATCAACCTGCTCGAACGTCCCGACTCCGGTACCGTCACCGTCGCCGGGCAGGACCTGACCTCGCTCGACAAGCGCGCGCTGCGTTCGGCACGGCAGTCCATCGGCATGATCTTCCAGCAGTTCAACCTGCTGCAGAACGCCACAGTGGCCGACAACGTCGCGTTCCCGTTGCGGCTGCACGGCGGGCGCACCACCGCGCAGATCGCCGCGCGCGTGCGCGAGTGCCTGTCGATCGTGGACCTCACCGACAAGGCTGGCAGCCACCCCGCGCAGCTGTCCGGCGGCCAGAAGCAGCGCGTGGCGATCGCCCGCGCGCTCGCGCCCGAACCCGCGCTGCTGCTGTGCGACGAGCCCACGTCGGCGCTCGACGCCGAGACCACGCGCAGCGTGCTCGACACGCTGAGCCACATCAACAAGACCCTCGGTGTGACCATCGTGATCGTGACTCACGAGCTGTCGGTGGTGCGCCGCCTGTGCCGCCACGTCGCGGTGATCGAGCAGGGTGCGGTGGCCGAGCAGTTCGCCGTGGCCGAGGAGGCCGGCGTGTTGCGCCGGACCGTGCTGGGCCGCGAACTCGCACGCCTGGCCGCATCGCCCGAGGAAGCCCGCCTGCTCGACCGCCTGGAGGCCGCCGTCGCATGAACTTCCTCTCCGACAACATCGTCGCCGTGCTGCCCGAGCTGGGCACGGCTGTGGGCCAGACGCTGCTGATGCTCGCCATCGGACTGTCCGCGGCCGTGCTGCTGGGCGGACCGATGGGGGTGCTGCTGTTCCTGCTGAGCCCCGGGCAGTCGCTGGAACAGCGCCACACGTTCCGCGTGCTGAACTGGATCGTGAACACCGTGCGGTCGTTCCCGTTCATCATCCTGCTCGTCGCCCTCGTGCCGTTCACCCGCGTGATCGCCGGCACGTCCATCGGGCCCGTGGCCGCGGCCGTGCCGCTCAGCTTCGCGGCCATCCCGTACTTCGCCCGCCTCGTGGAGCAGTGCCTGCGCGACGTGCCGCGCGGCGTGGTCGAGGCGGCCCATGCGATGGGCGCGTCCGAGCTGCAGATCGTGTGGCGCGTGCTGGTCGTCGAGGCCCGCTCGGGCCTGGTGCTCGCGCTCACCGTGCTCGCCATCAGCTTCCTGTCGTACTCGGCCGTGGCCGGGGTCGTGGGCGGCGGCGGCATCGGCGACCTCGCGATCCGCTACGGCTACTACCGCTTCCAGACCGACGTGATGGTGCTCACCGTCGCGATCCTCGTCGTGCTCGTGCAGCTGATCCAGTTCGGCGGCAACACGATCGCCCGCCACCTCGACAAACGCTGATTCTTCTCCCCAAGGACCCTGTCATGACCTTCGCCCGCCGTTCCACCCTTGCCGCGCTGTTCGCGCTGTCCGCCACCATCGCGCTGCCCTCGTTCGCCCAGGAGAAGAAGGAACTCGTCTTCGGCGCCACCGCCGGCCCGTACGCCGACCAGATCAAGGTCGGCATCAAACCGCTGCTGGAGAAGAAGGGCTACCGCGTCAAGGTCGTCGAGTTCAACGACTACATCCAGCCGAACCACGCGCTGGCCCAGGGCGCGCTGGATGCCAACGCGTTCCAGCACATCGTCTACCTGACCAAGTTCGCCACCGAGAACAAGCTCGAGCTGAGCGAGCTGCTGAAGGTGCCCACCGCACCCATCGCGATCTACAGCAAGAAGCACAAGTCGCTCGGCGAGGTGAAGGACGGCGCCACCGTCGCGCTGCCGAACGATCCCACCAACGCGGCGCGTGCGCTCGTGGTGCTGGAGCAGATCGGCTGGGTCAAGCTGCGCGAGGGTTACGACCCGATCCGCGCGTCCGAGAAGGACGTGGCGTCGAACCCGAAGAAGCTCAAGCTCGTGCCGCTCGAAGCCGCGCAGCTGCCGCGTTCGCTGGACGACACCGACTTCTCGTTCGTCAACGGCAACTTCGCGCTGGCCTCGGGCCTCAAGCTCACCGAGGCCCTGGCCCTGGAGAAGACGAGCCCCACGTACCAGAACCTCGTGGCCGTGCGCACGGCCGACAAGGACAAGCCCTGGGTCAAGGACATCGCCGACGCCTACCGGTCGAAGGAGTTCCTCGCGGTCACCGAGAAGAACTTCGCCGGTTTCGTGAAGACCGAGTATCAGCAGGGCCGTTGAGCGAAGCGATGGGCCAACGCATCCGCTTCAACGCGTTCCAGATGAACGCGGCGTCGCACCAGTCGCCCGGGCTGTGGACCCACCCGCGCGACTCGGCGCATCGCTACACCGACCCGCAGCACTGGGTGGACCTCGCGAAGCTGCTCGAACGCGGCGTGTTCGACGGCGTGTTCCTCGCCGACGTGCTGGGCGTGTACGACGTGTTCGGCGGCAACCACGAGGCGGCGGTGCGCCACGGCGTGCAGGTGCCCGTCAACGACCCGCTGGCGCTCGTGCCGCTGATGGCGCAGGCCACCGAACACCTGGGCTTCGGCGTCACCTGCGCGCTGACGTACGAGCATCCGTACCCGTTCGCGCGGCGCATCTCCACGCTCGACCACCTGACCGGCGGCCGCGTGGGCTGGAACATCGTCACCGGCTACCTCGACAGCGCGGCGCGCAACCTGGGGCTGTCGAACCAGCTGGGGCACGACGCGCGGTACGACCTGGCCGACGAGTACATGGACGTGGTCTACAAGCTCTGGGAAAAGAGCTGGGCCGACGACGCGGTGCGCCGCGACAAGGCCACCGGCACGTTCACCGACCCGGCGAAGGTGCGGCCCATCCGCCACGCGGGCACGCACTACCAGGTGCCGGGCATCCACCTGTGCGAACCGTCGCCGCAGCGCACGCCGGTGCTGTACCAGGCGGGCACGTCCCCGCGCGGGGTCGCGTTCGCGGCGCGCCATGCGGAGTGCGTGTTCATCAGCGGTCCCACCGAGACCGTGCTGAAGCGCTACGTCGACACCGTGCGCGGCGGCCTCGTGGCCCAGGGCCGGCCGGCCGACGACGTGCTGATCTACGCGCAGGCGCTCGTGATCACCGCACCCACCGAGGCCGAGGCCCGCGCGAAGCACCGCGAGCTGCTCGAACACATCGACGTGGAGGCGTCGCTCGCGCTGCTGTCGGGCTGGACCGGGGTCGACTTCTCGAAGTACGACCCCGACGCGCCCATCGAACACGTGGACACCGAGGCCGGCCGCACCGCGCTCGCGTCGTTCAGCCAGACCGATCCCTCGCGCAAGTGGGCGGTGGGCGAGGCGGCGCGGTTCATCGGCCTGGGCGGGCGCGGCCCCGTCATCGTGGGCTCGGCGTCGCAGGTGGCCGACGAACTCGAACGCTGGGTCGACGCGACCGGCATCGACGGCTTCAACCTGACCTACGCGCTGGCCCACGAAACGATGCGTGACGTCGTGGACCACGTGGTGCCCGAGCTGCAACGGCGCGGCCGGTACGCCACGTCGTACAGCGACGGCACGTTGCGCGAGAAGCTGTTCGCCCGCGGTCCGCGCCTGGGCGCCGGGCACGCGGCGACCCGCGTTCGGATCTGATTTTTCATCACAAGAAAGAACGACCACATGACCGCCTTCCTGAACCGCCGTGACCTGCTGGCCCTGGCCGCCGCCGCGGCCGTGACGCCCGCCTTCGCCGCCGACAACAAGGTGCTGCGCATCGGCTACCAGAAGTTCAACACGCTCAACATCCTGAAAGGTGCGGGCAAGCTCGAGGAGGCGTTGAAGCCCCAGGGCTGGACCGTGCAGTGGTTCGAGTTCGCCACCGGCCCCGTGCTGTTCGAGGCCCTGAACGCTGGCTCGATCGACTTCGGCCACGCGGCCGACACGCCCACCGTGTTCGCGCAGGCCGCCGGCGTCAACTCGGTCTACCTCGCGGCCGAACAGCCGTACCCGCAGGGCATCGCGATCCTCGTGCCGAAGGACTCGCCGGTGAAGGCCATCGCCGACCTGAAGGGGAGGAAGGTCGCCGTGGGCCGCGGGTGGAACGTGCAGTACCTGCTCGTGCGCGCGCTGGAAGACGCCGGCCTGAGCTTCGACGACATCCAGCCCGCGTGGGTCAACAACGCGGCGGATGCCCGCACCGCGTTCGAGTCCGGCAAGGTGGACGCGGTGGGCCTGTGGGACCCGTTCCTCGCGGGCGCCCAGCTCGCGGGCAATCCGCGGGTGCTGCGCAACGGCGAGGGGCTGTCGAACAACCGCACCTTCTACATCTCGACGCCGCAGTTCGCGGGCGCGAACCCGCAGGTGCTTCGCACGGTGTTCGCCGAGCTGAAGAAGACGAACGAGTGGGCCGACGGCCACCCGCAGCAGCTCGCCGACCAGCTCGCGCCGCAGCTCGGCGTGCCGAGCCCCGTGCTCAAGCTCGCGACCGACCGCCGCCGCTACACCGCCGTGCCGGTGGACGCGGGCATCGTCGCCGAACAGCAGCGCATCGCCGACACCTTCTTCAAACTCAACCTGATCAAGCGGCAGATCGCGGTCAAGGACGCGGTGTTCAAGGAGGTGCTGCTGTGAAGCGCGTGCTGGGGGGCGTGGTGCTGGCCGCGTCGGCGCTCGCGGCACACGCACAGGACACCGTGCGCCTCGCCGTCACCGCGGGCCCGCACGCGCAGATCGCGGAGGCGGCGCGCACCGTTGCGGCCCGCGACGGCCTCGTGCTGCAGATCGTCGAGTTCCAGGACTACATCCAGCCGAACGCGGCGTTGGACGCGGGGGATGTGCAGGCCAACAGCTACCAGCATCGCCCGTTCCTGCAGAGCCAGATCCAGGCCCGCGGCTACAAGATCACCGCGGTGGGCGACACTGTCACCTTCCCGATGGGCTTCTACTCGAAGAAGGTGAAGTCGCTCGACGCGCTGGCGAAGGGCGCGAAGGTCGGCATCCAGAACGACCCGTCCAACAGCGGGCGGGCGCTGGCCCTGCTGCAGAAGTACGGGGCGATCAAGCTCAAGCCGGGCGCGGGCATCTCGGCCACCCTGGCCGACATCGCCGAGAACCCGAAGGGGCTGCAGATCGTGCCGCTGGAGGCTGCTCAGCTGCCCCGTTCCCTCGACGACCTCGACGCCGCCGCGATCAACACGAACTATGCGGTCCAGGCGAACCTCGTGCCCACGCGGGACGCCATCGCCATCGAGGATGCCAAGGGCCCCTACGCCAACCTGCTGGCGGTGCGCACCGTCGACAAGGACAAGCCGTGGGTCGCGAAGCTGGTCAAGGCGTTCCAGTCGCCGGAGGTGAGGAAGCTGGTCGAGTCGAGCTTCGGCGGGTCGCTGGTGCCGGCGTTCTGAAAAAGCTGCGTCATCCCGGCGGAGGCCGGGACCCCGTGCGTGCGTTCACGCAATGGCGCGCGAGGTGACCACTCAGGGTCCCGGCCTTCGCCGGGATGACGAGTGTTTTGGGAGCTCTACTTCACCCAGGTATTGAGTTGGATGATCGGCAGCAACACGGCCAGCACGATCACCATCACCACGGCCCCCATCACCACCATCAGCAACGGCTCCAGAATGGTCGCCATCTGCATCGACCGCCGCTGCACTTCCTGCCCCAGCTGGCCTGCGGCGCGGTCGAGCATCTCGGGCAGCTTGCCGGTCTGTTCGCCGAGCCGCGCGAACATGGCCAGCAGCCCGGGGAAGCGTTTCTTGCCGGCCAGGGCCGACGCGAGCGGTGCGCCTTCGCGCACCTGCACCAGCGCATCGAGCGCGTCGGCCCGCATCGCGCGGTTCGACAGCGTCTCGGCGGCGGCCTGCAGGGCCTTCAGGATGGGCACGCCGGCGCCGGCCAGCATCGCGAGGGTGCCGGCGAAGCGGGCAGCGTTGTAGCCGCGGGCGAGGCGTCCGAACAGGGGCAGGTTCAGCAGCCCGGCGTCGAACTGCACGCGGAAGACCTCGTTGCGCAGCGCGAGCCGCAGCAGCGAGAACGCACCCACCAGGCCGAGCGCCAGCAGCCAGCCGTAGCCGCGCAGAAAGGCGCTCACGGCGAGCATCGCGGACGTCAGGAACGGCAGCGCGCGCTTGGAGTTCACGAACACCGAGGCGACCTGCGGCACGACGTACGTGACGAGGAAGATCACGATGACCACGGCGATGACGGACACGATCGCGGGGTACAGCGTGGCGCCCATCAGCTTGCCGCGCAGCGCCTGGCGTTCTTCCAGGTCGTCGGCCATGCGCTCGAGCACGCGGCCGAGCGCGCCGCTCTGTTCGCCGGCGGCGACGACCGCGCGGTACACGTCGTCGAACTCGCGCGGCGCGCTGGACAGCGCCCGGGCGAACGGCGAGCCGGAGTTCACCTCGCTGCGCAGGTGTGCCACCAGTTCGCGCTGACGCGGGTCCTCCGCCTCCTCGCTGAGCAGCGTGAGCGCCCGTTCGAGCGGCAGCCCCGAGCCGACGAGGCCGGCGAGCTGGCGGGTCCACACGGCCAGCGCCGTGGACGTGAACACCTTGCGGCGCATCGCCATGAAGTTGCCGGCGGGCTGCGTGCCCGCGCTCACCACCTGCTGCACGTCGAGCGGCACGAGCGACTGCGCGCGCAGCTGGGCGCGGGCGGCCTTGAGGTTGTCGGCCTCGAGCAGGCCGGTGGTGGACTTGCCGGCGCCGTCGAGCGCCTCGAACTTGTACGCGGGCATCGGGCTCTGGCCTTACTCTCGGGTGACCCGCATCACTTCTTCCGGCGAGGTGATGCCTTCGGCGACGAGTCGGTCGCCGTCCTCGCGCATCGAGTGCATGCCGCCCAGGCGGGCGGTGGCGATGATCTCGGGTTCGGGGGCGCGGTTGTGGATGAGGCCGCGCACGCGTTCGTCGGCCACCATCAGCTCGTACACGCCGGTGCGGCCCTTGTAGCCGCTGTGGCCGCATTCGGCGCAGCCCACCGGGTGCCACTGGCCCTTGCCGTCCTGGATCTTGCAGTGCGGGCACAGCTTGCGCACGAGGCGCTGCGCCAGCACGCCCAGCAGGCTCGAGCTGAGCAGGAACGGCTCGATGCCCATGTCGGTCAGCCGCGTGACGGCGCTGGGCGCGTCGTTCGTGTGCAGCGTGGCCAGCACCAAGTGGCCCGTGAGGGATGCCTGCACGGCGATCTGCGCGGTCTCGAAGTCGCGGATTTCACCGATCATGATGACGTCCGGGTCCTGGCGCAGGATGGCGCGCAGGGCCTTCGCGAACGTGAGGTCGATCTTCGAGTTGACCTGCGTCTGGCCGATGCCGGCGAGTTCGTATTCGACCGGGTCTTCCACGGTCAGCACGTTGGTGGTGGACGTGTCGATGCCCGCGAGCGACGCGTACAGCGTGGTGGTCTTGCCGGAGCCCGTGGGGCCGGTGACGAGCACGATGCCGTGCGGCTGCTGGATCAGGTTGTCGAAGCGGGACAGCGTGGCGCCGCCCATGCCCAGGCCCTCGAGCGTGAACTTCGATTCGCCCTTGTCGAGCAGGCGCAGCACGGCGCGTTCGCCGTGCGAGGACGCGAGCGTGGACACCCGCACGTCGACCGCGCGGCCGCCGATGCGCAGCGAGATGCGGCCGTCCTGCGGGAGGCGCTTCTCCGAGATGTCGAGCTCGGCCATGATCTTCAGGCGCGAGATCAGCGCGGCGTGCAGCGCCTTGTTGGGCTGCACCACCTCGCGCAGCGTGCCGTCGACGCGGAAGCGCACCGAGCTCGAGCGCTCGTACGGTTCGATGTGGATGTCGCTCGCGCCGTCCTTCGCGGCCTGCGTCAGCAGCGCGTTGAGCATGCGGATGATCGGCGCGTCGTTGGCGGCCTCCAGCAGGTCCTCCACGGCGGGCAGGTCCTGCATCATGCGGCTCAGGTCCACGCGGCTCTCGACCTCGCCGATCACGGTGGCCGCGCTCGACTCACCGCCGGCGTACGCGGCCGCGATGCGGTTGGTCAGCGTGTCGGCCGATTCGTGCGTCAGCGTGTCGACGGAGTACAGGCGCAGCACCTCGCCGAGCGCGGACAGCGACACGTTCTCGGGCGCCCACAGCATCAGGCGCTCGCCGTCGTCCTCGAGCAGCAGCGTGTGCGCCTTCGCGTAGGCGTAGGGCAGGGGGTGGCGGGCTCCCATGGCGCGGGCCTCAGTTCGACGGCGTGGAGGCCGGTGCCGAGGGCGGAACCACCGGCGGGTTGCTCGGCGGCAGCGTGGACGGATCGCGCGGGGCCGGTTGCGTACGCTCGCTCAGCGGTGCGGGGATGGTCGGGGCGATCCGGCCCGGTGCGGGCGCGTTGAACGGCGGCAGCACCGGCGTCTGGTAGGACGGCGATTCCATGCCCTGCTGCACGGCGCGAATGGCGTCGTAGCGGTCGATGGACAGCGCGCTGGCGGCGACCTGGTCGCGCATCACCACCGGGCGTAGGAACACAAGCAGGTTGCTCTTCACGCGCTTGCGGTTGTCGGCGCGGAAGAGCGCGCCGATGTAGGGGATGTCACCCAGCAGCGGCACTTTGTCGATGTTGCCGGTGTACTCGTCCTTCATGAGGCCGCCCAGCACCATGATCTGGCCGTCGTCGACCACGACGTTGGTTTCGACCGCGCTCTTGTCGGTGGTGGGCCCGGAGAGGGTCGACGTGCTGACCACGCTCGAGTTCTCTTGATAGATCACCATGCGCACGGTGCCGTTCTCGCCGATCTGCGGCTTCACGCGCAACGTGAGGCCCACGTCCTTGCGCTCGATGGTCTGGAACGGGCTTGCCGTGCCGGCACCCGTGGTGAGCGAACTTCCGGTGACGAACGGCACGTTCTGGCCGATGACGATCTTCGCTTCCTCATTGTCGAGCGTCACGAGGTTCGGTGTCGACAGGATGTTGGCGTCGCCGGTGGACTCGAGGAACGTGGCCAGGGCGCCGATGGTGTAGAGGCTGCCGAACTTGCGCAGCACGCCGAAGTTGAAGCCCTGCGACACCGCCCCGGCGAGTTCGCCCAGTGCGGCCGTGCCGCCATTGATGGCCGCCGTGCCGGAGATGATGCTGGGCCCGGGGGTCTGGAAATTCGTGCCGTAGCCGTACAGCGTGCTGTCGCCGCTCTTGCCGATGGTGCTTTGCCACTGCACGCCGATGTCACGGGTCTTGTTGGCATCGATCTTGACGATCATCGATTCGATGTAGACCTGCGCGCGGCGCGAGTCGAGCTGGTCGATGACGGCGCGCAGCTGCCGGTAGAGCGGTTCGGGCGCGGTGATGATCAGCGCGTTGGTGGCGGGGTCGGCCTGGATGAAGCCGCCGGTGTTGACCGCGGCGGCGGAGTTCACCGGAGCGGTGGACTGGGCCGACGCGCCGTTCTGCGAGTTGCCGCTGTTCATCGCGGCGTTCGGGTTGCTCTGCGAGGTGGATGCGGGGGCCGCGCCGCCGCCGCCGGCCGCGCCGCCCTGGCCGGTGGTCTGCCCCGCGGCGTGGGCCGCGCGCAGCACGGTGGCCAGGCGCGTGGCGTCGGCGTTCTTCAGGTACACGACGTAGATGTTGCCGGCCGGGGAGTTCGAGTCCTGCGGCCGGTCGAGCTTCTCGACGATGGAGCGGATCTGCGCCATGCGCGCGGGGTTCGGCGCCTTCACGATCAGCGAGTTGGTGCGCGAGTCCGCGACGATGGCGGGCGCGGACGAGCCGCCCGGCACGGCGGCGGCCGGGGCGCCGGGCTGCCCGCTGGCGGACGCGTCGGCGAGCTTCTGGATCGTGGGCAGCAGGTCGACCGCGACGAGGTGCTTGAGCGGGATGATCTCGACGTCGCTGGCCCCGGCCGTGTCCATCGCCGCGATGATCTTCGCGATGCGCGACAGGTTGTCGGCGTAGTCGGTGATGATCAGCGTGTTGTTGCCGGGGTTGGCGTTGATGGTGTTGTTCGGGCTGATCAGCGGGCGCAGCACCGGCACGAGGTTGTTCGCGTTCTCGTGGTTGATCTTGAAGATCTGCGTGATGATCTGGTCACCGCGGCGCGACACGCCACCCACCGACACCGTGCCCGACTGCAGCTTCGCGTCGGCCTCGGGCACGACCTTGTAGAGCCCGCCCGACTCCACCACCGTGAAGCCCTGGCCGCGCAGCGCGGCGAGGAAGTTCAGGTAGGCCTCGCGCGTGGTGAGGGGCTCCTCGCTGTAGAGGGTGATCTGGCCCTTCACGCGGGGGTCGACGATGAACTGCTGCTTGAGCATCGCGCCGATGGCCCGCGCCACGCCTTCGATCTCGGCGTTGACGAAGTTCAGCGTGACCTGCTGCTCCGCCGCACGCGTGCGCTTCGCGGGCGTCTGCGCGAACACGAGGGGCGCGGGCAGCGACGTGGCGATCATCGCGGCCGCCACGGCCGAGGTCAGCGGGCGCCGGGGCAGCGAGAGGAGAGGGCGCTTGTTCATGGCTTATCCGATCGAGATGACGGACCGGGCGCCGCTGCGCCGTCCGATGATATTGAGCAGGTTGGACAGGGCGGCGGCCTCGTTTTCGGTGGCCGTGGCTTCACCGCGGAAGCGCAGGCCGTTGGCCGACCAGGTGCCCGATCCCGAGAGCTTGAGTGCGCCCTCCGTGGTGACGAGGGTGACCTGCGACGGTTCCCCCGGACGGCTCGCGTTGCCGTTGATGCTGAAGCGGTAGCTGCCGAGCGTGTCGAGCGTGGTCAGGCGAGACGACGCCTGCAGCACTTCCACGTCGAGGGCGCCGTCGAAGATCACGCGGCCCTGCACCCATTCCACGGTGAGGCCGGGCGACAGCACGCGCATGCGGCCACCCAGCTGCAGCGTGTTGAAGGGCGTGCCCAGGCCGCTCAGCAGCGCGCTGGGCCACTGGCCCACCCAGCCCGGCGGCGGCACGAGCGTGGCGGACATGCGGCCGAAGCCCGGCTTGAGCCGCATGGTGACGGTGTCGTTGAGGCAGCAGTCGTGGCGCGCCTTGAGGGACAGCGCGGTGCCGGCGAGGCCCAGCGTCCATTCGAAGCGGCCGGGCAGGGCGGTGGCGTCGCGGCTGCCGGGGCCACCGGTGAGCACCACCACGGCGCTGCCGGACCAGAGGGTGCCGCGGGCGTCGGACAGCAGCACGCGCTGCGACGTGCCGGAGGCCACCATGCGGGCCAGCCATTCGGCGGGCGCGAAGACCACGAGGGCGGTGAACACGCCCACCACGACGCCGGCGATGGCCCAGCGCGAGGCGGCGCTGCGCGAGCGTTCCCACGCGGTCTCGGCGAGGGTGGAGTCGCCCCATCCGGTGGGGGCCATGCTGTTGACGAAGCGGCGCCCGCGGATGCGGCGCACGACCAGTTTGCGGGCCATCAGACGCCCCCTCCGAGGGCCACGATCACGGTACCGGTGTAGCCGGTGGGACCCCGGCTCAATTGGGTTTCGACGGGACGCACGCGGGCGCCGCTGCGCACCTCGCCGAGCCAGGCGCGCAGCTGCTCGCCGGTGACACCGGTGAGCGTGAGCGTGGCGCGGTCGCCTTGCACGGCGATGCGGGCCTTCTCGGCGCCGAGGCGGTCGGTGGCGGCCTTGAGGGCTTCCTGCTGCTGCGACTGGCCGACGGCGGCCACGGCGCGCAGCTCGCGCGTTTCCGCGGCGAGGCGCTGCATGGCCTGCAGCTGCACGTCGAGGGCGTCGATCTGCTTCGGGGCCTGCTGCAACGTGCGCCAGGCCGGCTGGATGGCGATGGCCCACACGATCCAGACGCCGATCAGCGTGGCGGCGGCGATGACCGCGAGGCGCTCGCGTTCGGCCAGCGCCTTCCAGCGTTCGGCGGCGTGTTTCTGCGCCTCGACGAGGGCCGGCGGCAGCGCGCGTTTCGGTGCGGTGCTCATTGCAGGCCTCCGACGGGGGCACGGCTCAGCGTGAGCGTGCCGTTCGTGATTTCGACGGCCCAGCCGCTCGGGCGCAGCTGGTTGACGAACTGGGTGATCTGGTCCGGGTTCCAGCCCTGGGCGGAGAGCGTGAGGCGGCCCGGTTCGTACTTGAGGTTCTCGACCGGCGGGCGGTCGGGCGGCCACGCGGACGCGGCGGCGGCCAGCATGGGTTCGAGGTCGGTTTCACCGGGGCGGCCGGCGGCGGCGCGCAGCGTGTCGGTCTCGCGGCGCATCTGCGCGGGGGCGTCGAGGATGCCGCCCTGCAGCTGCGGATGGGCCGTGCGCAGCACCTGCTCCATCGCGACCTTCTTCTGCTGGATCGCGCTGCGCTGCAGCGACGCCCACAGGTTCAGGCCGATGACCTGCACCGCGACGAGGGCGATGAGCCCGTACCGCAGCGGACGCCAGTCGGGGCGCAGGAACTGCCGCCAGACGTCGCGCACCGCGCGGGAACCCCGGTTCTTGCGGGCCAGCAGGAACTGGCGCAGGTTCCAGAGCGACCGGGCCGACAGCAGCAGGCGCTGGGCCTCGGGCATCACGACCGGCGGCGAGCCCAGCCATTTCTCCGCCGCGGCGGCGGCGGACGGCGTGGCGCTGAAGCGGGCGTTCTCGGGCAGCGGCGACGGCAGCAGCGCGCGGCCGAGGGTGCCCTTGAGGTTGACCACGATGACGCCGTCGGGGTGCGCCCAGCTGAGCGAGAGGGACTGTGCCGAAGTGTCGTCGCCCGCGGGGGCTTCGCCGGAGGTCTCGAAGAAGTGGCCGGTGGGCGGATCGTCGGGCCACGACGAGGGCACGACGCGGTCGACGAAGACCTGCGATTTCTCGAGGAACGCGAGTTCGCCGGCGAGCCACGCACGGTCGGTGGCGGCCACCCACGTGGGCTGCCCGGCGCTCGCCATGGGCGCGACGGCCAGGTGGACGGACTCGGGCTCTTCCAGCAGCGCGTCTTCCAGCACACCCACGAGTGCGGCCTGCAGCCGCGCGGCCGGCGCCTTGGGCAGCGTGATGCGGTGCCAGCTCACGTCGGTGTCGGCGAGCACGGCCACGACGGTGGAGGCCTTCGGCAACTGCTTCGCAGGGCACTGCCCCTGGCCGCTCAGCAGCAGGCCGTCAGGACTCAGGGCGTAGCGGTACTCGGTAGCGCTGCGCGCTTCCGGGTCGGCCGCGTCCGCGGTGTGGCCTTGGAGGCGCAGCCGGGGCGGGATCTGGACGACAAGAGTGCTCATGAGGGCAACAGGGAATTTGCGGCATTGTAGGCACCGATCATGGCGATTCCATGCCGAATCAACGGCTTACGGACGATTTCTCCAGTGATCGTTGCGCGGGGCAGTCTGCTCATCCGGGATCACTCGAATTGACCCATTCGGAAGAAAGGATCTCGACTTTCGGCGGGGCACCCGACTGGCGGCGGAGCAGCGAACGCTGCTCCAGCACCTGGCTCTCGAGGCGCAGGCGACCGTTGACCACGAAATAGCTGCTCTGCCAGGCCACCTGTGGCAGCGGTGCCGCGCCCTGGGCGGGTGTGGTGGCGGGCAGGTACTTGGTGTGCGGGTTGTCGGCGCTGAAGGCGTTGCTCTTGCGGGCCTGCACCAGCGTCTCGGCCGTGGCCAGGTTGAGGTTCAGCGCGGCGGCAATCACTTCGCGCGACGCGGTGTTGACGTTGACCGGGATCTCCTTGCGGGTGTCGTCCGGGTCGCGGATCAGGATGACGTAGGGCGCCAGGGCCTTGATGGTGTTGGCGTCGAGGCCGAACCACTGGAGCTGGTCGAGGCGCTGCGGCATCAGCGGCCGGCTGGCCGAGTTCGTGGTGAACGGCGGCGTGGCCTCGAGCAGTCCCTGCACGATGGTCTGCGGCACCGTGGGGTTGAGGTTGAGCAGCGCGCACAGGCGCTTGAAGGCCTCGACCTGGGCCACGCGCGGCTGCGCGCCGACGCTGGCGGTGCCGGGGTTCCCGCTGCCGCCGCTGCCGCTGCCCGCGGCCGCGCCACCGGTTCCACCCGTGCTGCTCTGTATTCCGCCCGCCTGGACCAGGCCCAGCAGGTTGAACTTCGCCTGGGCGTCCTCGATGTGGCCGGACAGGAACGCCTCCGGCGCGTCGTCGGTGTTCTCCTTGTCCGCGGCGAGGAACGTGGAGATGCGGGCTTCGGCCAGCGGCGCGGCCCAGGCTTCGCCGAGGTTGTCGGACGCCTTGCCCTTGTTGCCGCGGTCGGCGCGGATGTCGCCACGCAGGATGTCGCGGGTCCAGCCCATCGCGCCGCCGAGCATCCACGCCGACTGCTGGCGGCTGCGTTCGGCGGTCTCGATCTGCACCGCGCGCCACTGTTGCCACACCATCGACACCGCGAGGGTGGACACCACGGTGACGATGATCAGGGCCATCAGCAGCGCGGCGCCGCGCTGGCGGGGGGGAACGGCAGGTCTCGTCATGTGGCGTCCAGCGCGATGTCGCGGGTGATGGTGCCGGTGAGGCCGCTGCTGCCGTCGAAGGTCAGCACGATGCGCACGGCGACGGGCAGCTGCGTGACCGGGTTGCCGGTGCCGGCGCCGCCGGCGGTCTGGCCGCTGCTGGTGCTCGACTGCGCGTTGGACCAGGTCTGCGCGCCGGGGGCCACGTAGTACACCTGCCAGTCGGTGAGGCCGGAGACGGTCTTGAGCTGCCCTGCCTCGTTGCCCATCAGCTGCTGGCTCGAGTTCCATGCGTCGACCAGGCCCTGCACGGTGGTGCTGGCCGGGCTGGCCCATCGGAACCATGCACCTTCGCGGCGCGCCCACACGACGACCTGCAGGCCGCGGTCGGTGCGCCGGGTCATGAAGGCGCGCGCGCCGTCGAAGCGCAGGGCGGGGATGTTGGTCTCGGCCTCGGTGTTCTGGATGGCGCCGAGGTCCTGTTCCCATTGCGCGATCACCGTGCTCGCGCGCAGCACCTGGTCGACCTTGCCCTGCGTGACGTCGCGGGCGCGCACGATGCCATCGACGCCCTGCCACGACATCACCGCGACGATGGCCATGATGGACATGGCGATCAGCACCTCGACGAGCGTGAAGCCGCGGGCGGGAAGGGAGCGGCGCGCCATCAGTTCCTCCCGAGCACGGTGGACAGGGTCAGCATGGGTTCGCCGGCCTCGTTGAATACTTGCGCGTCGGCGCGGCGGAACGACGGGTTGAGCGTGGGACGCACGATCAGCTTGCCGGTGAAGTTCAGGCCGAACTGCTCGCACGTGAAGTCGGAGTCGCCGACGGCCGGGTAGTTCTGCGTGACCTTCTGCCACACGAACTGGTTCTCGGCACACCACTGGGCCGCCGTCACGTCCTGCAGGCGCTGGGCGTTCATGGTCAGCGCGCCGGCAGCCTTGATGCCGGCGCCGATCGCGATGGCGACGACGGTCAGGGCCACGAGCACCTCGACCAGCGTGAAGCCGCGCGCGGGGCGGTGTGTCATTGGGGCGTCTCCTCGGCCACCACCGTGAAGGGGGACAGGCCGTCGGTGGCGAGCGTGAGGCGCTGGTCGTTGAGGCGCAGCACCAGCCGCTGGCGGCCGATGATGGGCTCGGGGCCCAGCATCAGCGCGGGCTGGCCGACGATCTCGGCGGAGACGCCTTCGCCGAGCCAGCGCCTCGGCAGTTCGTTGCCGGGCGTGAGGCCCACGAAGCGGAAGCCTTCGGTGTCCGGCGAGACCGGGCGCGGCTCCCAGCGCACGGCGATGCCGGTGGCACGCGACTGCGCCCGCGCGGCCTCGAGCAGCGAGGCGAGGCGGGCGGCTTCGTTCTCGAGCTGGGTGCTGGAGGGGTCGCGGATCGCGAAGGTGGCGAGGCTGGAGGCGACCGCGATCAACACCACCACGAGCATCAGCTCGATCAGCGTGAAGCCGCGGGCACCGGACCTCAAGTTATTGCCAGGAACCGACTTCGGCGTCGTTGCCCTCGCCACCGATCTGGCCGTCGGCTCCGAAGCTGTAGACATCGATCTCGCCTTTCACGCCCGGGTTGGCGTACTGGTACGGGTGGTCCCACGGGTCGTTCGGGAGCTTGTCGAGGTAGGGCTTCCAGTTCGGCGGGATGACGCCGGTGGTGGGCTTGGCGACCAGCGCACGCAGGCCCTGTTCGCTCGACGGGTAGCGCTGGTTGTCGAGCTTGTAGAGCTTCAGGGCCTGCACGAGGTTGTTGACGTCGGTGCGGGCGGCGGTGACCCGCGCGCCGGCGGCACGGTCGAGCACGTTGGGCACGATCAGCGCGCCGAGCACGCCGATGATCACGAGCACCACCATCAGCTCGATCAGCGTGAAGCCGCGCGTGGTGCGCGGTGCGGAACGTCGTGAAGCCAGGGACAGGGATTTCATGGTCATCGAATATGTGTCTGCGGATTCGGGCAATGAATGATAATTCTCCCATGCTTGCAAGACTGTCAGCTTTCGTAGTGTGGGCCCTTGTCGCCGGCGCCATCGTGTTCTGGGGCTTGAGGCTGTTCGTGTCGCCCACTCCGGCCCCCGCCAACGCCGTGGCCGTGGTCGACGTCGCGGCTGCGGGCGGTGACCTGTCGCGGCTCTTCGGCGTCACGCAGGTGGCCGTCCCCGATGCCCCGCCGCCCGAAAGCACGCGCTTCCGGCTGCTGGGCGTTCTGGCCGCGCGTGACTCCGGGAATCCGGGCGCCCCGGGCGTCGCCCTGGTGTCGGTCGACGGCAAGCCGCCGCGTCCCTACCGTGCCGGCGCCCGCGTCGAGGACCGCCTCTTCCTGAAGGCCGTGAGCCTGCGCACCGCATCCTTCGGTCCTGACCAGGGGCCGGTGTCGTTCACGCTCGAGGTGCCCCGCATGCCGGAGCCGGCCACGGGCACGCTGACCCCGGTCGATGCCTCGCAACTGCAGATCGCACCGCCGCCTGTGCCGCAGCAGGCGCCGCAGATGCCGCCGCAGCAGCAGCCCGCCCAGCCCATGCCGGGCGATGCTCAGAACCCGAACGCAGGCCCCATGGGCGGTCCGCCGCCGGACAACCAGACGCCGCCCATGCAGCGCGGCGGTCCGGCGCCCGCGCTCGGCGGCGCGAACGGGTCGGGCCGGCAGTAGCCGCTCGAACGCCGGCCCTCAGCCGAAGCGGCTGGACCGGCCCCCGCCGTTCATCTCCGCGGGCAGCGACGGCCCCGGGTCTTCCCCTTCCGCCACTTCGGTGAGCAGCGCCGCGGCGCTGCGCACGAGCGGGTAGGCGAGCGTGGCGCCGGTGCCGTCGGTGCTTTCCATGCCCAGTTCGAGCAGGGCCATGGCCTGGAACAGCGACAGCGCCTGCGTGAGGCCCGGGTGGCTGTGGCTGCGGCAGAACACGCAGTAGTCGGTCACGGTGGGGGCGATGCGCGACGCCACCATCAGCGCGGCGCAGGCGGGCATGCCGTCGATCATGATCAGGTGCCGCTTGCTCGCGGCCACGAGCATCACGCCCACCATCATCGCGATCTCGAAGCCGCCGACGGCAGCGAGCACCTCGACCGCGTCGTTCAGCTGGCCGTGGCGGCCCTGGGCGGTCTGCATCACCATCATCAGCAGCGATTCGGCCTCGGACGGCATGCCGGGGCCGGGCAGCACGAGCTCGCGCACCGGGTCGCCGGACAGGCCCGACATGACGAGCGCCGCGCTTTCATGGGCGCCGATGCCCACGCCCGCGCACGCGAGCACGTTGCCCGGCAGCGCGTCGGCGATCTCCATGCCGGCGCGGATGGCCGCGTGGGCCTGTTCGAGCGACATGGCGTTGGCCACGCGCAGGTTGCGCGTGCCGTGGGCGATCTTGCGCGCCATCAGGCGCGGGTGGGGCAGCACGGACTCGGCGACGCCGCAGTCGACGACGTTCAGGCCCATGCCCTGGATGCGGGCGAACACCGAGACCGGCAGTTGCGACGTCAGCAGGCTCTGCACGAGCGCCGCGGTGGACGGCTGGTTCGCGCTGCTGGCGCAGACGCCGTCGACGGCCAGCCCGTGGTCGGACGCGAACACCGCGAGCTGCGGCTGGTCGAAGCGGGGCTTGAGGGTGTTCTGGATCAGCCCGATGCGCACCGCGAGCGGCTCGAGTTCGCCGAGCTTGCCGGTGGTTTCGCTGCGTCGCTTGAGCTTGTCCCGGAGGGCCTGCTCGAGCAGCGAGTTGGTGGTGGGGCTGATCAGCGAACGGTTGGCGGACATGGGCGACGGGGGCAACGGGGCGCAGCGTGATTGTGAGGCCGCGCCGATGACAGCTGCAAATCGGGCGGTCCGTCAGCGAAGAAACAATCGGTACACCGGGTTCTCGGTCTCGTCGACCCACGGGTACGCGAGCGTCTTCAGGAACTCGGTGAACGCCTTGCGGTCCTTGCGCGGCACCTGGATGCCGACCAGCGTGCGGCCGTAGTCGGCACCCTGGTTGCGGTAGTGGAACAGGCTGATGTTCCAGTCGGGGTGCATGTGCGACAGGAAGCGCATCAGCGCGCCCGGGCGCTCGGGGAACACGAAGCGGTAGAGGCGCTCGTCCTTCGCGAGTTCGCTGCGACCGCCCACCATGTGGCGCAGGTGCTGGTGCGCGAGCTCGTCGTCGGTGAGGTCGAGTGCGGCGAAGCCGTGTTTCGCGAACAGGCGCGAGAGCTTGCCCGACTCGTCGCCGCGCGTGGCCAGGCCCACGAACACGTGGGCCGCGCTTTCGTCGGAGATGCGGTAGTTGAACTCGGTGACGCTGCGGTCGCCGATCAGTTCGCAGAGCCGGCGGAAGCTGCCGCGCTCCTCGGGGATCGTGATGGCGAAGAGGGCCTCGCGCTCCTCGCCCACCTCGGCCCGCTCGGCGACGAAGCGCAGGCGGTCGAAGTTCATGTTGGCCCCGCAGGTGATCGCGACGAAGGTCTTGCCCTTGAGCCTGTGCGTCTCGGCGTACTGCTTGATGGCCGCGACACCCAGGGCGCCGGCCGGCTCCACGATGCTGCGGGTGTCCTCGAAGATGTCCTTGATCGCGGCGCAGGCCGCGTCGGTGTCGACGAGCACGAAGTCGTCGACCAGCGAACGCGCGAGGCGGAAGGTCTCCTCGCCCACGAGCTTGACGGCCGTGCCGTCGGAGAAGAGGCCCACGTCGGCGAGTTGCACGCGCTTGCCCGCGGCCACCGAACGTGCCATCGCGTCGGAGTCGGTGGTCTGCACGCCGATCACCTTCGTTTCGGGCCGCACCGACTTGATGTAGGCCGCGACACCCGCGATCAGGCCGCCGCCGCCGATCGCGACGAACACCGCGTCGATGGGGCCGGGGTGCTGGCGCAGGATCTCCAGCGCGACGGTGCCCTGGCCCGCGATCACCTCGGGGTCGTCGAACGGGTGCACGAACGTGAGGCCGCGCTTGCGCTCGAGTTCCAGCGCGTGCTGGTAGGCATCGGAGTAGCTCTCGCCATGCAGCACCACCTCGCCGCCGAGCGCGCGCACGGCGTCGATCTTGAGCTGCGGCGTGGTGACGGGCATCACGATGACGGCGGTGCAGCCGAGCTGCTTCGCACCGAGCGCGACACCCTGCGCGTGGTTGCCCGCGGACGCGCACAGCACGCCGCGCTTGAGCTGCTCGGGGGTGAGCTGCCGCATCTTGTTGTAGGCGCCGCGGAGCTTGAAGCTGTGGACCGGCTGCGTGTCCTCGCGCTTGAGCCACACGTGGTTGCCGATGCGGCGCGAGAGCTTGGCGGCGCGTCCCAGTTCGGTCTCGCGCGCCACGTCGTAGACCTGGGCGTTGAGGATCTTCTGCAGGTAGTCCGGCACGCCGAGGCGCTTCGGCTTGGGCGAAGGGGTCGCGCGGGGCGACTTCGAGGGGCGGGCGGGGCCGGCCATGGGGAACTCCTGCAGCTGCGGTCGAAAGGGGGCGCCGCATGATAAGCGACGGCCTCGGTGGAAGGCGGGGTGCCCCCGGGCAGAAAAAAAGCCCAAGGCATTGCTGCCTTGGGCTGAATCCACCAATGGAGGAGGTGGAGGAGACAAACGGTAGGGTCTGGCACTCGCGCCATAACACCAATGATCATCAGTGTAATACTTGACATGGTGCGTCGCAATAACCCGTTGGAGGGTATTTCGCGCGGAATTTCTCAAGGATCGGGGTGGGCCCGGACACCGGGTCGCGCCCCTCATCGACACAGGACACGAACATGGAATGCACCATCAACTGGCTGGCCGCGAGCGGCATGGGATTCGTCGCGGAGACCGGCAGCGGACACACGCTCGTGATGGACGGCGCCCCCGATGGCGGCGGGCGCAACCTCGCGCCGAGGCCGATGGAGACGGTGCTCGCGGGCACCGGCGGCTGCACGGCCTATGACGTGGTGCTGATCCTCAAGCGCGGCCGCCACGACGTGCGCGGCTGCCAGGTCAAGGTCACGTCCGAACGCGCGCCGGTGGATCCGAAGGTGTTCACGAAGATCCACATGCACTTCACCGTGACCGGCAAGGACCTGCCCGAGGCCGCGGTGCAGCGCGCGATCCAGATGTCCCACGAGAAGTACTGCTCGGCGAGCATCATGCTCGCCAAGACCGCCGAGATCACCACGAGCTTCGACCTCGTCGCGGCCTGAGGCCCGCAGCGGGCGCCGCGAGCCCCTCCGGCTCAGATCCGGTGGGCGGTGGTGGTCATCACCTTCGAGGCCGCGCGCATGAGCCAGCGCACGGGCGCGGGCAGTGCCGCGCCGCCGGCCGCGAGGGCCTGGTCCGCGTGGCGGGCCTCGTCGTCCTTCATGCGGTCGACGATGCGGCGCGACGCAGTGTCGGCGGCCGGCAGGCGATCGAGGTGCGACGCGAGGTGGGCCTCCACCTGGCGCTCGGTCTCCACCACGAACCCGAGGCTGACCTGCGGGCTCACGCGGCCCGCGATCCAGCCGATGCCGAAGGCACCGGCGTACCAGAGCGGGTTGAGCAGGCTCGGCCGGTCGCCCAGCTGATCGAGGCGCTCGCGCGTCCACGCGAGGTGGTCGGTCTCCTCGCGGCCCGCGGCGTCGAAGTGGGCGCGCAGCTGCGGGTCGGTCGCGGTCAGCGCCTGGGCGTTGTAGAGCGCCTGCGCGCACACCTCGCCGACGTGGTTCACGCGCATCAGCGCACCCGAGAGGCGCCGCTCGGCGTCCGTCAGTCCGGGCGGGTCCTCGCCCGCGGCGGGAGAGGCCTGCGAGGCATGGCCCGAGTCGGTCAGCGTGCGCAGCGCGTTGTCCGCGGCGACGAGCCACGCGTCCACCCGGCCGAGCGCCGGACGATCGATTGGGAGGGTTGTCATGACCCCCGAGGATACCCGAGGTGGCCCTCGCGTAAACCCTGATTTTGCGGGCCGTTGCCGGCAAAAAGGTGCGCCAATAGGCGTAAATGCTCGTTGTTGTCCAGCAACAGCGACGTGCACTGAACTTTGCACTCTGGTGCAATAACGCAACTTCCGCTGAGGAGTTCGGCCCGATCGGCTTGTGTGTGCCGAAGCCAGGATCGGGACCTCTTGTTCAAAACTCATGGAGATAGTCGCAATGAAAAAATCCCTTCTCGCTCTGGTGGTCCTCGGCGCATTCGCTGGCACTGCTTCGGCTCAATCGTCGGTCACGATCTTCGGCAAGATCGACCAGGCCCTTGGCAAGCGCATCGGCTCCAAGGACAAGCAAGTCGTCGACACGGCCGGCAGCCGCATCGCCTTCCGTGGTTACGAAGACCTCGGTGGCGGCCTGGGCGCGCTGTTCGCCATCGAACACCGCTTCACGCCCGACACCGGCACCATCGGTCCCGGCGTCCAGCCGAGCGCTGCGTCGTCCACCAAGTTCTGGGAAGGTTTCTCGTTCGTCGGCCTGCGCACGCAGTTCGGCGCGATCACCCTCGGCCGCCAATACACCTCGTCCTTCCTGACCGTGCAGAACAACGTCGACCCGTTCGCGGGTGAGACGGTTGCGGCCCTGCGCGACATCGGCATGGGTCTGCAGACCAGCCTGACGAGCACGCCGATCGCCGTGAACCCCGGCACCATCCGCGTGAGCGACTCCATCAAGTACGCACTGGTCGCCGGCGGCTTCTCGTTCTCGGCCGATTACGCCGAAGCGCCCGCTGGCCAACCGGATCGTCCGTACTCGGTGGCCGGTGCCTACACGGGTGGTCCGTTCTGGGCCGGTATCGCCTACCAGAACCCGGGCAACGCCGATGACAACCTGCTGAACCTGGGCGCGCGCTACACGTTCGGCACCGTCACCCTGTCGGCCGGCTACAGCGACGGCGACACGCAACGTCTGTCGGCTGCCATCGGCCCGCAGAAGGTCAAGGCCTGGCTGGTCGGCGCGAACATCGCCGTCGGCGTGGGCGACATCAAGGTCGGCTACGCCGACCTGAAGGTCGGTTCGATCAAGGCCAACGAACGCTTCGGCCTGGGCTACCACTACAACCTGTCCAAGCGCACCAAGCTCTACATCGACTACGCGCACGACGGCAAGGGCTTCCACGGCGCGTTCTCGGCTCCGGCACTGGCCAACAACCCGGCCATCAGCTCGGACCTGCGCAACGAGAAGGACGGCTACGACATCGGCATCCAGCACAACTTCTGATCTCGCGCTGGCCTCGGGCCAGCCCGGCATCCGTGTGCTTCAGGGCCGCCTTCGGGCGGCCTTTTTCATGGCCGGACGCGGCCACACCGGTGGCCCCCTATCATTGCGCCGATGTTCGGTTTCCTGATTCGACGGCTGATGCAAGGCGCCGCGGTGCTCACCGCCGTCGCCTTCCTGTCGTTCCTGCTGTTCCAGTACGTCGGTGACCCGGTCTCGCAGATGCTCGGGCAGGAGGCGACGGACGCGCAGCGCGCGGCGTTGCGCGCCGACCTCGGGCTCGACCGTCCTTTCCCCGTGCAGTTCGCGCGTTTCGCGGCCAACGCGGTGCAGGGCAACTTCGGGCTCAGCCTGCGTCAGGGGCGGCCCGTCGCCGCGCTGTTCGCCGAACGCCTGCCGGCGACGCTGGAGCTCGCCGGCGTGGCGGCGGTGATCGCGCTGTCGCTCGGGGTGCCGCTCGGTGTGCTGGCGGCACTGCGCCGCGACGCGTGGAGCACCCGTGTGCTGATGGGGCTGTCGTTGCTCGGGGTGTCGCTGCCCACCTTCCTGATCGGTGTGCTGCTGATCTTCGCGTTTTCGGTGCTGCTGCCCTGGCTTCCCAGCTTCGGCCGGGGCGACACCGTGACCGTGGGCCCGTGGACCACCGGGCTGCTGACGGCCGACGGGTGGCGGCACCTGCTGCTGCCGGCCGTCACGCTGGCGATGTTCCAGGTGGCGCTGATCCTGCGGCTCGTGCGCGCGGAGATGCTCGAGGTGCTGCGCGCCGACTTCATCCGCTTCGCCCGTGCGCGCGGCCTGCCCGACCGCACCGTCTACCTCGGCCATGCGCTGCGCAACACGCTGGTGCCGGTCGTGACCGTGGTCGGGCTGCAACTCGGCTCGCTGATCGCCTTTTCCATCGTCACCGAATCGGTGTTCCAGTGGCCGGGCCTCGGCCAGCTGTTCATCCAGGCGGTGACGTTCGCGGACATCCCGGTGATGGCCGGCTACCTGTGCCTCGTCGCGCTGGTGTTCGTGGTCATCAACGCGGTGGTGGACCTGCTCTACGCGCTGATCGACCCCCGGCTGCGCGGCGCCGGAGGCCACGCATGATCGCCATGCGCTGGCGTGCCGCGTGGGATGGCGACGTGGCCTGGGCCCTGCGGCGTTCGCCCGGGTTCCTGCTGTCGTTCGCGCTGCTGGTGCTGCTGGTGGCTGCGGCGCTGCTCGCCGACGTCATCGCGCCGCACCGCCCGTTCGACCTCGCCACCCTCGACCTGCTCGACGCCCGCCTGCCGCCGGCGTGGGCGGCCGAGGGCTCGGCGAAGTACCTCCTCGGCACCGATGGCCAGGGCCGCGACGTGCTGTCGGCGCTGATGTTCGGGCTGCGCATCTCGCTGGCCGTGGGCCTCGTGGCCACCGCGATCTCGCTCGTGATCGGGGTCACCCTCGGGCTCGTCGCAGGGTACCTGGGCGGCTGGGTCGACGCACTGCTGATGCGCGTGTGCGATGTGATGCTGTCGTTTCCGCCCATCCTCGTCGCGTTGCTGATCGACGGCGTGGGCCGGGCGCTGTTGCCGCAGGCCCACGACAGCCTCGCGCTGGCCGTGCTGATCGCCGCCATCGCGCTCACCGGCTGGGTGCCGTACGCGCGCACGGTGCGCGGCTCCACGATGGTCGAGCGCCGCAAGGACTATGTCAGCGCGGCCCGGCTGATCGGTGTGCCGGGCGGGCGCATCATGCGCCGTCACGTGCTGCCCAACGTGATGGGGCCGGTGCTCGTGCTCGCCACGCTGCAGGTGGGCACGGCGATCCTGATCGAGGCCACGCTGTCCTACCTCGGGGTCGGCGTGCCTGCCACGTCACCTTCGCTCGGCACGCTGATCCGCATCGGCAACGAACTGCTGCTGTCGGGCGACTGGTGGATCTCGGTCTTCCCCGGCCTCGTGCTGGTGCTGGCCACCCTGTCGATCAACGGGATGGGGGATGCGCTGCGCGACGCGCTGAACCCGAGGCTGCGATGACAGCGCCGCTGCTCGAGGTGCGCGGCCTGCGCGTGGTGTTCCCCACGCGCCGGGGCGACCTGGTCGCGCTCGACGACGTGTCGTTCGAGATGGCGCCTGGCGAGATCCTCGGCATGGTGGGCGAGTCCGGTGCGGGCAAGTCCGTGACGGGCTCGGCCATCACCGGCCTGCTCGATCCGCCGGGGCACGTGGCGGGCGGCGAGATCCGCTTCGACGGCCAGCGCATCGACCAGCTGACGCAGCGCGCGTGGCAGCCGCTGCGCGGGCGCCACATCGCCACCATCTTCCAGGATCCGCTCACGGCACTGAACCCGCTCTACACCGTGGGCCGGCAGCTGACCGAGACGCTGCGCACGCACTTCCCCATGAGCGCGGCGGCGGCGCGGCGCCGGGCCGCGGAGCTGCTCGCCGAGACGGGCATCCCGGGCGCGGCGTCGCGGCTCGACGACCATCCGCACCAGTTCTCGGGCGGCATGCGCCAGCGCGTCGTGATCGCGCTGGCGCTGGCCGGCGAACCCCGCCTCATCGTCGCGGACGAACCCACCACCGCGCTCGACGTGTCGGTGCAGGCCCAGATCACGGCCTTGCTGCGGCGGCTGAGCCGCGAGCGCGGCCTCGCGGTGATGCTGATCACGCACGACATGGGCGTGGTGGCGGACACCTGCGACCGCGTGGCGGTGATGTACGCGGGCCGCATCGCCGAGATCGGCCCGGTGGATGCGATCGTCGGCCGCCCCGGCCATCCCTACACGTCGGGGCTGATGGGCGCGATCCCGGGTCTGGCCTCCCCGCGCGAGCGGCTCGTGCAGATCGACGGCACGATGCCGCGCCTCACGGCCATCCCCTCGGGCTGCGCGTTCCATCCGCGGTGCCCCCGCGTGTTCGAGCCGTGTGCCGGCCGGCGGCCCGACCTGATGCCGGCGGGGGCGACCCGTGCGGCCTGCTGGCTGCACGAAAGGGGAGGGGCATGAGTTCGCCCGTGGTCGAAGCCGTCGACCTGTCCAAGCAGTTCGCGCTGCCCGACGCGTGGTGGCGGCGCGCCCTCGGGCGGCCGCCGCGGCGCGCGCTGCAGGCCGTGGCCGACGTGTCGTTCTCGATCGAGCGGGGGAAGACTTTCGGCCTCGTCGGCGAGTCCGGGTCCGGCAAGACCACGGTGGGCCGGCTGATGGTGGGCCTGCACGCGCCGAGCGGCGGGGAGGTGCGCATCGGCGGCCGGCCGTTCGCGCCGGCGCTGCGCCGCCAGGTGCAGATGGTGTTCCAGGACCCGTACGCGAGCCTCAACCCGCGCTGGACCGTGCGCGAGATCGTCGGCGAGCCGCTGCGCGAGCAGCAGCGCGGCATGGGCCGCGCGGAGCGCCACGTGCGGGTGGGCGAGCTGCTCGCGGCGGTGGGCCTGTCGGCCGACGACGGGGCGCGGTTCCCGCACCAGTTCTCGGGCGGGCAACGTCAGCGCATCTCGATCGCGCGGGCGCTGGCCACCGATCCGTCGTTCCTCGTGTGCGACGAGCCCACGTCGGCACTCGACGTGTCCGTGCAGGCGCAGGTGCTCAACCTGATGAAGGACCTGCAGCGGGAGCGCGGGGTCGCCTACCTGTTCATCTCGCACAACCTCGCGGTGGTGCGGCACGTGAGCGACGAAGTGGGGGTGATGTACGCCGGCCGGCTGGTCGAGCGGTCACCGGCGGCGGCGATCTTCGCGAGGCCGCGTCATCCGTACACGCGGCTGCTGCTCGAGGCCGTGCCCGGTCGGCGGCGCGACGGCGACGCGCCGCCGCAGGGCGAGATGCCCGACCCGTTCGATCCGCCGGCCGGGTGTGCCTTCCATCCACGTTGCCCGCTGGCCAACGAACGGTGCCGCCTGGAACGGCCGCGGCTGCTGCCGGCGGCCGATGGCGTGCAGGTGGCCTGCCACGCCGTGGCGGAAGGGCGGGACTGATCAGCCCTGCGGAATCAGCCGCTCGGCGGCGAACAGCTCGGCCGGATTCTCGCGTTCGCGGATGAGCCACGCCTGCGAGCCCGACACCAGCACCTCGGCCGCGCGGCCACGGGTGTTGTAGTTGCTGGCCATGCTCATGCCGTAGGCGCCCGCGGACAGGACGGCCACGAAGTCGCCGGAGGCGACGGCCAGGTCGCGGTCGCGTCCGAGCCAGTCGCCCGATTCGCACACCGGGCCCACCACGTCGCAGTGCGTTGCCGGCACGTCGTCGCGCGTCACGCACGGCACGATGCCCATGAAGGCCTCGTACATGGCGGGGCGGGCGAGGTCGTTCATCGCGGCGTCGACGATGCAGAAGTTCTTCTGCTCGCCGGGCTTCAGGTACAGCACCTCGCTGACCAGCACGCCGGCGTTGCCCACGAGCGAGCGGCCCGGCTCGAAGAGCACCTTGCGGTGGCCATGGCCGCGCGCGTCGATGCGGGCCAGCAGTTGCTGGACGAGCGTCTCGGCGGACGGCGGGGTTTCGTCGGTGTAGGTGATGCCGAGCCCGCCACCGAGGTCGAGGTGGTGGACGGGCACACCCGCGGCCTCCACGGCCTCGACCAGGTCGAGCACGCGGTCGAGGGCGTCGAGGTACGGCGTGGTGTCGGTGATCTGGGAGCCGATGTGGCAGTCGATGCCGGCGACTTCGAGGCCGGGCAGGGCGGCCGCGCGCCGGTACGTGGCGAGCGCCCGTTCGTGGGCGATGCCGAACTTGTTGCCCTTCAGGCCCGTGGAGATGTACGGGTGCGTGCCGGCGTCGACGTCCGGGTTCACGCGCAGGCTCACGCGGGCGGTGCGGCCGAGGCCGCTCGCGACGTCGGACAGCAGCTCGAGCTCGGCCTCGCTCTCGACGTTGAAGCACATCACGCCGGCCTCGAGGGCGTGCCGCATCTCGGCGCGCGTCTTGCCGATGCCGGAGAACACGACCTTCGCCGCATCGCCGCCGGCCGCGAGCACGCGGTGCAGCTCGCCCGACGAGACGATGTCGAAGCCGCAGCCGGCCTGCGCGAACACCTGCAGCACGGCCAGGTTCGAGTTCGCCTTCACGGCGTAGCAGACGAGGTGGTCTCGGCCCTTCAGCGCGCGCTGGTAGGCGGACAGCGCGGCCAGCATCGACGCCTTCGAGTAGACGTACAGCGGCGTGCCGAAGCGGCGCGCGAGGTCGGCGACGGCCAGGTCTTCGATGAAGAGCTGGGGGCCGCGGTAGGCGAGGTGCGGGGAGCCGGGAAGGGTCATGGTGGAGGCGGTCATTGCGGCGCGGACGCCGTGAGGAGCGGGGGCGGCGGGGCCACGGCCGGGGAATCGGTGGGGGAGAGGGCGGGCGGCGCGGCCGGCGACGTGACGGGACGCACCGGCGGGCGCTGCAGCTGCTGACCCTCGCGCAGGCTCAGCGGGCCCTTCTGGCCGCACGCGGCGACGGAGCCGAGCACGAGCGCCAGCGCCATCACCGGCAATGGGCCCTTTCGCAACGCCGCGAGCAGGCGGGCCGGTACACTGGAATGCTGTTGCAACATGCAGTGAATTCTACCGGGCCATGACCGCTGACCTCGTTCCCACGCCGCTCACCGATGCCGAGTTCCACACCCTCACCGGCGAGGTGCTGGCGTCCATCGAAAGCACGGTCGACCAATGGCTGGAGGATGACGTGGTGGACATCGACGCGCACCGCACCGGCGGGCTGCTCGAGCTCAAGCTGCCCAACGGCAGCCACCTCGTGCTGAACACGCAGCCGCCGCTGCACGAACTGTGGCTGGCGGCCCGGTCGGGTGGCTTCCACTACAAGCACGTGTCGGGCCGCTGGCTCGACCGCACCGGCCGCGAGCTGTTCGAGGCCCTGTCGGCCTGTGCAAGCGAGCAGGCCGGGGTGCCGCTGCAGTTCAAGCCGCCGCGCTGAGCGGCGGATTCGAAGGGGCGGCGGGCCGTGACGGCCCGCATCCGCCGCGCCGACCCGCTCAGTTCTTGAACAGGTCGAGGATGCCCTTCTTCTCTTCCTCGCTGGGTGCTGCCGGCAGCTTGTCGTCGAGACCGAGGCTGCTGACGCCCGAGCCGTGGGTGTACTCCTCGTAGTACCACTCGCCGCCCTGGTTCACGAGGCCGCCCGGCGCCGAGGGTTCCTCGACGGGCACGCCCTTGAGCGTGGTGGCCATGAAGTCGATCCAGACCGGCAACGCGAGGCCGCCGCCCGTTTCGCGGGCGCCCAGCTTGCGCGGTGTGTCGTAGCCGATCCACACGGCTGCCACGATCGTCTTCTGGTAGCCGACGAACCACGCGTCGAGCGCGTCGTTGGTGGTGCCGGTCTTGCCGTAGATGTCGGGGCGCTTCAGCGTGCCCTGCGCGCGGGCCGCCGTGCCGGAGCGGGTGACTTCCTGCAGCAGGCTGGACATCACGAACGCATTGCGGGCGTCGATGGTGCGGGTGGAGTCGTCGAGCGGCTGCGGCTTCGCCTCGGTGAGCACCTTGCCCTTCGAGTCGGTCACCTTGCTGATCAGGTACGGGTTCAGGCGGTAGCCTCCGTTCGCGAACACGCCGTAGGCGCTGGCCATCTGCATGGGCGTGACCGACCCGGCACCCAGCGCCATGGTCAGGTAGGCGGGGTGCTTGTCGGCCTCGAAGCCGAACCGCGTGACCCAGTCCTGCGCGTAGGCCGGGGTGATGGACTGCAGGATGCGGATCGAGATCATGTTCTTCGACTTCGCCAGGCCCCGGCGCATCGACATCGGGCCGTCGAACGTGCCGTCGTAGTTCTTCGGCTCCCACGGCTGGCTGCCGGTGGACCCCGCGTTGAAGAACAGCGGCGCGTCGTTGATCACCGTGGCCGGGGTGAAGCCCTTCTCGAGCGAGGCCGAGTAGATGAACGGCTTGAAGCTCGAACCCGGCTGGCGCCAGGCCTGCGTCACGTGGTTGAACTTGTTCTTCGCATAGTCGAAGCCGCCCACCAGCGCCCGGACGGCGCCCGTGCGCGGGTCCAGTGCGACGAAGGCGCCCTCGACCTCGGGCAACTGCGTGACCGCCCAGTCGCCCTTCGGCAGCTTGACGAGGCGGATCACCGCGCCGGGGCGGATGCGCGTCTTCGGGCCGGCCTTGTCGGACAGCCCCGAGGTGACCGGCTTCAGGCCGTCGCCGGTGACCGTCACGGTCTCGCCGTTCTGCAGCATGGCGACCACCTTGCGCGGGCCGGCCTCCAGGGCGACGCCGGCGCGCAGCTCGTCGTTGTCCGGGTGGTCGACCAGGGCCTCGGCGAC
Source organism: Piscinibacter gummiphilus (assembly GCF_002116905.1). Classification (NCBI taxonomy): domain Bacteria; kingdom Pseudomonadati; phylum Pseudomonadota; class Betaproteobacteria; order Burkholderiales; family Sphaerotilaceae; genus Rhizobacter; species Rhizobacter gummiphilus. The sequence continues at coordinate 1,272,482 of NZ_CP015118.1, forward strand.
GCGGGTGTCGATGTCCTTCGCGTCGGCCGGCAGGTCGATGTAGGCCTCCGGTCCGCGGTAGTGCTGGCGGCGCTCGTAGTCGAGGATGCCCTTGCGCAGCGAGCGGTAGGCGACGCTCTGCTCGCCCGCCTCGATGGTCAGGTGGACGTTCAGGCCGCGGCTGTAGGCCTCGTCGCCATACTGCGAATACAGCATCTGGCGGGTGGCCTCGGCCACGTACTCCGCATGCACCGGCACCTCGGCGGGCTGGCGGTAGCGCAGCGGCTGCTTGCGCGCGGCGTCGTGCTCCTCGGCGGTGATGAAGCCGTTCTCGAGCATGCGGTCGATGATGTACTGCTGCCGGATGGTGGCGCGGCGCGGGTTGGCGATCGGGTTGTAGCTCGACGGCGCCTTGGGCAGGCCGGCCAGCATCGCGGCCTCGGCCACGGTGATCTGCTGCAGGGGCTTGCCGAAGTAGATCTCGCTGGCCGCCGCGAATCCGTACGCGCGCTGGCCCAGGAAGATCTGGTTCATGTAGACCTCGAGGATCTGGTCCTTCGTGAGCTGCGTCTCGATCTTGAGCGCCAGCAGCACCTCGTAGATCTTGCGGGTGAACGTCTTCTCGGTGGACAGGTAGAAGTTGCGGGCCACCTGCATCGTGATGGTGGAGGCGCCCTGGCTCCGCGCGTCGCTCAGGTGGGCGAGGCCGGCCCGCAGCACGCCCTTGTAGTCGACGCCGCTGTGTTCATAGAAGCGCGCGTCCTCGATGGCGAGCACGGCGTCCTTCATGACCTTCGGGACCTGGTCGATCGGGGTGAAGTTGCGGCGCTCCTCGCCGAACTCGCCCAGCAGGACGTTGTCGGCCGAGTAGATGCGCATGGGCAGCTTGGGGCGGTAGTCCACCAGGCCACTGATCTGGGGAAGGTGCGGGTAGGCGACCGCCAGGGCCACGCCGCCCAGCAGCAGCACGGCGAACGCGCCTGCAACCGCGGAACCGGCACACCAAAGGACTGCTTTTCCGACCCAGCGAACCCAGCGTGGCGTCCGAGAATGGGTCGGACGGGAGGAAGACGTGGCGTTGTTCTCGGTCGCGCGCTTGGATTCGCTCATGAAACTCCAACAAAAGTCGCGGTGATTATAAGAAGCCCCTCCCTGATGGCAGCCGCAGAGTGTGAACTGCTTAACAGGCTGTGAGCGCAGCCTGTCCGGGACAACCCGCATCGCTTCGCTGAACGGCCGTCATGTGACATTTTTTGACCGCTTTCAGCGTGTGAACTTCACAACGATCCTGAGATGCAAGAAAAGGAAATTTCTTTGTTGCACAAAGGGTTTACTGCTAGCATTGAAGTAACTTCTTAACAATCCAGCGCTGGTTTTTTGCGCCCTGGGAGATGGCCTCGTGAGCTTCCTAGACATGTTGTTAGGCCGCAAGCACCCGGCCATGATCGGGCTGGACATCAGCTCTTCCAGCGTCAAGCTGGTCGAGCTCGGCCAGACCGCCTCCGGCGATTACGTGCTTGAGCGCTTTGCCTCCGAGAGCTTCGAGAAGGGCTGGATCACCGACGGCCAGATCGAGAAGTTCGACGAAGTGGCCGAGGCCGTGCGCCGAGTGGTGTCCAAGAGCGGCACCAAGACCAAGCAGGTCGTGCTGGCCATGCCCCAGTCCGCCGTGATCACCAAGAAGATCATGCTGCCGGCCGGGCTCCGCGAGGAAGAGCTGGAACTCCAGGTCGAATCCGAGGCGAACCAGTACATCCCGTTCTCGCTCGACGAAGTGAGCCTCGACTTTTCCGTGATCGGCCCGAGCCCCACGTCCGTCGGTGACGTCGAGGTGCTGATCGCCGCATCGCGCAAGGACCGCGTCCAGGACCGTCAGGGTCTGGCCGAGGCCGCCGGCCTCAAGCCCGTCGTCCTCGACATCGAATCCCACGCCTCGCGCCTCGCCATGGGCCGCCTGATCGAGTCTCTGCCCAACGAGGGCAAGGATGCGCTCGTGGCCCTGTTCGAGATCGGCGCGGACACCACCAGCCTCAAGGTCCTGCGCGACGACGAGATGCTGTACGACCGCGACCAGGCCTTCGGCGGCTCGCAGCTCACGCAGCTCATCTCTCGGCAGTACGGGTTCTCGTATGAGGAAGCCGAGCAGAAGAAGCTGTCGGCCGAACTGCCCGAAGACTACGAATCGTCCATCCTGGCCCCCTTCGTCGACAGCCTCTCGCAGGAAATCGGCCGGGCGCTCCAGTATTTCTTCACCAGCACCCCGCACCACAAGGTGCACTACGTGATGCTGGCGGGCGGCACCGCCACGCTGCCGGGCCTGAAGGACCGGGTCACCGAGCTGACCGGCTTCGCCTCGATGGTGGTCAACCCCTTCGAGAGCATGAAGCTCGGCTCCGCGGTGCGTGAAAGCAAGCTGCGTCGGGAGGCTCCGTCCTATCTCACGGCGTGCGGACTGGCCATGCGGAGGTTCCTGCTGTGATCTTGATCAACCTGCTCCCGCACCGGGAGGAAAAGCGCAAGCGGCGCAAGGCAGCCTTCTTCCTGGGCCTCGGCCTGGCGGCGGCCGTCGGGGTGGTCATCGCGGCGATGTGGTATCTCGTCCTGCAGCAGATGATCTCGTCCCAGCAGCAACGCAACGGGTTCCTGCAGGCGGAAATCCGCAAGCTCGAAGTCCAGATCAAGGACATCGCGACGCTTCGCGCCGAGATCGACAACCTCAAGGCGCGGCAGAAAGCGGTCGAAGACCTGCAGACCGACCGCAACATTCCTGTCCACGTGCTCAACGAACTCGTCAAGCAGACGCCCGAAGGCATCTACTACACCGCTGTCCGCCAGAACGGCCAGGTGCTGGTGCTGACCGGCATCGCCCAGACGAACGAGCGTGTGTCCGAGTTGCTGCGCAACACCGGCAACAACAGCGAGTGGTTGACCCGGCCCGAGCTGGTCGAGATCAAGGCGATCGGCGCCAACGCGTCCAACCGCGACCAGCGCCGGATGTTCGATTTCTCGATGCGCGTGAGCATCAAACGGCCCCAGGCTGCAGGACCCGATTCGGCAGCGTCGGCGGCCAGCGCGCCCGCCAGCCCGGTCAAGCCCGCCACGAAGCCCTGACCCCAGAGACGCCATGGCAACGAAAGCGAAATCCGCCAACATCGACCTGAACTCGGTCTTCGGGGCTGCTGCCTCGCAGTTCCGCGGGCTGAATCCGAACGAGCCGGGCCAGTGGCCCCTGCTGCCCAAGTTCGTCGCCTGGATCGCCATCGCCGTCGCGATCGTCGCGCTGGGCTGGTTCTCGGTGATCTCCACCGCCGACGACGAGCTCGAGGCTGAACGCCTCCGTGAACCGGCGCTCAAGCAGGACTACCGCAACAAGCTGGCCCAGGCCGTGAACCTCGAGGAACTGCGCAAGCAGAAGCTGCAGGTCGAGGAATACGTGACCCAGCTCGAGAAGCAGCTGCCGGGCAAGGCCGAAATGGACGCCCTGCTGTCCGACATCAACCAGGCCGGCCTGGGCCGTGGCCTCCAGTTCGAGTTGTTCCGTCCCGGCCAGGTGGTGGTCAAGGACTACTACGCCGAACTGCCGATCGCGGTGAAGGTGTCCGGCCGGTACCACGACATCGGGTCGTTTGCGGCCGATGTGTCGAACCTCTCGCGCATCGTCACGCTGCACAACCTCGTGCTCACCACGCCCCCCAGGGACGCGAGCGGCAACCTGATCATGGAAGCCACCGCGCGGACGTACCGCTATCTCGACGCCGAGGAAATCCAGGCGATGAAGAAGGCCGCCGAGAAGTCGGCGAAGAAGCCGGGAGCGAAGAAATGATGCCCACCCCCTTGCGAGGCCTCGCCCTCGTCATGGCGACGCTGACTTCGCTGGCGGCGCTCACGGCCTGCAGCGCTTCGCAGGATGAACTGCAGCAATGGATGGACCAGCAGCACCGCGAGGTGAAGCCGAACGTCACGCCGCTGTCGCCGCCGAAGAAGTTCGACCCGCAACCGTACCTGGCGTCCAACGCCGTCGAGCCGTTCAGCAACCAGAAGCTCACCGTGGCGGTCAAGCAGGAAGCCAGGCAGGTGAATTCGCTGCTGGCGGGCGAGATCAACCGCCGCAAGGAGCCGCTCGAGGCCTACCCGGTCGACAGCATGCGAATGGTCGGCAGCGTCACGAAGGGCGGCCGCCCGCAGGCGTTGCTCCAGGTCGACAAGCTGCTTTACCAGGTGAAGATCGGCGACTACATCGGGCAGAACTACGGAAAGATCCGTTCGATCACCGAAACCGACATCGCCTATCGGGAAATCGTTCAAGACGCGGCAGGTGAATGGATCGAGCGCATCAGCTCCCTCCAGCTTCAGGAGAAGGCGCGATGAAGAGCATGCAGGAGAATCAGATGATCAGTCAGTGGCGGGTCCGCGCAGCGGCCCTCGTGTTGTTCTTCGGGGCGCCGCTCGCGGCCTGGGCCCAGACGACCATCCAGTCGATCAACACGACCCAACAAGGCGGATCGGAAGTCGTTCGCATCGAGCTGTCCGAAGCGCTGCCGGCGGTGCCGGCGGGCTTCACCGTGCAGACGCCGCCGCGCATCGCACTCGACCTGCCCGGTGTCACCAACGCCATCGGCAAGTCCTCCGTCGAGGTGAACCAGGGCAACGTCCGCTCGGTCAACATCGCGCAGGGCGGTGAACGCACGCGCCTGGTGCTCAACCTGAAGCAACCCGCGAACTACCGTGCCCAGATCCAGGGCAAGGCGCTGCTGGTGTTCGTCGACGGCCCGGCCGTCGCCGGCACGGCTGCGGCCACGGCGCCGGCCTCGTCCAGCGAAACCGTGCGTTTCGCCGAGAACCTGAACCAGAGCCAGCTCGCGCTGAAGAACATCGACTTCCGCCGCGGTCCGGACGGCAGCGGCCGTGTCGTGGTCGACCTGGCGAACAACCAGGTGGGTGTCGACATCCGCCAGCAGGGCCAGACCCTCGTGGTCGAATTCCTGCGCTCCACGCTGCCCGAGCCGCTGCGCCGCCGCCTCGACGTGACCGACTTCGGAACGCCGGTGAACGCCGTGTCCACCTTCCAGAGCGGTGACCGCGTGCGCATGGTCGTCGAGCCCCGCGGTGCCTGGGAACACAGCGCCTACCAGACCGACAACCAGTTCGTGCTGGAAGTGCGTCCGCAGAAGGTCGACCCGAACAAGCTGGTGCAGGGCCCGGGCTACACGGGTGAGAAGCTGTCGCTGAACTTCCAGAACATCGAAGTGCGCGCGCTGCTGCAGGTCATCGCCGACTTCACCAACTTCAACGTCGTCACGAGCGACACCGTGACCGGCAACGTCACGCTGCGCCTGAAGGACGTCCCCTGGGACCAGGCCCTCGACATCATCCTGCAGGCCAAGGGCCTCGGGCTGCGCAAGTCGGGCAACGTGATCCTCATCGCCCCGAAGGACGAGCTGGCCACGAAGGAACGTGTGGAACTCGAAGCCAAGGCTCAGGTGGCCCAGCTCGAACCGCTGCGCACCCAGGCGTTCCAGCTCAACTACACGAAGTCCGAAGAGGTCGCGAAGGGCCTGGTCGGTACGACGGGCGCCGTGGGTGGCAGCAACACCAACCGCATCCTGTCCCCGCGTGGCAGCGTGATCGCCGAGAGCCGCACCAACCAGCTGTTCGTCTCCGACACGCCGTCGAAGCTCGAAGAGATCCAGGCCATGATCGCGAAGATCGACATCCCGGTGCGCCAGGTGCTGATCGAAGCGCGCATCGTCGAAGCCGGTGACTCGTTCGGCCGCAACCTCGGCGTGCGCCTCGGGGCCACCGACCTGCGCGGCCTCAACGGCGGCATCCCGGGCTACAACGTCGGCGGCAGCAACTACGCCACCATCGGCGGCAACTCGAACGCCATCGCGGCCCAGACAGGCCAGACCAACGTCACCAACGTGAACTACGCCGACTCGCAGTTCGTGAACCTGCCGGCCGTGGGTCTGAACAACTACAGCGCGTCCACGTTCGCCGTGTCGCTGTTCAGTGCTGGCGCCAACCGCTTCCTGAACCTCGAACTGTCCGCCCTCGAGGCCGACGGCAAGGGACGCATCGTGTCGAGCCCGCGTGTCGTCACCGCCGACCAGGTCAAGGCGCTGATCGAGCAGGGCGAGGAACTGCCGTACCAGACGGCCACCTCCAGCGGCGCCACCGCGCTGCAGTTCCGCAAGGCCAACCTGAAGCTCGAGGTGACGCCGCAGATCACCCCGGAAGGCAACGTGATCCTGGACGTCGACGTGAACAAGGACAGCGTGGGCCGCAACACCTCGGCCGGCTTCGCCATCGACACGAAACACGTGCGCACGCAGGTGCTCGTCGAGAACGGCGGCACGGTCGTGATCGGCGGCATCTTCACGCAGACGGAGCAGGACAACGTGACGAAGGTGCCTTTCCTGGGTGATATTCCCTACCTCGGCAACCTGTTCAAGACGCGCAGCCGTTCGACCGCGAAGACCGAACTGCTCGTGTTCATCACGCCGAAGGTGATCAATGACCGTTCGGCCGCGCGCTGAACGAACTACCGAACCATTGCGGGGGGCGTCAGAGGCGCCCCTTCGACCTCTGAGAACACAAGACAGGTGAACCGATGAACATCAGCACTCCCTTCAAGACGGCCGCCGCTGCGGTTGCCATCGTCCTGCTGGCATCGTGCGGTGGCGGTGACGACGCCGAAGCTGGCAGCCCGACGGAGTTCTCCGTGTTGCCGAACAAGCTGGACATCACGGCCCCCGCGGGCTCGACGACTTGTGCCGTGGACAACACGGGCCGGGCCAAGTTCACGGTGATGGGCGGTGCCGGTCCGTACCAGATCAAGTCGTCCGACGGAAGCCTGATCCCGCATCCGAACAAGGTCGAGAAACAGGGCGACCAGTTCACCATCGAACTGACTGGGGCCTGCTTCAACCCGGCCACGCTCACCGTCATCGATGCGCTGAACGATGTCGTCACCGTGACCATCACGAACTCGGTCGCCGAATCCTGATCTTCGGGTGCGCGCCATCCGGTAGGATGGAGGCGCTGCGGAACGCCCGCCCGGGGCGGGCAACACTTCGTGATGACCGATCAAAACATCGCCCTCGTCGGCTTGCCTGGCGGGGGCAAATCCACTGTGGGGCGCCAACTCGCGAAGCGCCTCAAGCGAACCTTCATCGACAGCGACACGGTGATCGAGCAGCGCATCGGCTGCTCCATCCGCAGCTTCTTCGAGCGGGAAGGTGAAGCTGCCTTCCGCGACATCGAAAGCGCGGTCATCGCCGACCATTGTGGCGACCAGGCCACCGTGCTGGCCACGGGCGGCGGTGCGGTGCTGCGCGAGTTGAACCGCAAGAACCTCCGCGCCGGCTGCCAGGTGATCTACCTGCGCTCCACTCCCGACGAACTGTTCCGACGCCTGCGCCACGACACCCAGCGACCGTTGCTGCAGGTGAAGGATCCGCTCGGGCGCTTGCGCGACATGTATGGCGAACGCGATCCGCTGTATCGCGAGGTGGCGCACTTCGTGGTCGACACGGGCCGGCCGTCGGTGCCGTCGCTCGTCAACATGCTGCTGATGCAGCTCGAGCTGGCGGGCGTGATCGACCCGGCGTCGGTGCCATCGTCGGTCGTCGTGCCGCCCGAAGGCGCTTGAGCAGCGGGCCACGCCGGCATCCCGCGTGCGGCCGTTAAACTCCAGGGCATGAGCGCCGATTCCCTCCAGACCGTTGCCATCGACCTGGCAGACCGCAGCTACGACATCCTCATCGGCCCGGGCCTGCTCTCGGACGATCGCCATTTCGACGGCCTGCCGAAGGCCGCCACCGCGGTGATCGTGACGAACGAGACCGTGGCCCCGCTGTATGCGCAGCGGCTGAAGGATCGCATCGCCTCGCGCTACGGCCAGGTCCGGGTGATCGCGTTGAAGGACGGCGAAGCCTACAAGGACTGGGCCTCGCTGAACCTGATCTTCGATGACCTGCTGGGCGCCGCGTGCGACCGCAAGACCGTGCTGTTCGCACTCGGCGGCGGCGTGGTGGGTGACATCACCGGCTTCGCAGCCGCCTGCTACATGCGTGGCGTGCCCTTCGTGCAGGTGCCCACGACGCTGCTCGCGCAGGTGGATTCGTCGGTCGGTGGCAAGACCGCCATCAACCACCCTCTGGGCAAGAACATGGTGGGCGCGTTCTACCAGCCGCTGCGTGTGCTGGCCGACCTCGACACACTCGACACGTTGCCCGACCGCGAGCTGGCCGCGGGCCTCGCCGAGGTCATCAAGTACGGCCCCATCGCCGACGATGCCTTCCTCGGCTGGCTCGAGGACAACCTCGACGCACTGTGGGCCCGGGACAAGGCCGCGCTGGCCTACGCCGTGAAACGCTCGTGCGAGATCAAGGCCTGGGTCGTGGGCCAGGACGAGCGCGAATCGGGCCTGCGCGCGATCCTGAACTTCGGCCACACCTTCGGCCACGCGATCGAGGCCGGCCTCGGCTACGGCGAGTGGCTGCACGGCGAGGGCGTGGGGTGTGGCATGGTGATGGCTGCGGACCTGTCGGTGCGCCTGGGCCTGATCGACGCGGCCTATGCCGACCGCCTCACCCGCCTGATCGAACGCGCGAAGCTGCCGGTGCACGGCCCGGCGCTCGGCGCCGACCGCTACCTCGAACTGATGCGCGTCGACAAGAAGTCCGAAGGCGGCGAGATCCGCTTCGTCGTCATCGACGCACCGGGCCGCGCGAGCGTCCGGCCCGCGCCCGACGAGATGGTGCGTGCCGTGCTGGCCGCCCACTCCGGCTGACCCGGGAGCTGCGCGCCATGCTGCAACCGTACGCCTGCCACCCTGGACAGTCACGCGGTCGCCGCCATCCCGAGGTGCCCGCGCCCACGCGCAGCGAGTTCCAGCGCGACCGCGACCGCATCGTCCACAGCACCGCGTTCCGCCGCCTCGTCTACAAGACGCAGGTGTTCCTGAACCACGAAGGTGACCTGTTCCGCACCCGCCTCACGCACTCGCTGGAGGTGGCGCAGCTGGGCCGCTCGATCGCCCGAACGCTGGGCCTGAACGAGGACCTGGTCGAAGGCATCGCGCTCGCGCACGACCTCGGCCACACGCCGTTCGGCCATGCGGGGCAGGACGCGCTGAACGAAAGCCTCCTCGCCGCCGATCCGGCGTCGGGCGGCTTCGAGCACAACCTGCAGAGCCTGCGTGTCGTCGACACGCTCGAGGAGCGCTACCCGGAGCACGACGGCCTGAACCTGTGCTTCGAGATGCGTGAGGGCATCCTGAAGCACTGTTCCGCCGCGAATGCACGGCAACTCGAGGCCGAGGAGCCGGGCGGGGTGGGGCGCCGTTTCCTCGACCGCACGCAGCCGAGCCTCGAGGCCCAGTTGTGCAACCTCGCCGACGAGATCGCCTACAACGCCCACGACGTCGACGACGGCGTGCGCTCGGGGCTCGTCACGCTGGAGCAGCTCGAGGAGGTGCCGCTGTTCAAGCGCTTCCTGCGCGAGACGCTGACGCTGCACCCCGCGCTGAAGGGCCGGCGCCTGCTGTTCGACAGCATCCGCCGCATGCTCTCGGAGCAGGTGTACGACGTGCTGCGCGCCACCGGCGATGCACTGAAGCAGGCGACCCCGGCCAGTGCCGACGCCGCCCGGCTGTGCCCGCCGCTCGTGTCCTTCACGCCGGAGATGGCCGAGGAAAGCGTCGCGCTCAAGCGCTTCCTGCGCGTGAACCTCTACCGGCACCCGCAGGTGGTCGACACCACCGGCCGGGCGAAGGACGTGATCCGCGAACTGTTCGCCGCGTACCTCGCCGCGCCGCCGGCCGGCACCGACGCCGAAGGCGGCGAACCGCGCCGCATCGCCGACTACATCGCCGGCATGACCGACCGCTTCGCCCTGCGCGAACACGAGCGCCTGACCGGGCGCCGCCTGTTCGATTGAGGGCGGGGACATGGCCCGCCTGCCTCGCCTGAGCGTCGGGGGGCTGCCGCACCTCCTCGTGCAGCGCAGCCACCACGGGCAGCCCGTGTTCATCGACGACTCCGACCGCACCCTGTTCCGCAACCTGCTCGGCGACGCGGCCAAGTCGGAAGGGGTCGCCCTGCATGCCTACGCGTTGATGGACGACCAGGTTCGGCTGCTCGCCACCCCCGGCACGGCCGAAGCCCTCGGCCGGATGATGCAGACGCTCGGCCGCCGCTACGGCGGTGCCTTCAACCGGCGCCATGCGCGCTCGGGCGGGCTCTGGGAAGGACGCTTCCGGGCGACCATCATCGAGCCGGAACGCCACTTGCTAGAAGCGATGCGGTACCTCGAGGACGAACACAACTGGGACGGGGGTGTGGCCCAGGCCGAGGGCGGTCCGGTGTCCAGCCGCGGGCACCATGTCGGGCGCCGCCAGGACTCGCTCGTCACCGACCACGCACTGTTCTGGGCCCTGGGCAACACGCCGTTCGACCGTGAGGTGAATTATCGGCGGTTGCTGGAGGAGGGTCTCGCACAGGCGCCGCGTGAAAGGTTGGAGTCCGCCGTCCGCACGGGTTGGCCACTGGGTTCCGAGGCGTTCGTGGCCGACCTCTCGGGCAAGACCGAACGGCGACTCGTGCCGCTGAAACGAGGGCGGCCACCGAAGGCGAAGTAATCTGTCCCCATTTAATTGGCGATCAAAACGTTCAACAATTAAATGGTGCCTGACCCTATTTGTTTGCATTGAACGGTGAGGGTGCCTGCGGTATCCTCGGCAATCCCCTTCTTTACGACATGGAGTGCGCCATGAACAAGGCCATCCCAGGCACCGCCACCGCCGCTGAACGCCAGGCCGCCGCCGAACACGGCCTTTACGACCCCACGAACGAACACGACGCCTGCGGCGTCGGCTTCGTGGCGCACATCAAGGGCCACAAGGCCCACAGCATCGTCGAGCAGGGCCTCAAGATCCTGGAGAACCTCGACCACCGGGGCGCCGTGGGCGCCGATGCGCTGATGGGTGACGGCGCCGGCATCCTGATCCAGATCCCCGACGAGTTCTACCGCGAGGAGATGGCCGCCCAGGGTGTCACGCTGCCGCCCCCGGGCGAGTACGGCGTGGGCATGATCTTCCTGCCGAAGGAACACGCGTCGCGCCTCGCCTGCGAGCAGGCCGTCGAACGCGCCATCAAGGTCGAAGGTCAGGTGCTGCTGGGCTGGCGCGACGTGCCGGTCGACCGCGACATGCCGATGTCGCCCACCGTGCGCGAGAAGGAACCGATCATCCGCCAGGTCTTCATCGGCCGCGGCCCGGACGTGATCGTGCCCGACGCGCTCGAGCGCAAGCTGTACGTCATCCGCAAGACCGCCTCCAGCGCCATCCAGCGCCTGAAGCTGACGCACAGCCACGAGTACTACGTGCCCAGCATGAGCTGCCGCACCATCATCTACAAGGGCCTGCTGCTCGCCGACCAGGTGGGCAAGTACTACAAGGACCTGCAGGACCCGCGCGCCACGTCGGCCCTGGCCCTCGTGCACCAGCGCTTCTCCACCAACACGTTCCCCGAGTGGCCGCTCGCCCACCCGTACCGCATGGTCGCCCACAACGGCGAGATCAACACGGTCAAGGGCAACTTCAACTGGATGCGCGCCCGCGAAGGCGTGATGAAGTCGCCGGTGCTGGGTGAAGACCTGTCGAAGCTGTACCCCATCAGCTTCGAAGGCCAGTCCGACACGGCCACGTTCGACAACGCGCTCGAGCTGCTCACGATGAGCGGCTACTCGCTGGCCCACGCCGCGATGATGATGATCCCGGAAGCCTGGGAGCAGCACGCGACGATGGACGACCGCCGCCGCGCGTTCTACGAGTACCACGCCGCCATGCTCGAGCCGTGGGACGGCCCGGCCTCGATGGTGTTCACCGACGGCCGCCAGATCGGCGCCACGCTGGACCGCAACGGCCTGCGTCCGTCGCGCTACATCGTCACCGACGACGACCTCGTCGTGATGGCCTCGGAATCCGGCGTGCTGCCGATGATCCCCGAGAACAAGATCGTCAAGAAGTGGCGCCTGCAGCCGGGCAAGATGTTCCTGATCGACTTCGAACAGGGCCGCATCATCGAGGACGAGGAACTGAAAAACCAGTTCGCCCTCGCCAAGCCGTACCGCCAGTGGATCGAGAACGTGCGCGTGCGCCTCGACTCCATCGATGCCACCGGCACCGCCAGCCCGTTCAGCGAATCCCTGCTCGACCGCCAGCAGGCCTTCGGCTACACCCAGGAAGACATCAAGTTCCTGATGAGCCCGATGGCCCAGGCCGGCGAAGAAGGCACGGGCTCGATGGGCAACGACTCGCCGCTCGCGGTGCTGTCGGACAAGAACAAGCCGCTCTACAACTACTTCAAGCAGCTGTTCGCCCAGGTCACGAACCCGCCCATCGACCCCATCCGCGAAGCGGTGGTGATGTCGCTCGTCTCGTTCATCGGCCCGAAGCCCAACCTGCTCGACATCAACGCGGTGAACCCGCCGATGCGGCTCGAGGTCTCGCAGCCCGTGCTCGACTTCGCCGACATGGAGCGCCTGCGCGAGATCGAGAAGTACACGTACGGCAAGTTCAAGAGCTACGAACTCAACATCACGTACCCGCTGTCCTGGGGTGACGAGGGTGTCGAGGCGAAGCTCGCGTCGCTGTGCGCCGAATCGGTGGACGCCATCAAGGCCGGCCACAACATCCTGATCATCACCGACCGCCGCATGGACCGCGACAACGTCGCGATCCCCGCGCTGCTCGCGCTGTCGGCCGTGCACCAGCACCTCGTGCGCGAGGGCCTGCGCACCACCGCCGGCCTCGTGGTCGAGACGGGCTCGGCCCGCGAAGTGCACCACTTCGCCGTGCTCGCGGGTTACGGCGCGGAAGCCGTGCACCCGTACCTCGCGATGGAAACCCTCGCGGGCATGCACGCCGAACTGCCGGGCGACCTGTCGGCCGACAAGGCCATCTACAACTACGTGAAGGCGATCGGCAAGGGCCTGTCGAAGATCATGTCGAAGATGGGCGTGTCCACGTACATGTCCTACTGCGGCGCGCAGCTGTTCGAGGCCATCGGCCTCGAGAAGGCGCTGATCGACAAGTTCTTCCGCGGCACGGCCAGCCAGGTCGGCGGCATCGACGTGTTCGACGTGGCCGAGGAAGCCCTGCGCATGCACAAGGCCGCCTTCGGCGACGACCCGGTGCTGGAAAGCATGCTCGACGCCGGCGGCGAGTACGCCTGGCGCGTGCGCGGCGAGGAACACATGTGGACGCCGGACGCGATCGCGAAGCTGCAACACAGCACGCGCTCGAACAAGTTCGACACCTACAAGGAATACGCGCAGATCATCAACGACCAGTCGCGCCGTCACTTGACGCTGCGTGGTCTGTTCGAGTTCAAGTTCGACCCGGCCAAGGCCATCCCGCTCGACGAAGTCGAGTCGGCCGCCGAGATCGTCAAGCGCTTCGCCACCGGCGCCATGTCGCTGGGCTCGATCAGCACGGAAGCCCACGCCACGCTGGCCGTCGCGATGAACCGCATCGGCGGCAAGTCGAACACCGGTGAAGGCGGCGAGGACGCCACGCGCTACCGCAACGAGCTCAAGGGCATCCCCATCGTGCAGGGCGCCAAGATGAGCGAGCTGATGCCGGGCGGCGACGTCCAGGTCGACTACGAACTCAACGCTGGCGACTCGCTGCGCTCGAAGATCAAGCAGGTCGCGTCGGGTCGCTTCGGTGTCACCGCCGAGTACCTGTCTTCGGCCGACCAGATCCAGATCAAGATGGCCCAGGGCGCGAAGCCGGGCGAAGGCGGCCAGCTGCCGGGCGGCAAGGTGTCCGAGTACATCGGCAAGCTGCGCTACTCGGTGCCGGGCGTGGGCCTGATCTCCCCGCCGCCGCACCACGACATCTACTCCATCGAGGACCTGGCGCAGCTGATCCACGACCTGAAGAACGCGAACAAGCGCGCGGACATCAGCGTCAAGCTCGTCTCCGAAGTGGGCGTGGGCACCATCGCCACCGGTGTCGCGAAGGCCAAGGCCGACCACATCGTGATCGCCGGCCATGACGGCGGCACGGGCGCGTCGCCGTGGTCGAGCATCAAGCACGCCGGCACGCCGTGGGAACTGGGCCTGGCCGAGACCCAGCAGACCCTGGTGCTGAACCGCCTGCGCGGCCGCATCCGCCTGCAGGCCGACGGCCAGATGAAGACCGGCCGTGACGTCGTCATCGGCGCGCTGCTGGGCGCCGACGAGTTCGGCTTCGCCACCGCGCCGCTGGTGGTCGAGGGCTGCATCATGATGCGCAAGTGCCACCTGAACACCTGCCCGGTGGGTGTGGCCACGCAGGATCCGGTGCTGCGCCAGAAATTCCAGGGCCGCCCGGAACACGTCGTCAACTACTTCTTCTTCGTCGCCGAGGAAGCCCGCCAGCTGATGGCGCAGCTCGGCATCCGCAAGTTCGACGACCTCGTGGGCCGTGCCGACCTGCTCGACACCCGCAAGGGCATCGCGCACTGGAAGGCCAAGGGCCTCGACTTCAGCCGCATCTTCCACCTGCCGAACGCGCCGGCGGAAGTGGCCCGCCGCCAGGTCGACACGCAGGACCACGGCCTCGACCGTGCCCTCGACGTCAAGCTGATCGAGAAGTGCCTGCCCGCGCTCGAGCGCGGCGAGAAGGTGCAGTTCATCGCCGAGACCCGCAACGTCAACCGCACGGTGGGCGCCATGCTGTCGGGCGAACTGGTGCGCCGTCACCCCGAGGGCCTGCCGGACCACACCATCTTCATGCAGCTGGAAGGCACCGGCGGACAGAGCTTCGGCGCGTTCCTGGCCAAGGGCATCACGCTGTACCTGATCGGTGACGCGAACGACTACACGGGCAAGGGCCTGTCGGGTGGCCGCGTGATCGTGCGCCCGAGCATCGACTTCCGCGGCGACGCGTCGCGCAACATCATCGTCGGCAACACCGTGCTCTACGGCGCCACGAGCGGTGAGGCGTTCTTCCGCGGCGTGGGTGGCGAACGCTTCGCGGTGCGCCTGTCGGGCGCCACCGCGGTGGTGGAAGGCACCGGCGACCACGGTTGCGAGTACATGACCGGCGGCACGGTGGCCGTGCTGGGCAAGACGGGCCGCAACTTCGCCGCCGGCATGAGCGGCGGTGTCGCGTATGTCTTCGATGAAGACGGCCAGTTCGCCAGCCGCTGCAACACGTCGATGGTCTCCCTCGACAAGGTGCTGACGGCCAAGGAGCAGGAAGCCACCGGCGACAAGGCCACGTGGCACCTGGGCCAGGCCGACGAGGTCACGCTGAAGAAGCTGCTCGAGGACCACCACCGCTGGACGGGCAGCCTGCGCGCCCGCGAGATCCTCGACAGCTGGTCGGAGTCGCGCGGCAAGTTCGTCAAGGTCTTCCCGAACGAGTACAAGCGCGCCCTGGGCGAAATGCACGCCGCCCGCCAGGCCGGCGAGACCATCGCCAAGGCCAAAGCATCCGACAAGCCCGCCGGCGGCAAGAGCCGCGCGAAGGCCTGAACCCGAATACGCCAGGAGTCATCGAGCATCATGGGAAAAGTCACCGGCTTCATGGAGTACGAGCGTCTTGAAGAGGGCTATGCCCCCGTTCAGGAGCGCGTCAAGAACTACAAGGAATTCGTCATCGGCCTGAAGACCGACGAGGCGAAGGTCCAGGGCGCCCGCTGCATGGACTGCGGCACGCCGTTCTGCAACAACGGCTGCCCCGTCAACAACATCATTCCGGACTTCAACGACCTCGTTTACCGGAACGACTGGAAGAACGCGATCGAGGTGCTGCACTCGACGAACAACTTCCCCGAGTTCACCGGCCGCATCTGCCCCGCCCCGTGCGAGGCGGCCTGCACGCTGAACGTGAACGACGACGCCGTCGGCATCAAGAGCATCGAGCACGCGATCATCGACCGCGCGTGGGAAGAGGGCTGGGTCAAGCCGCGTCCCGCGAAGTTCAAGACGGGCAAGAAGGTCGCCGTCGTGGGCTCCGGCCCCGCCGGTCTGGCCGCGGCCCAGCAACTGGCCCGCGTGGGCCACGACGTCACGGTGTTCGAGAAGAACGACCGTGCCGGCGGCCTGCTGCGCTACGGCATCCCCGACTTCAAGATGGAGAAGTCGCACATCGATCGCCGCATCGAGCAGATGAAGGCCGAGGGTGTGACCTTCCGCACCAGCGTGATGGTGGGCAAGCTGCCCGAGGGCAGCAAGGTCACCAACTGGGCCAGCGAGACCGTCTCCCCCGACGACCTCAAGGCGCAGTTCGACGCCGTGCTGCTGGCCGGTGGCGCCGAGCAGCCGCGCGACCTGCCCATCCCGGGCCGCGACCTCGAAGGCGTGTACTTCGCGATGGAGTTCCTGCCGCAGCAGAACAAGATCAACGCGGGCGACAAGCTGAAGGCGCAACTGCGTGCCGACGGCAAGAAGGTCATCGTGATCGGCGGTGGCGACACCGGCAGCGACTGCGTGGGCACCAGCAACCGCCAGGGCGCCACCAGCGTCACGCAGTTCGAACTGACCCCGATGCCGCCGGAGCAGGAGAACAAGCCGCTCGTGTGGCCGTACTGGCCGCTCAAGCTGCGCACCAGCTCCAGCCACGAGGAAGGTTGCGAACGCGAGTTCGCCATCGCCACGAAGGAGTTCATCGGCGGCGAAGGCAAGGAGAAGGGCAAGCTGAAGGCCCTGAGGACCGTGCGCGTCGAGTGGGCCAACGGCAAGATGACCGAAGTCGCCGGCAGCGAGCAGACGCTGGATGCCGACATGGTCTTCCTGGCGATGGGCTTCGTGAGCCCGGTGGCCAGCGTGCTGGAGCAGTTCGGTGTCGACAAGGACGCCCGCGGCAACGCCAAGGCGTCCACCGACTTCACGGGCGGCTACGCCACGAACGTGCCGAAGGTGTTCGCCGCCGGCGACATCCGCTACGGCCAGTCGCTGGTCGTGCGCGCCATCCGCGAAGGCCGCCAGGCCGCGCGGTCGGTGGACGAGTTCCTGATGGGCGTGAGCGACCTGCCGCGCTGAGGTCGTCGCACGAGGGAGGGCGGGGCGCACGCCCCGTTTCCCTCACCGTGGCCTTCCGGTGAGTGCCGGGATCCACGGCAGGCCCGGCGCGGAGGCGCCGGGGTTCGCCGCCACCGTCGGCGGAGCGAGGTGTCGCCGCTCAGGGAGTGGGCGACGAACCCGCGCCCGGGACGGGCGCCGCCGAGGGTTCGAAGCGGATCTCGAACTGCATCACCGCGGGGACCGGGAACCCGCCCACCAGCGGTTGCGTGAACTTCGCGCCCATGAAGGCCTCGCGGGCCGCCTGCAGGAAAACATCCGCCAGGGTGTCGGTGCGCGACTGCACGTCCACCACGGTGCCCATCGGATCCAGGAACACGGCGATCACGCCGCTCTGCGCCTCAAGCCCTGTGGCGACCGGGGGCATGACGATGCGGACGTCCGTGATCAGGCGCGGCTTGGTCGTGAGCTCCGCGTAAGGCACGGGCCGTTGCCCGTCGCCATCTCCGTCGCCGGTGGGCAGCGCGGGGTCGACCGAGGGCAGGGCGGGTGTCGTGGGGTCGGGCACGGGGTCCGCAGCCGAAGCCGCCGGTTCCGCGGGAGGCGGTTCCGGTTCCGGCGCGGGTTCAGTCTCGGCGGGGGGCGGGGTTTCGTCGAGGGGGGTGACGTCGAGTTCGGCCTGTGCCGCCTCGGCAGCCGGTGCCGGTGATGGCGCTGGCAACGGAGCCGGCACGGTGCGCGTGATCACGGTGGGGGGCACCGGGATCGTCCGGGGTCCGGGGAGCGTGGCCATGCCGGACGCTGGCGCGTGCGGCCACAACACGGCAGCATGAAGACCGAAGGCCGTGGCAGAAGCCACGGCCCACCGTGCGGCCCGAGCCGGCCGGATGGAGGATCCTCCGCCGGACATCGCCCCGCTCAGCGCTCCCAACAGCCGGTCTTGCTCCCGGTGACCGTGCGTTTGCTGGTCTGGTCCACCAGGAAGGTGCCGCAGCCGTCGTGGGCCATCGGCCCCGGATCCGCCGGCTTCATCGCGAGCGAGAACTTCGTGTCGGAGAAGGTCAGCGGACCGTCGGCATTCTCGAACTCCAGCGTGTAGAACCGCGAAAGCCGGTCCGAGTTCACGGCGGCCCGCACGGCAGCGACCGTGAGGGTCAGGCCGTTCCCGTCGGTGGCGTAGCTGCGGCTGATGGTGTACTGCCGCTCCATGAACTGGTGGGCCTCCACGAGGATTGCCTTGGCGTCGGCCCGGCGCCCCCGCGCCACGTACTCGTTGTACGCGGGCAGGGCGATGGCCGCCAGGATGCCGATGATCGCGACGACGATCATCACCTCGATCAGGGTGAAGCCCGAGGCCTTGCCCGAAGGCGTCGGCCGGCTGCGAAGGGGGGGGTGATGCGGCTTGTTCACGGGAGCCTCATTCATTGGAGCTGACGCCACGAGATGCGGCCCGGGCTGGAGGTCGGCGGCGGTTCTTCAGGCTCCTCGGGGGTCTCCGGCGGGCAGGTCTTGCCGGTGGAGCCCAGGCCCAGGTTGATCAGCGAGGTGTCGGACTGTGCCGCGGTGATGATCAGCTTGTTGGAGATCACCGGTTGGCCGTTCACGCACTCCCACGTGATGGTCTCCGAGAGCGACTTGTCCATCTGCACACCACCCGACAGGCGGGACACCTGGCCACGGTCGAAGTCCGTGGGGGCCGACGTGACCTCGTTGTTGACCGGCGTGTTCGCCGTGGTGGACACCAGCTGCGCCACGGGCTGGCTCAGGATGCCGCCGCCGTTGAGGAGCACGTTGGCCGTGTCGTTCGTGTTGATCTGGCCGTCCCCGTTCGAGTCGAAGGGGGCGTACGGGGCCGGACCGCCGGTCACGGGGTCCAGGAAGTAGATCGCCGACTGGCCGCCGTTCTCGCACGGGTCCGACGTCTTCGGGAGGTTGGCCACCATGATCACCATCTTCTCGATGACCTGCGGCGTGAGGTTGGCGCGCTCGCCCTTCGTGCGGAGGTCGAGGTACCAGCCGCGCTTGTTCTGGGCCCAGTCGGGTGAGTTGGGCGAGGTTTCGTAGAGGCGTTGCGAGCCCGTGTACAGGGGCGACTGGGTGCCGGTCAGCAGGGTGTTGCGGTTGGTGGCGGTCAGCTGGACGCGCGTGCCCTCGGTGCCACCGATGTTGCTGTTGTCCCAGATGCCGTAGAAGGACTGGGTCTTCGAGTTGACGTTGTTGGCGTCCACATCCGTGGTGTCGTTGGGCTCGAAGAGCTTGCCGGTGCCGAACAGGATCATGGCCCCCACCTTGCTCGGGTGTTCGACGATCTCGGGCATCACGGCGATGGGCTGCACGTTGCCGGCAGCGTTGGTCACCGTGATCAGCGGGTTGTTGTTGAATGCCACACCCCAACGGGTTTCGTCGGTGGAGCTGACGTCGAACTTCCAGAGGTTGCCCTTCAGGTCGCCGGCGTAGATGGCCATCACCTCGCGCTGCGCGTTCACGATGAAGTTCGGCTGGCTCAGGCCGTTGCTGCTGTCTTTGGCGCCCACGGCGAACGAGTGCACCTTGCGCGTGCCGATCTCGATCATGTAGAGCTTGGCCTGTCCGTTCTCGCTGTCGTAGCCATTGCCGAAGATGGCGGCCCACTGACCATTGCGCAGGCGGACGACGTGAGGGTACGACAGCACGAAGCCCATGTCCTTGTCGTCGGCCTCGCTGTATTCCCAGAGGAAGTTGCTCACGCCCATGCGGCCGATGGTGGAATCGGGCGTGCTCAGCGGGTCGGGGTTGGTCACGTCGATGGCGAAGATGCCGCGTGCGCCGGCGCCGTTCGAACCCACCAGCACGGTGTGCCAGTCGTTGTTGTAGTAGGCATCGGCCACGTTCGGCGGTCCGTCGACGGTGAAGCGGTGTTCGTAGTTCTTGTCGGACAGCAGGTTGAGCTTGTTCTCGGACAGGCCCCCGACCGTGGAGCGGGGCACGGTGTAGACGGCCGCCGGCACGTACGCGAAACGTTCGATGCCGGTGTCCGTGTTGAAGCCGTGCAGCATGCCGTCGTTCGCCGCGACGAAGATGGTCTTGCGCATGGTGTCGAGCTTGGTGCCCGAGCGGAATGCCTTGTAGCTGGCCTGGGCCGGGCTGGTGGGCAGGAACTCGTAGCCACCGCCGGCGTCCGGGCCCTTGATGGGCGAGCCGTTGACGATGTCCCCCAGCACGCCGCCAGTCACCGAGCCCACCTGGTACCGCACGCGGTTGCGCATCCCGCCGCCGTTCTGGACCTCCTTCGACGCGTCGCCGCGCAGGTAGTTCAGCACGTCGGCGCTGCCGAGGGCCGTCTTCTGCGCGGCCGTGAGCTGGGTGACGTCGGTCTTGGCATCCCACTTGAACTCGACGACGGGGTTCGTGGTCTGGCGGGTGGCCGTGTAGATCTTGCGATCCGCGTGAGCCGGCATCTTGTTCGACGCTTCCCACACCTGGCTGGTGTTGACCGCGCTGCCGGACGTGGGCTTGTTGTTGACCGTGCCGTCGGCGGCCTGCTGGAAGGAGTACAGGCGGCCGTACCAGCCGGCCGGACTGAACGTGCTCTGGTAGACACGGCCGTTCGCCGTGACCCGTGGCGAGTCGGTGGCCACCGCGGCGAGGTCGAGCGGCTGGTCGGCCACTTCCGCGAGGGCCGCGGCCAGGCCGTTGGCGAGGTCGGTCGGGTTGCTGGCGGAGAAGTAGCGGCCGCGTCCCACCATCGAGGCGTGGATCAGGTCGTCGCCCGTGGCGGCGTTGTCGTCGCTCGGGGCCGTCCAGGTCACGTTGACCTTCTGGGCGATGAGCTGGTCACGGAGCTCCTGGCTCGAGAGCCACGGCTGACCCAGGAACGGTTGGGCCCAGGTGGCGGTGCTGTTCGACGGCACGACCTTCGATCCGCTGACCGTGACGTCGCCACTGCCGCTGATGCCCAGGCCCACCGTGAAGGTGGAGACGTGCTGCCAGAAGGCCGGGTCGCGCTGCGACGGCACGACACGGTTCGGCGAGGTGTCGCGCAGGTCGGTGCGCCAGTAGTAGGCCGCGACGTCGGACAGGGTGTTGGCGCGCCCGTCCGTGAACGGCTTCACCGTGAACCGGCCCGCCAGCGCGTCGTTGGGATCCGTCGGCTCGGCGTCGCCGAACTTGTACCGGATGTTCTCCTTGCGGGGGTTCGGCGGCGTTTCCATCAGGCTGTTGCCGGCCATGAAGGAGTCGTTGTTGTTCGCCGCGTCACCGCTGGCTGCGCCCGAGTTCCAGAAGCCGTCGGTGCTCAGGATGTGGAAGCTGCGGCGGCAGCTGTACTCGTTCGTGCTGACGGTGGGGGGGTTGTCGTACCAGGGCTCCGGCTGGCGGAAGTACTCGCCCACGTCGTACAGCGCCTCGCGCAGCGGCGTGCCGCCGTTGCCGCTGGCGTTGGTGTAGAGCAGTTCGAAGAACCTTTGCCGCGAGGTGCCGGTGAACTTCTCGACGCCGCGGACCTTCGTGCCGTCGGTGTTGATCTGGCCGTAGCCCACCCGCAGGGCCTCACCCTGCAGCGCGAAGGCCGCCGACACCCCGCCCTTGGCCATCAGCCGGCGGTTGCGGTAGTACTGGAGCCAGTTGGCGAAGTTCTGGAGTTCCTGGTCCCGCGTGCACCCGGTCTGGACCGGAGATGTGGCCGTGGGAACATAGATCGCACCGGTGCAGTCGGTGCGGCTGGCGTAGCGCCTGAAGCCGGCCGACGTGGTGGTGATCTCGAACCGGTCGAAGTTCGAGGCGATGTTGTTCGTCTGCGCGGCGGGTGAACCGAAGGCCAGCGGGGTGCTCCCCTTGTACACGTACCAGGTGGCCGGCCAGTACTTGTTGTTGCCCGAACCGCGCTGCGCGGTGATGTCCAGCGTGTTGTTGCCGCCGTCGGGGCGGTCGACGTTGATCCTCACGGCCGTGGTCGTGGCGTTGCCCATCCGCACCTTGTCGTTGGCGTACGTGGGCCAGGCGAGGTACGTCACCCGGGGGTTGTAGTACAGCGGGTTGCCCTCGGCCGACCGCATGTAGCGGCCCACCTTGCCTTCGTTGGTCTCGTCGTTCTTGTAGTAGGTGTACGACAGGTAGTCGGACGCGTTGCCCGAGATGTTGGTGCCCCACATGTTCGGCCAGTAGTGCCGAATGGTGTTGGTGTTCTCCTGGCCGTAGGTGCTGCGGACCGTGCGCGGCACGCCATCCCAGAACGTGTTGGTGGGGTAGGGGCGATAGTCCGGAATGGCGTCCGACCGCATCGAGCCCGAGTCGTCCAGCGTGAACATCACGTTCACTTCGGGCGGCGTGGTGTAGATGCCCGGCAGCTGGTTGACGAAGGCGTAGGCGGGCGTGACGGCCTCGGTCAGCATCGCGACGGCCAGGACCGATGACAAGGTCCTTCGGGCGGTGAATCGGTAGGAGGTGGTCATGGGAAGTTGCTCCACGTGCGGATACGTTTTCGGAGGGAGTTGCGGGCGCGGCGGGGGAGGGCCGTCACTCCGAGGAGAAGGTGGCTTGCAGGACCACGCGGCTGTCGGCCGACAGGCCGGAGGCGCGGCCGGTCACCCGCACGCTCGTTCCGGTGGCATTGAGTTTCTCGACCATGCAGCGGGGCTGTTCCTTCAGGCCCGCGTCGGTCAGTTCGTCGTCGGTGAATGCCCCGGCGACCGAGTTGGTGCTGTCGGGGGCCCAGTTCGCTTCCACCTTCCAGTTCTCGTCGCCGCTCGTGACCGGATCGAGCTTGACGCCGGCATAGGTGTTGTTGCGCACGGCGGCCAGGCATCGGAGCACCACTGCTTCGGCGGACTGGAAGGCCTTGTTGCGGTCGCGGGCGTTGCCGGCGATGCGCTCGTCGGTGGTGGTGGCGCGGATCGACGCCAGGCTGAGCACCGTCACCAGGATCAGGACGATCAGCGTGATGATCAGGACGACACCCTGTTGCGCCTTGGGGCGGGGGGCACGTCGAGGGGCGGGGATGCGTGGCATTCGGAGGCCTCTTGCGTCAGAAGTACGCGATGCGGTTGCGCAGCGCGATGGTCGTCGTGAAGACCTGGCGGTCGAAACGGTCGGTGCGCTTGTCGTCCGCATCGACGGGATAGGTGACGGCCACGCCGCCCACCGTCGCGCTGTTGGCGAGCGCGTTGCCACCTTCCAGCTGGTCGGTGGTGCGCATCAGCAGCGACACGCGCACGGTCATCACGGTGTCCCAGTTGGTCACGGCGCTGGCGGTCACGTAGTTGCCGTCACGGATGTTGTCGGCGTTGCTGTCGATGCCGTACTGGACCTGCATCGTTTCCACCCCGTCGATGAGCTCCTCTTCGAGCCCCCCCGCGGTGGTGCCGTCGAACACACGGCGGTACAGCGAGGGGCCCGTGCCCGAGGTGCCCCGCTTGACGTAGTAGGCGACGGTGTGCACCGGGAACACCTCGGCTGCGGTGGTGTAGGTGGCGACGAGGGCGTTGCCGGTGACCATCGTGTTGCCGGCCGGGGCCGCGGGGACCGTGAAGAACTGGGCGGCGGTGCAGTTGGCGATCAGGCCGTGGCTGCCGGCGCAGAAGCCCGAGAGACCATCGACGCCGTTGCTGCAGCGGGCCCCCGTGTTCTGAAGGGTGAGGGTGGTGCTGCTGCCGGAGGTGGCGGGGTCGAGCGTGAGCCGCACCGGCTGGCCCACCACGGAACGGATCACCAGCACGTCGGATCCGGGGGTGAGGCCCAGCCCGGACCCGGAGACGGTGTCCAGCGGAAGGTTGGCGATGGCGGGTGCCGCGGCGCCGTTGGCGGTCCAGTTGCTGGCGTCGGTGTCGTCCGTGGGATTGGCGGAGGTCATGGGCAACGCATTGCCCGTCAGGGCGAAGTCGAAGCCCTCGACCCCCAGCTGGTAGTTGGTGTCGAGGGTGCCGGCCGTCAGGCCGGGGAAGCTGAGTCCGGAGGCGCGGCGGGTGAAACAACCCCGGTGGCCGATCATGCGGGCATCGGTGGCCAGGTATTCGAAGGCGGTGCGCACGCCCTGCTGGAGCTCCGAGAGCTGCTCCTGGCGCTTCGCGGCGGCGCGGGTGCTCTGGTAGACCGTCAGCATCACGGCGATCAGGCCCAGGCTGAGCGCGATGGAGATCATCAGCTCGACCAGCGTGAAGCCCCGCGCGGTGCGGCGGGACGGGTGCGGGTGGAACGGACGAAGGGGAAGGGAGGAGAAAGACATGTCGGGAGTTCCGTTCCTAGAGGCGCGACACCGTGACGAAGCTCTGGAGCGGGTCCGGCGTGTCGCCACCCGTGTCCTTCGTGTCGCGCCAGGCGATGGTGACCGTCACGAGTCCGTCGCCGGCCACCGCGATCGAGGCCTTGCCGCCGGGCAGGAGGGCGCCGACCGATTGCTTCCAGTCGGCGAGGTCGGTGTTGTTCGATCCGATGTCCTCGAAACCCTGGTCGATGTCCGTGACCCAGGTGCCCGGTCCTGTCAGGACGTCGCGGGCGTTGGTGCGGTCGGCGCGCATGCGGTCCAGCACGTCGTCGGCCAGCGCGGTGGCCTGGGAGCGGAACAGCGAGCTCTGGGAATAGGCCAGCGTGCGGATGTGCAGGCCGGCGAGGCCCAGCATGCCGAACGAGAAGATGAGCAGGGAGACGAGCAGTTCGATCAGCGTGATGCCGGCCTGGCGGCGCCGGCCTGCGGCGCGGGGCCGCGGCACTCGGGAACGGACGGGGGAAACACGGGAACTCATGAGCAGCTCACTCCGTTGGAGACGACCGACACCTTGCCGACGGCGGTGACGACGACGACCCGGCCGGGGGCGCCGGCGAGGCCGCTGCAGATGCGGAAATAGGAAAGGGTGGTGCGGCCGCGGGCGTTGAACACGAGTGACTCGCCGTTGGGGCCCGACCAGTCGGCGTACGTGGAGCCGTCGAACGTGACGCGGTTCACGCTGACCAGGCCGGGGGCGGCCTCGGCGACGTGCAGGTAGTCCACGTCGTCCTCCTTTTCGGCCCCGTCGCCGGCGGCGTTGGGGTACACCTGCCAGCCGCCGCTGAAGACCGACGTGCCCGCGACCGACCGGACGGCCATCGGGACCCCGGTGCGGGACGCCTCGCTGCGGGCCATCTTCAGGGCCAGCACCACGTCGTTGGTCTTCGACGTCAGGCGGCTGGAGGCCACGGTGCGCTCGAACAGGGGGGCGGCCATGGCCATCAGGATGGCGATGATGGCCACGATGACCATCAATTCGACCAGCGTGAAACCAGCCTGCCGGGAGCGACGCATCGAGCGGAGCCTGTGCATGGTGACGGTACCTTTCATGGCAGCGATTATCGGAGCCGGCCCCGGGGAGGCGGCGACCGGACGTCGGGCCCGATCGGCCGTCTGTCGGACCCGACGAGCGGTCGTCCGGGGGGGCGGGCGGGTGGTTACAAGGGTGAAACACATCTTTGCCGCCGGGCGAAGTCTGCACGGACGCGGGGTCCGGCAATGCCCTATCATCAGCCGCTTGCGGACAAAATCTCCGCCCGCACACCTCCCGAAGGCGAATGAGTTCACCCCCCGTCGATTCCCCTGATGCCCCCAACCCGCTGATCGAGCTGCGCAACGTGACCTGTGGTTACGGCGACAGGGTGGTCCTCGAGAACGTCAACCTCACCGTGCCCCGGGGCAAGGTGCTGGCCTTGATGGGCACCTCGGGCGGCGGCAAGACCACCGTGCTCCGGCTGGTCGGGCGCCTGCTCGCCCCCATGAGCGGGCAGGTGATGTTCGATGGCGTCGACCTCGCCACCCTCGACACCGACGGCCTCTACGCCGCCCGGCGGCGCATGGGCATGCTGTTCCAGTTCGGCGCGCTGTTCACCGACCTCTCGGTGTTCGACAACGTGGCCTTCCCGCTGCGCGAGCACACGAACCTCAGCGAGGCGATGGTCCACGACCTCGTGCTGATGAAGCTCAACGCCGTGGGCCTGCGCGGTGCCCGCGACCTGCTGCCGTCGCAGGTTTCCGGCGGCATGGCGCGCCGCGTGGCGCTCGCCCGGGCCATCGCGCTCGACCCCGAGCTGATCATGTACGACGAGCCCTTCGCCGGCCTCGACCCCATCTCGATGAGCGTGGCCGCCACGCTCATCCGCGACTTGAACCGTGCCCTCGGCATCACGAGCATCGTCGTGTCCCACGACGTGGACGAGACCTTCCTGATCGCCGACCACGTGGTCTTCGTCGCCAACGGCCGCATCGTCGCCCAGGGCTCGCCCGAGGAGATGCGCGCGAGCACCGACCCGCTCGTGCAGCAGTTCGTGGGCGGCCAGCCCGACGGGCCGGTGCGGTTCCATTACCCGGCCGCGCCGCTCGAGCAGGACTTCGGCGTCGGCGGAGGTGCCCGATGAACTGGCTCAGCCCATCCGCCGTGGGGCTCGCCGTTCGCGGCAAGCTCGCCGACATCGGCCAGGCCACGTTCCTCTTCTGGCAGCTGGTGCGCCTCGCGGGCGCCACCTTCGGCCGCTTCCGCCTCGTGCTCGACCAGGTGTTCTTCATCGGCAACCGGTCGCTGTCGATCATCTCGGTGTCGGGCCTGTTCGTGGGCTTCGTGCTCGCGCTGCAGGGCTACTACACGCTGCAGCGCTACGGCTCCGCCGAGGCGGTGGGCCTGCTCGTGGCGCTGTCCCTCGTGCGCGAACTGGGGCCGGTGGTCACGGCGCTGCTGTTCGCCGGCCGCGCAGGCACCTCGCTCACCGCCGAGATCGGCCTCATGAAGGCGGGCGAGCAGCTCGTCGCCATGGAGATGATGGCGGTGGATCCCGTGAAGCGGGTGCTCGCACCTCGCTTTTGGGGGGGTGTCGTCGCGATGCCATTGCTGGCGGCGGTGTTCAGCGCAGTGGGTATCCTTGGCGGTTGGCTGGTCGCGGTCGTGCTGATCGGGATCGACCCGGGGTCGTTCTGGTCCCAGATGCAGGGTGGCGTCGACGTCTGGGCGGACGTGGGCAACGGCATCGTGAAGAGCGTGGTGTTCGGCTTCACCGTGACCTTCATCGCGCTGCTCCAGGGGTTCAGCTGCAAGCCCACGCCCGATGGCGTGGCCCAGGCCACCACCCGCACCGTGGTGATGGCCTCGCTTTCCGTGCTGGCGCTCGACTTCGTGTTGACCGCCATGATGTTTTCGATTTGAGGAGCGACGACGTGCAGAAGTCTCGTCATGACGTGTGGGTGGGGCTGTTCGTGCTGATCGGCGCGGCCGCCATCCTGTTCCTGGCCCTGCGGGCCGGCAACCTGCTGAGCCTGAACTTCGGCGAAACCTACGCCGTGACGGCCCGGTTCGACAACATCGGCGGCCTCAAGCCCCGGGCGGCGGTCAAGAGCGCCGGGGTCGTGATCGGCCGGGTCGAGTCCATCACCTTCGACAGCAAGACCTTCCAGGCGCGCGTGCAGCTGCAGCTCGAGAAGAAGTTCGAGTTCCCGAAGGACAGCATCGCGAAGATCCTCACGTCGGGCCTGCTCGGCGAACAGTACATCGGCCTCGAGCCTGGCGCGGACGAGAAGGTGCTCGTCGCCAACGACACCATCAAGCAGACGCAGGACGCGGTCGTGCTCGAGAACCTGATCAGCCAGTTCCTCTACAGCAAGGCCGCCGAGCCTGCAGCGCCCGCGGCCGCCGGGGCAGGGGCGAAGAAGTGAGACGTCTCCTTGCCGCGTCGCTCGCCGCCGGGGTCCTGGCCCTGGGGACGGGCTGCGCCACGGCACCGCCTCCGGCCGCGCCCGGGGCCGACGCCGCCGCGGCGCCGAAGCCCGCGCCGAAGACCGATCCGTGGGAGAACTGGAACCGCAAGGTGTTCGCGTTCAACGACGCGGTTGACTCGGCGGTGATCCGTCCCGTGGCCACGTTCTACGCGAACGTGGTGCCGCAGTTCATGCGCACCGGCGTGACCAACTTCTTCGGCAACTTCGCGGATGCCTGGTCGGCCGTCAACAACCTGCTGCAGCTCAAGCTCGCCGACACGGGGCAGGACGTGGCCCGCGTCACCACGAACTCGCTGTTCGGCGTGGCCGGCCTCATCGACGTGGCCACGGTGGCGGGCATCGACAGCCAGCGCGAGGACTTCGGCCAGACCCTGGGCCGCTGGGGCGTGAAGCCCGGCCCGTACGTGGTTTGGCCACTGTTCGGGCCGTCCACGCTGCGCGACTCGGTCGCGCTGCCACTCGACCGCTACTGGGGCCCCACGCTCGCTTTCGCCGACACCAGCACCCAGATCGCCCTCGGCAGCCTGGGCCTGCTCAACGAACGTGCGAACCTGCTCCCCACGAGCCGCATGCTCGACGACATGGCGCTCGACAAGTACGTCTTCGTGCGCGATGCCTACCTGCAGCGCCGCCGCAGTCTGGTCTACGATGGCAACGAGCCCGACGACGAGGAAGACGATTTCGAGGCGGATCCCGAGCCGCCCGCCGAGGCCGCCTCTGCGCCGGCCGCCCCGGCTTCTGCCGCCAGCGCGCCCGCCCAATGACCCGGATCCGAGACAACCGATCGCCGGTGTGCTGCGTTGTGTGAACCAACGGGCCCGCGGAGCGAACTCTCCGCCCGCGATCCCGTCCAATGCCGGGTCGACCATCCGGCGACATGAAAGGATTACCGAATGCGAATGAAACAACTGATGTCGTGGGTTGCCGCCGTGGGCTTCGTGGCCGCGAGCGCCGTCGCCCAGGCCCAGCAGGCCCCCGATGAACTGGTGCGCCAGGTCTCGAGCGAGGTGCTCGACGCCGCCAAGGCCGACAAGTCCATCCAGGCCGGCGACCTGAAGAAGATCTCCGCGCTCGTGGAAGCCAAGGTGCTGCCGCACGTGAACTTCACCCGCATGACGGCCAAGACCATCGGCCCGCAGTGGAACAAGGCCACGCCCGAGCAGAAGCAGAAGGTGCAGGAGGAGTTCCGCACGCTGCTGCTGCGCACGTACGCCGGCGCGCTGTCGCAGGTCAAGGACCAGACCGTCGAGGTGCGCCCCGTCAAGGACGTGTCCGACGATTCCAACGTGCTGGTGCGCAGCGAGATTCGTGGCAAGGGCCAGCCGATCCAGCTCGACTACCGCCTCGAGAAGGCCGGTGACGGCTGGAAGATCTGGGACGTGAACGTGTCGGGCCTGTGGCTCGTCACCACCTACCAGGGCCAGTTCAAGCCCGTGGTGAGCCAGAGCGGCATCGACGGTGTCATCAAGCTGCTGCAGGACCTGAACAAGGCCGCGGCGACGCGCACCTGAGCGGCCCCATGCTGATCCTGCCTGCCATCATCACGAGCCGGGAGGCCCGCGACACGCAGCGCATGCTCGCTCAGGCGCTGCAGCAGGAGGCCAAGGCGCCTGGCGAGGCCGAGGTCACGGTCGACGCGTCGGGCCTCCAGCGCTTCGACTCGTCGGCGCTGGCCGTGCTGCTCGAATGCCAGCGCCTGGCCAAGGCCTGGGGCAAGGGCTTCGCGGTGCGGCATGCGCCGGCGAAGCTGGCCGACCTGGCGCGGCTTTATGGGGTCGACGTGCTGCTGATGCCCGAGGCCGTGCCGGCCACGGCTACGACGGCCTGAAGAAACAACCGTCATCCCGGCGAAGGCCGGGACCCTCGCTGCGCTTTGAAGGCGCTGGCGTGGGCCTCGTCTGGCGGTTCGTCTGCAGCCGCCCAGGGCCCCGGCATCCGCCGGGGTGACAGGCTTCTCTTTTTTCTGCCGCGCTCACTGCTCCTCGTCCCACGCGAAGTTGTCGCGCGCCACCAGCGCACTGGCCGCGGCGGGCCCCCACGTGCCGGCGGCGTAGGGCCGCGGCCCCGCCTGGTCCTTCGACCAGGCCTGCAGGATGGGCTCGACGAACCGCCAGGCCTGCTCCTGCTCGTCGCTGCGCACGAAGAGGTTGAGCCGGCCGGCGAGGGCGTCGAGCAGCAGGCGTTCGTAGGCGCCCACGCGGTTCTCGGCGAAGGCCTTGTCGAAGTCCAGGTCGAGCGACACCGGTGACAGCGCCTCCTGCTGGTTCGCGCCCTTGGCCGCCAGCAGGTGCAGCTCGAGGCCGTCCTCCGGCTGCAGCTTGATCACGAGCTTGTTCGGCGCGTTGAAGCCCGGGAAGATGTTGTGCGGCGTGGGCCGGAAGTTCACGACGATCTGGGCCTCGCGCGAGGCGAGACGCTTGCCGGTGCGCAGGTAGAACGGCACCCCGGCCCAGCGCCAGTTCTGCACCTCGGTGCGCAGCGCCACGAAGGTCTCGCAGCGGCTGTCGGCGGGCACGTTCTGCTCCTGCAGGAAGCCCACCGCCGGGTGGCCGGCCGCGTTGCCCGGGCGGTACTGGCCGCGCACCACGTCGCGGCCCACGCTGTCTTCCGTGAACGGCTTGAGCGAGCGCAGCACCTTGAGCTTCTCGTCGCGGATGGCGTCGGCGTCGTTGCTGGACGGCGGCTCCATGGCCACCATGGTGAGCAGCTGCAGCGCGTGGTTCTGCACCATGTCGCGCAGCGCGCCCGTCTGGTTGTAGAACTCGCCGCGGGTGCCCACGCCCAGCGATTCGGCGAGGGTGATCTGGATGTTGGCGATGCTCTCGCGCCGCCACAGCGGCTCGAAGAGCGCGTTGCCGAAGCGCAGTGCCATCAGGTTCTGCACCGACGGCTTGCCGAGGTAGTGGTCGATGCGGAAGGCCTGCGTCTCGCTGAACACCGACCGCACCACGCGGTTGATCTCCTGCGCGCTCGCCAGGTCGTGGCCCAGCGGCTTCTCGAGCACCACTCGCACCTGCGGGCCGTTCAGGCCCGCGGCGCCCAGCTGCTCGCAGATCATCGGGAACAGGTGGGGGCTGGTGGCGAGGTACAGCACGGCCGAATCGGCGCCGCGCCCCTGCAGCCACGATTTCAGCCGGGCGTAGTCGGCCGGCTGGGACAGGTCCATGCGGCGGTAGTGCAGCAGCTCGGCGAAACGGGCGAACTCCTCGTCGTTCGGCCGCTTCGCATCGTCCACCTCCTGGAAGCGCTCCTTGAGCCACGCGCGGTACTGCTCGTCGGACAACTCGTCGCGGGCCACCGACAGGATGCGGCCCGCGGCGGGCAGCTTGCCGTGGCGGAAGGCCTGGAACAGGGCGGGCATCAGCTTGCGCCAGGTGAGGTCGCCGGTGCCGCCGAAGAAGACGAGGTCGAAAGACATCAATGCAGTCGGGTGTTGGGGGTGCGGGTCATGGTGCCGAAGTATGCTGGGAGCGTCAACGCGGCCCGCTCTGCGGTCTCGCTCTGCGGTCTAATAGCAGCTCCTCGTGGAGCTTCCGAACATGAACCAACTCGACCAACTCAAGCAGTTCACCACCGTCGTGGCGGACACCGGCAACTTCAAGGAACTCGCGGCCTTCGCCCCGCGCGACGCCACCACGAACCCCTCGCTGATCCTGAAGGCGGTGCAGCAGCCCGACTACGCGCCGCTGCTGTCCGAGACCGTGGCCGCCCACCGCGGTGCCCGCCTCGACGAGGTGGTCGACGAGGTGCTGGTGCGCTTCGGCATGGAGATCCTGAAGGTCGTGCCGGGCCGCGTCTCCACCGAGGTGGACGCCCGCCTGAGCTTCGACACGGCCGCCACCGTGGCCCGCGCCCGCCGCATCATGGCGCTGTACGAGGCCCGCGGCATCGGCCGTGACCGCGTGCTCATCAAGATCGCCTCCACGTGGGAAGGCATCCAGGCCGCGCGCATCCTCGAGCACGACGGCATCCACTGCAACCTGACGCTGCTGTTCTCGTTCTGCCAGGCCGTGGCCTGCGGCGAGGCCGGCGTGAAGCTCATCTCTCCGTTCGTGGGGCGCATCTACGACTGGTACAAGAAGTCGGCCGGCGCCGGGTGGGACGAGGCCGCCAACGCGCTGTCGAACGACCCGGGTGTGAAGTCGGTGGCACAGATCTACACGTACTACAAGAAGTTCGACATCGACACCGAGGTCATGGGCGCGAGCTTCCGCAACCTGGGCCAGATCCAGGCGCTGGCCGGCTGCGACCTGCTCACCATCAGCCCCGACCTGCTCGCCAAGCTGCAGGCCACCGACGCCCCGCTGCCGCGCGTGCTCGACCCCAAGGCCGCGAAAAACGCTCCCATCCACGCCAGCACCCACAACGAGGCGAGCTTCCGCCTCGCGCTGAACGACGACGCGATGGCCACCGAGAAGCTCGCCGAAGGCATCCGCGCGTTCGCGGTCGACGCCGGCAAGCTCGACACCATGATCGAAGGACTCACGAAATGACGTTCACCCGGGGTGACCGCACCGAAGCCTGGGCCGCGCTGGCCGGGCACTACGAGGCCCATGGCCGCGACTTCGACATCCGCGAGGCCTTCGCCCGCGACCCGGGCCGCTTCGAGGCGCTCGGCTTCGACGCGCCGGGCCTCTATGCCGACCTGTCGAAGAACCGCGTCGACACCGCCACGCTGCACTTCCTGCACGACCTCGCGCACGAGTGCGGCGTCGAGGCGCGCCGTGACGCGATGCTGCGCGGCGACCCCATCAACACCACCGAAGGCCGCGCCGTGCTGCACACCGCGCTGCGCGCGCCCCGCGGCAAGGGGCCGTTCAGCCACGACGTGCACCAGGTGCTCGACGCCATGCTCGCGTACGTGGAGCAGGTGCGCGACACCGCGGCCAGCGGCATCCGCCACGTGGTCAACATCGGCATCGGTGGCAGCGATCTGGGGCCCCAGATGGTGATCCCGGCGCTCGACGCCTTCGTGCATCCGGGCATCACGTTCCACTTCGTGTCGAACGTCGACGGCCACGACATCGCCCCGGTGCTGCGCCGTCTCAAGCCGTCGGAGACGCTGTTCGTCATCGCGAGCAAGACGTTCACGACGCAGGAGACCATGGCCAACGCCCAGGTGGCGAAGGCCTGGTTCGAAGCCAACGGCGGTACCGACATCGCCAAGCACTTCGTGGCCACCACCACGAACGTGCAGGCGGCCGCGGCCTTCGGCATCACCACCACGTTCGGTTTCTGGGACTGGGTGGGCGGGCGCTACTCGCTGTGGTCGGCCATCGGGCTGCCCATCGCGCTGGCGATCGGCGGCGACCACTTCCGCGCGCTGCTGGCCGGCGCCCACGCGATGGACCGCCATTTCGCCGAAACCCCGGCGCCGAAGAACCTGCCGCTGGTGCTGGGCCTGCTCGACGTCTGGTACCGCAACTTCCACGGCTTCACGAGCCGCAGCGTCGCGCCGTACCACCAGGGCCTGCGCCGGTTCCCCGCGTACCTGCAGCAGCTCGAGATGGAAAGCAACGGCAAGCGCGTCGACCTCGACGGCGAACTGCTGCCGTTCGGCACCAGCCCGGTCGTCTGGGGCGAACCCGGCACCAACGGCCAGCACGCGTACTTCCAGATGCTGCACCAGGGCACCGACGTGATCCCGGTCGAGTTCATCCTGGTCAAGCACCCCACGCACGGCTTCTCCGACCTGCAGACCAAGCTGCTGGCCAACGGCCTCGCGCAGAGCCAGGCGCTGATGCTCGGCAAGACGGCCGACGAGGCCGCCACCGAAAAGGCGCCCACCGCCTCGGCCGACCTCGACCGGGGCGTGCTGTCGCGCCACCGCAGCTTCCCGGGCAACCGCCCGAGCACCACGTTCCTGATCGACCAGCTGAACCCGCATGCGCTCGGCGCACTCATCGCGCTGTACGAGCACCGCGTGTTCGTGAGCGGTGCCATCTGGGGCATCAACAGCTTCGACCAGTGGGGCGTCGAGCTCGGCAAGGCGTTGTGCAACGACCTGCTGCCGCGGCTCGCTTCCGGCGAGACGAAGGGGCTGGACGGTTCCACCGCCGGCCTGCTCAAGCGCCTGCGCGGTTGATGCCACCATGAGGTTCTCGAGCCGGGCGCTGGCCATCGCGCCGTTCTTCGCGATGGAGTTCGGCAAACGGGCCGCCGCCCTCGAGGCGCAGGGGCGGCACGTCGTCAAGCTGAGCCTCGGCGAACCCGACTTCGGGGCGCCGCCCGCGGTGCTGCAGGCGCTGCAGCGCGTGGCGGGCGAGGGCGGCCTGCCGTACACCGCGGCGCTGGGCCTGCCCGCGCTGCGCGAGGCCATCGCCGGCTTCTACCGGCAGGCGCATGGCGTCGACATCGACCCGTCCCGCGTGGTGGTGACGGCCGGGGCCTCCGCCGCGCTGCTGCTCGTCACCGCGGCGCTGGTCGAACCCGGCGACCAGGTGATCGTGGGCGACCCGTCGTACCCCTGCAACCGGCAGTTCCTCAGCAGCTTCGGCGCCGACGTGACGCTCGTGCCCACGAGCGCCGCCACGCGGTTCCAGCTCGACCTGGCCAGCGTGACGGCGCACTGGACCGAGCGCACGCGCGGCCTGATGATCGCCACGCCATCGAATCCCACGGGCACGTCGGTGACCTCCACCGAGCTGGCGGCCCTGTGCGAGTGGGCGCGCAGCCGCGGCGCATGGCGCCTCGTCGACGAGATCTACCTCGACCTGGCCGATGCCGCTCCCGACGGCAGCCCGGCCCGCAGCGTGCTGTCGTTCGACCCGGGTGCGGTGGTGGTCAACAGTTTCTCGAAGTACTTCGGCATGACCGGCTGGCGGCTCGGCTGGTGCATCGTGCCCGACGAGATGGTGCCGGTGATGGAGCGGCTGGCCCAGAACTACTACATCTGCGCGTCCACGCCGGCCCAGCAGGCGGCGCTCGCCTGTTTCACCCCCGAGTCGCTCGCGGTGTGCGAGGAACGCCGCGCCGAGTTCCTGGCCCGGCGCACGCTGGTGCTGGAGGGCCTGGCCCGCATCGGCCTGCCCGTGCCGGTACCGCCCGACGGCGCCTTCTACGTCTACTTCGACGTGCGCGGCACGGGGCTCGACGCGATGCGCTTCTGCGAACGGGCGCTCGACGAGGCCCTGGTGGCGCTCACGCCGGGCAACGACTTCGGTTTGTGCGGGGGCGATGCCCACGTGCGGCTGTCGTACGCCGCGTCGCGCGAGGAACTGGCGGAAGGGCTGGCCCGGCTGGCGGGGTTCGTGGACGGTCTGCGGTCCTCCGCGGGCTGAACTCGGGACCCGCCGGAGGGTCCAACCGACCGGGGTGGCCTCGTTCGCGGGGCGGGCGAGGGCCCCGTGACCGACCGACGGTCGGGGCCGGAGAGGGCGAGGGATCCAGTGTGTCCATCCGACCGCGCCGCGGTGAGGAGAATGGACATGAAAGTGCTGATCACCATCGATGGTTCCGACCGGGCGCTGCGTGCGATCGATGCCGTGGCGGGCTTGTCGCAGAACCTGGCCGACACGGAAGTCATCCTGTTGAACGTCCGCGAGCGAGCCCACCACTACGGCGACTTCCCCCCGTTCGATGCCGAATCGGTGGAGGCGCGGCAGCAGGCCGCCCAGGACGACATGCTGCAAGCGGCCGCTCGCCATGCGGCCACGTGCGGCCTCACCCGGGTCTCGCATGCGGCCGCCCACGGCGTGCCGGCCTCCGAGATCGTGCGGGTGGCCCGGGAACGGGCGGTCGACCAGATCGCGATGGGCACGCACGGCCGCACAGCACTGGGCGGGCTGTTCCTCGGCTCGGTGGCGCAGCGGGTGCTGCACCTGAGCGAAACGCCGCTGCTGCTGGTCAAGTGAACCAGCGGCGCCGCGGCCCGGGTTTCTACGCCATCGCCCGCAGGCGGCTGTTGCGCGGCACGCTCGCCAGCAGGAATTCCATCTGGTCGGCGAGGATGCGGCGCCCGCGCAGGATCATGTCCTCGTGCAGGCTGGGCACGTACGGCAGGTAGAGCAGCGACATGTGCGCTTCCTCCGGCAGCCGGTTGCCCTTGCGGCCGTTGCAGTTGCGGCACGCGGTGATGCAGTTCATCCAGGTGTCGTGCCCGCCGCGGGAGGTGGGCACGATGTGTTCGCGGGTGAGGTCGTCGGCGTGGAAGTGGCCGCCGCAGTAGGCGCACACCAGCCGGTCGCGCGAGAAGAGCTTCGGGTTCGACAGCGCCGGCGCCTGCCGCCAGGCCCGGCTGGGGATGGCCCCCCGCACCGCGATGATGGGGTGCACCTCGATGCGCGACTGGAGGCCCGTGCAGCGCTGCATGCCGCCGCGCAGCACATAAAAGGCGTCTCCCAGCGTCCACGCCACGCCGTCGCTGGCATAGATGACCGCTGCTTCCTTGGCCGAGATCCACGACTGGGGACGGCCGGACACATCGAGCTGGAGGACTTCCACGGATGACTCTCCTTGTAGGCAGAGCGTAAACCAATCCGGCGGGTTTGCCTAAATTGCAGGCAGGTTGTCGGCGGTTGTGCACACCGCGGCCGCCTTCATCAAGGGGTCATGGGCGACCGGCAGGGTGCTTCGCACCGATTTTGCGGGTTAACCCTGACTCTGACGGCAGCTTTCCGCGGAACGATGCCGATTCGATCGCCTCCGCACCCTCATCCCCCAAAAAAAGTCTGTCGCCCTGCAGACATGGGCTTGATTTTTCTGCAAAATAGAACGATCGTTCGTTTCTTTCCAGACCCGGAAACCTGCCGTGACCGAACCGACCACCGCTCCATCCCGCGCTTCGCGCGACCTGCCGAAGACCCTCCAGAAGGGCCAGCAGACGCGCGCCACCATCCTCGAGGCCGCCCTGAGCCTCGCGTCGCACATGGGACTCGAGGGATTGTCCATCGGGGCGCTGGCCGATGTCACGCGCATGAGCAAGTCGGGCGTGTTCGCCCACTTCGGCTCGCGCGAGGAACTGCAGATCTCGGTCATCCGCGAGTACCACACCAAGTTCGAGGAAGAAGTCTTCCACCCGGCGATGCGCGTGCAGCGCGGCCTGCCGCGCCTGCGCGCGCTGTTCGACCGCTGGGTCAAGCGCGTGACGGTCGAACTGGACTCCGGTTGCATCTACATCAGCGGCGCCGTCGAGTTCGACGACCGTCCGGGTCCCGTGCGTGACGCACTCGTCGAGATGGTGGCCGCGTGGCAGGCCGCGCTCGGCAAGGCCATCGCACTCGCCGTGTCGGAGGGCCACCTGCGCTCCGATACCGACACCGCCCAGATGCTGTTCGAGGTGCATGGCCTGATCCTGGCCCTGCACCACGACGCCCGCTTCCTGCGCATCCCCGGCGCCCTCGACCGGGTGCGTGTTTCGTTCGAGCGTGTCGTGAATTACTACGCCACGCCCGCTGGCCTCGAGTTGTCGGCCGCTTCCACCCAGCCTGCCCGCAAGGCACGCGGCTGATCTTCACTTTCCCCTTTTCCAGAAATCCCGAAGGAGTTCATGATGGCCCAGTACACCCCGCCCCTGCGCGACATGCAGTTCGTGATGCACGAAGTGCTGAACGTGACCGATGAACTCAAGACGCTGCCGCCGTACGCCGACGTCGACGCCGACACCATCAACGCGGTGATCGAGGAAGGCGGCAAGTTCGCCTCGCAGGTGATCTTCCCGATCAACCTGAGCGGCGACCAGGAAGGCTGCACGCTGGACAAGACCACGCACGAGGTCTCCCCGCCGAAGGGCTTCAAGGAAGCCTACAAGACGTACGTCGAAGGTGGCTGGCCCGCGCTGAGCTGCGACCCGGCCTACGGCGGCCAGGGCCTGCCGCACCTGGTGAACCAGTGCCTCTACGAGATGATGAACTCGGGCAACCAGGCCTGGACGATGTACCCCGGCCTGTCGCACGGCGCGTACGAAGCCCTGCACGCCCACGGCACCGACGAGCAGAAGAAGACCTACCTGCCCAAGCTGACGAGCGGCGAGTGGACCGGCACGATGTGCCTGACCGAACCGCACTGCGGCACCGACCTCGGCCTGCTGCGCACGAAGGCGGAACCGCAGGCGGACGGCACGTACAAGATCACCGGCGCGAAGATCTTCATCTCGGCCGGCGAACACGACATGACCGAGAACATCATCCACCTGGTGCTGGCCCGCCTGCCGGACGCCCCCGTGGGCTCGAAGGGCATCTCGCTCTTCGTGGTGCCGAAGTTCAACGTCAACGCCGACGGCAGCATCGGCTCGCGCAATCCGATCTTCTGCACGGGCCTCGAGCACAAGATGGGCATCCACGGCAACGCCACCGCGCAGCTGACGCTCGACGGCGCCGTGGGCACGCTCGTGGGCCAGCCGAACAAGGGCCTGCAGGCCATGTTCGTGATGATGAACGCCGCCCGCCTGGGCGTGGGCATGCAGTCCCTCGGCCTGACCGAAGTGGCGTACCAGAACGCCGTGGCCTACGCCAAGGACCGCCTGCAGATGCGCGCGCTGTCGGGCCCGAAGGCGCCGGACAAGCCGGCCGACCCGATCATCGTGCACCCGGACGTGCGCAAGATGCTGCTGACCGCCCGCGCCTACGCCGAAGGCGGCCGCGCCCTGGGCCTGTGGACCACGCTGCAGCTCGACAAGGAACTGTCGAGCGACGACGCCGACGTGCGCAAGGAAGCCGGCGACATGGTCGCGCTGATCACGCCCATCATCAAGGCGTTCATCACCGACAACGCCTGGATCTCCACGTCGCACTGCATGCAGGTGTTCGGCGGCCACGGCTACATCGCCGAGTGGGGCATGGAGCAGTACGTCCGTGACGCGCGCATCAACATGATCTACGAAGGCACGAACACCGTGCAGTCGCTCGACCTGCTGGGCCGCAAGATCCTGGCCGACAACGGCGCCAAGCTGCGCAAGTTCGGCAAGATGGTGCAGGACTTCGTCGAGGAAGAGGGCACCAACGAAGCCATGCAGGAGTTCATCAACCCGCTGGCCGACCTGGGCGAGAAGGTCGTCAAGCTGACGACCGAAGTGGGCATGAAGGCCTTCGGCAACCAGGACGAAGTGGGTGCGGCCTCGGTCGACTACCTGCGCGTCGTGGGCCACCTCGTGTTCGGCTACTTCTGGGCCCGCATGGCCAAGGTGGCGCTCGAGAAGCAGGGCGGCGGCGACCCGTTCTACAAGGCCAAGCTCGCCACGGCGCGCTTCTACTTCGCCAAGCTGCTGCCCGAGACGGCATCGCTGATCCGCACCGCGCGCGCCGGCCTGCCGACGCTCGTGGAAATGGAAGAGTCCTGGTTCTGAGCCCCAAAGCCAAGGGAAAAGGAGACCCCATGAAACGTGTGCTGTGCGGCCTCGCCGCTGCCGTCGTGTCCTTCGCTGCCGTGGCGTCCGACGCCACGCCGGTCGGCCTCTGGAAGACGATCGACGATTCGACGAAGAAGGAACGCTCGTACGTGCGCATCACCGAAGCCGGTGGTGTGATCAGCGGCAAGCTCGAGAAGCTGATCGACTCGCCCGACGCCGAGAAGCTCGTCTGCGACAAGTGCACGGATGACCGCAAGGACAAGCCCTTGCTGGGTCTCCAGCTCATCCGCGGCGTCAAGAAGAGCGAAGAGGCCGACAGCGCAAGGTGGGAAGGCGGGACCATTCTTGACCCCGCCAACGGCAAGACCTACAAGGTGCGTCTGACCCCGATCGACGGCGGCAAGAAGCTCGAGGTGCGCGGCTATGTCGGCGCCCCCGTGTTCGGCCGCACCCAAACCTGGGTCCGCGCCGAGTGACCGGCTCGCCGCGACCCCACAACACCCTCCAGGAGAAAACATGAGTCGATTCAATGTCCGCAAGGTGGCCGTGCTCGGCGCCGGCGTGATGGGGGCGCAGATCGCCGCCCATCTGGTGAACGTCAAGGTGCCGGTCGTGCTGTTCGACCTGCCCGCGAAGGAAGGCCCGAAGAACGGCATCGTCACGAAGGCCGTCGAGGGCCTGAAGAAGCTCAAGCCGGCGCCGCTCGGCGTGCCGGAAGACGCCGCGCTGATCCAGCAGGCCAACTACGAAGAGCACAGCGAGCTGCTGCGCGACTGCGACCTCATCATCGAGGCCATCGCCGAGCGCATGGACTGGAAGCTCGACCTCTACACGAAGATCGCGCCGTTCCTGTCGCCGAACGCCATCGTCGCGTCGAACACGTCGGGCCTGTCGATCACGAAGCTGTCGGAAGTGCTGCCGGAGTCGATCAAGCCGAACTTCTGCGGCATCCACTTCTTCAACCCGCCGCGCTACATGGCCCTGGTCGAGCTGATCGCCACGCCCACCACGCGCCCCGAGATCCTCGACCAGCTCGAGTCGTTCGTCACCACCGCGCTCGGCAAGAGCGTCGTGCGTGCGAAGGACACGCCGAACTTCGTCGCCAACCGCGTCGGCATCGCCGGCATCCTGGCCACGTTCAAGGAAGCCGAGAACTACGGCCTGTCCTATGACGTCGTCGACGACCTGACCGGCAAGAAGATGGGCCGCGCCAGCTCCGGCACGTTCCGCACCGCCGACGTGGTGGGCCTCGACACCATGTCGCACGTCATCAAGACGCTGCAGGACAACCTCAAGGACGATCCGTTCTTCCCGAGCTACGCGACCCCCGCGCCGCTGGCCGCGCTGATCGCCAAGGGCGCGCTCGGCCAGAAGACCGGTGCCGGCTTCTACAAGAAGGTCGGCAAGGACATCCTGCGCCTCGACCCGGCCACCGGTGAGTACGTCGCCGGCGGCAAGAAGGCCGACGACATCGTCGCCCGCATCCTGAAGAAGGCCCCGGCCGAACGCCTGAAGCTGCTCCGCGAATCGAGCAACCCGCAGGCGCAGTTCGTGTGGGCCATCCTGCGCAACAGCTTCCACTACGCCGCCGT
This sequence comes from Piscinibacter gummiphilus, assembly GCF_002116905.1. NCBI lineage: Bacteria > Pseudomonadati > Pseudomonadota > Betaproteobacteria > Burkholderiales > Sphaerotilaceae > Rhizobacter > Rhizobacter gummiphilus. Next base: position 1,313,058 of record NZ_CP015118.1, read on the forward strand.
GCACCTGGCCGACATCGCCGACACCGCGCGCGACATCGACTTCGCCACGCGCTGGGGCTTCGGCGCCTCGCAAGGCCCGTTCGAGCTGTGGCAGCAGGCCGGCTGGAAACAGGTGGCCGAGTGGATCAAGGCCGACATCGACGCCGGCAAGGCCCTCAGCAGCGCCCCGCTGCCCGCCTGGGTGTTCGACGGCCGCGATGGCGTGCACACCGCCGAAGGTTCGTACAGCCCCACGAAGAACGCGTACGTGCCGGTCAGCAAGCTGCCGGTGTACCAGCGCCAGTACTTCCCGGAAGCCGTCTTCGGCAGCGGCGCGGCCGAACCGCTGAAGTCGGGCACCGAGGAGTTCAAGAACGAGGAAGTGCGCGTCTGGACGCTCGACGGCGAGGTGCTGATCGCCAGCATCACCGCGAAGCTGCACCTGATCAGCCCCACCGTGACCGAAGGCCTGCTGAAGGCCGTCGAGATCGCCGAGGCCAAGTACAAGGGCCTCGTGATCTGGTCGCCGGACGACGTGTTCTCGGCCGGTGCGAACCTCGAGGCGCTGATGCCCGTCTTCATGAAGAGCGGCGCCAAGGGCATCGCGCCGGAAGAGAAGAAGCTGCAGGACGCCATGCTGCGCATCCGCTACGCCGCGGTGCCGGTGGTCTCGGCCATCCGCGGCATCGCCCTCGGCGGTGGCTGCGAACTGGCCGTGTACTCGGCCCGCCGCGTCGCCGCGATGGAAAGCTACATGGGCCTCGTGGAAGTGGGCGTGGGCCTGATCCCGGGCGGTGGCGGCCTGACCTACATCGCCCGCCGCGCCGCGGAGATGGCCTCGGCCGGCAACGCCAACGCCGACATCCTGAAGTTCCTGACCGACGGCTTCACCGCCGCCGCGACGGCGAAGGTGGGCACCAGCGCGATCGAGAACCGCAAGAACGGCTACCTGCTGTGGAGCGACGTGATCGTCCCGAACAAGGACGAACTGCTGCACGTCGCCACGCAACAGGCCAAGGCCTTGTTCGAGAGCGGCTACCGCGCCCCGACGAAGTCGGTCTTCCCGGTGGCCGGCCGCAACGGCATCGCCACCATCAAGGCCCAGCTCGTCAACATGCGTGACGGCGGCTTCATCAGCCAGCACGACTTCCACATCGGCGCGCTGATCGCCGACGTGGTGTGCGGCGGCGACGTCGACGCCGGCTCGCTGGTGACCGAGGACTACCTGCTCGCGCTGGAGCGCAAGCACTTCTGCGGGCTGCTCGAGAACCCCAAGACGCAGGAACGCATCATGGGGATGCTCTCGACCGGCAAGCCGGTGCGCAACTGAGCGGCCGCAACCAAGGAACACAGATCATGAGCAAACAAGTTCAAGACGCCTACATCGTCGCCGCCACCCGCACGCCCATCGGCCGCTCCGGCCGCGGCTACTTCCGGAACACGCGTCCGGACGACCTGCTGATCGCCGCGATCCGCAGCGCGCTGTCGCAGGCTCCGGACCTGGACCCGGCCGCGATCGAGGACGCCATCATCGGCTGCTCGTTCCCGGAAGGTGAACAGGGCATGAACATGGCCCGCATCGCCACCGGCCTGGCCCTGCCGAAGCCGGTGGGCGGCGTGACCGTCAACCGCTTCTGCGCCTCGGGCGTCACGGCCATCCAGATGGCTGCCGACCGCATCCGCGTGGGCGAGGCCGACGTGCTGATCGCCGGCGGCGCCGAGTCGATGAGCCTCGTGCCGATGGGCGGCAACAAGCCGTCCTTCAACCCCGAGATCTTCGCGAAGGACGAGAACGTCGGCATCGCCTACGGCATGGGCCTGACCGCCGAGAAGGTGGCCGCGCAGTGGAAGGTCACCCGCGAGCAGCAGGACGCCTTCGCGTACGAGTCGCACATGCGCGCGCTCAAGGCCATCCAGGCCGGCGAGTTCAAGGACGAGATCACCCCGATCGACGTCGTGAGCCGCGTGCCGAACCTGGCCACGGGCGAGCAGATCTCGAAGACGCGCACCGTCGACATCGACGAAGGCCCGCGCCCCGACACCTCGCTCGAAGGCCTCGCCAAGCTGCGCCCCGTGTTCGCCGCCAAGGGCAGCGTCACGGCCGGCAACAGCTCGCAGACGAGCGACGGCGCCGGCGCGCTGATCCTCGCGAGCGAGAAGGCGGTCAAGCAGTTCGGCCTGAAGCCGCTGGCTCGTTTCGTGAGCTTCGCCGCCCGCGGCGTGCCGCCGGAGATCATGGGCATCGGCCCGATCGAAGCCATCCCGGCCGCGCTGAAGTACGCCGGCCTGACGAAGGACCAGATCGACTGGATCGAGCTGAACGAGGCCTTCGCGGCCCAGTCGCTCGCCGTGATCAACAGCATCGGCCTCGACCCGGCCAAGGTGAACCCGATGGGCGGCGCCATTGCGCTGGGCCACCCGCTGGGCGCCACCGGCGCGATCCGCGCGGCCACGGTCGTGCACGCGCTGCGCCGCCACAACCTGAAGTACGGCATGGTCACGATGTGCGTGGGCACGGGCCAGGGCGCTGCCGGCATCTTCGAACGGGTCTGACCCGATCCCCCGGCCAGGCCTTCGCGGCCCGGCCGGGTCTTTCGTTCGGACCGTCCGCGCGGAATCCGCCGATGGACAACCTCTCGTGGCGGCGTCCGATCCCGTAAGATCACCCCCCGAGGAGTTTCCATGACCATCAAGACCGCCGTGCTCAACGGCGTTTACCAGATCGAGATCGCGCGTCCGGAAAAGAAGAACGCGCTGACCGGCGAGATGTACGCCCAGATGGCCGAGGCCCTGACCGCGGCCACGGCCGACGCCGCCGTGCGCAGCGTGCTGATCACCGGCCAGCCGGGCATCTTCACGTCGGGCAACGACATCGAGGACTTCATGAAGCGCGGCGCCCAGCCGGTGGCCGAATCGCCCGCGTTCCAGTTCATGAAGGCGATGATCGCGTGCGACAAGCCCGTCGTGGCCGCCGTCACCGGCGCGGCCATCGGCATCGGCACCACGCTGCTGCTGCACTGCGACCTCGTGTACGTCTCCGACGAGGCTCGCCTCGCGATGCCGTTCGTCACGCTCGGCCTCGTGCCCGAGTTCGGCTCCAGCCTGCTCGTGTCGCAGCTGATGGGTCCGCGCAAGGCGGCCGAGAAGGTGCTGCTGGGCGAGCCGTTCAACGGCGAAGAGGCCGTGAACTGCGGCATCGCCAACGCCGTGCTGCCCGCCGGCGAGGTGCTGAACCACGCCCGCCGCGTGGCCGAGCGTTTCAACGGGCTGCCGCCCGCGGCCATCCGCCACACGAAGAAGCTGCTGCGCCGCGCCAACGCCGACGAGGTGATGGCCGCCATCGCCGCCGAGAACGAGGTGTTCGCGTCGCGCCTGTCCAGCCCCGAGGCGAAGGAGGCGTTCAGCGCCTTCTTCCAGAAGCGCAAGCCCGACTTCAGCCAGTTCAGCTGAGGTCCGCGGCCTCGATCGTCTCCTTCATTCCGTGCTGTTCGAGGTCGCCCGATTCTTCCTTGCGCCGCTGGTGCACTGGCAGGCCCGCCAGGTGCGCCAGCGTGCCGCGCAGCTGCCGGAGGCCCAGGGCAACCGCGAGGGTGTCTCCGGTGTCGGCCGGGTGCGGCTTCGCGTGCTCATCGTCGGCGATTCCTCGGCGGCGGGCGTGGGTGCCCACACGCAGGCGCAGGCCCTGTCGGGCCGGCTCGGCGAGGCGCTGTCGCAGCGGTTGGGCGGCGCGGTGGTGTGGCAGGTGGTGGCGCGCCGCGGCGACACCACGCGGGACTCCATCCATGCGCTCGAGCGCATGTCGCTGCGGCCCGCCGACGTGATGGTCACCACCGTGGGCCTGAGCGACCTGCTCGGGCAGGTGCCGCCGGGGCGGTGGCTGGAACAGCTCGACCGCCTGGACCGTGCCGCCGCGCGCCGCGCGGGCGTGCACCACATCGTCCACTGCGGCCTGCCGCCGATGCGCTCGTACCCGCTGCCCAACCCGTTGCGCTGGGTGCTGGGGAACGGCCAGCAGCGTTACAACCAGGCGCTGGCCGCCTGGGTGGAACGGTGGCCCGAGCGCTGGTGGTTGCCCATCCCGTTCGAGAACCAGCTGGCCTCCGACAGCGTGCTGATGGCCGAGGATGGTTTCCATCCCGGGCCCGCGGTGTACGCGCTGTGGGCCGAGCAGCTGGCCGGCATGATCAGTTCCAAGATCGTGCCGCGGCTGCCGGAGACGACCCCCACGCGGAAGATGCCGGCGCAGCGCCTGCTGCGGCCCCCGCGCAAGCCCCGCGCCTGACGGCGATCAGTCGCGCGGGATCTCGCGCGGCTTGCCCTGCATGTCGATGGCCACGTAGGTGAGGTTCGCCTCGGTCACCTTGACCACCTGCAGGTCGGCCGGGTTGCGTTCGGCGAACACCTCCACGCGCACGGTGATCGACGTGCGGCCGATGCGCTCCACGTGCACGTAGAAGCTCAGCAGGTCGCCGATGGAGACGGGTTGCTTGAAGACGAACTGGTTGACCGCGACGGTGGCGATGCGGCCCTTCGCGATGCGGCCCGGGAGCACCGAACCGGCGAGGTCGACCTGCGCCATGATCCAGCCGCCGAAGATGTCACCGTTGCCGTTGGCGTCCGACGGCATCGGGGCCACGCGCATCGCGAGGTGGCCGTCGGTGGGCAGCGAAACCCGTTCGGGCACGGCGTGGGGGGCGGCAGTGGAGCTCATCTCGTACAGCATTCAGGGAAAGCCCTGATTTTCCGCGAGATGGGCGCGCGGCGCCAGCGGGGGAGTGCGGAAAGGGTCACGCGAAAGAAATGTCCTCCCGGCGCAGGCCGGGACCCCGGGCTCACCAGCGAAGGCACAGGGTCCCGGCCTGCGCCGGGATGACAGTGTTTTTTTCAGCGCCCCTGCGGCTTGCGCAACGCCGGTGCATGCGGCCCCGGCGCGCTCACCCCCGCCAACCGCACGAGGGGCACCGGCCGCTTGAAGCGGCGCAGGCGCAAGCCCTGCGGAGGCGTCTTGCGCATCGGGGTGCGGGGCGAAGGGTGGCGAACGTCGGTCGGGGGCACGTCGGTCTCCGGTCGGATGAGATTCGGTCGGTGACGGCATCGTGCCTCCAACGGCCACGTGGCGGCGCGGCGGGTCGATGAGCGGCCGATCCGTCGGCATGAACGGCGGGCGGTTTCGCAACGCCCGATCGCACGCGGATCGCCATGTTTGGGCACACTGTCGTTCCGTGCCAGAGCCACCGAGCGTTCGGCCCCTTTTCCGGTTTTCCATGCGACCCGCCTCCCTGCCAGCCTCCTCCCGCGAAGCGTCCGCACCGTCCGGCGCGGCCGTGCCCCGTTCCGACTGGCGCACGCTGCGCAAGCTGTTCCCGTACCTCTGGCAGTACCGGTGGCGCGTGGGCATCGCGCTCGGCTTCATGGTGGGCGCGAAGCTCGCCAACGTGGGCGTGCCGCTGTTGCTCAAGACGCTGGTGGACAGCCTGTCGATCCCGCCGGGCGACACCCGCGCCGTGCTGGTGGTGCCCATCGGGCTGCTGATCGCCTACGGCCTCCTGCGCCTGTCCACCTCGCTCTTCGGTGAGTTGCGCGAGCTCATCTTCGCGAAGGCCACCGAAGGCACGGCCCGCAGCATCTCGCTCAACACGTTCCGCCACCTGCACGACCTGAGCCTGCGCTTCCACCTCGAGCGGCAGACGGGCGGCATGACCCGCGACATCGAACGCGGCACGCGCGCCGTGCATTCGCTGATCTCGTACTCGCTCTACAGCATCTTCCCCACGCTCATCGAGGTGGTGCTCGTGCTGGCGTTGCTCGGGGTGAAGTTCGACGCGTGGTTCGCGTGGATCACGCTCGCGGCGCTGGTGCTCTACATCACCTTCACCGTCACGGTGACGAACTGGCGCACGCAGTTCCGCAAGCAGATGAACGAGCTCGACTCGCACGCCCACACGCGGGCGATCGACTCGCTGCTGAACTACGAGACGGTGAAGTACTTCAACAACGAGGACTTCGAGTCGCGCCGCTACGACGAGAGCCTCGAGCGCCTGCGCAAGGCCTCGCTGAAGGCCCAGACCACGCTGTCGATGCTCAACACCGGCCAGCAGCTCATCATCGCGACGGGCCTGGTCGCGATGCTGTGGCGTGCCACCACCGGCGTGGTCGATGGGCGCATGACCCTCGGCGACCTGGTCATGATCAACGCCTTCATGATCCAGCTCTACATCCCGCTGAACTTCCTCGGCGTGATCTACCGCGAGATCAAGCAGAGCCTGACCGACCTCGACAAGATGTTCGCGCTGCTCGAGCGCGAGCGCGAGGTGGCCGACGCGCCGGGCGCGAAGCCGCTCGCGATCACCGGCCCCACGGTGCGCTTCGAACACGTCGAGTTCTCGTACGAGCGCGACCGCCCCATCCTGCGCGACGTGAGCTTCGAGATCCCCGCCGGGCGCACGGTGGCGGTGGTGGGGCCGTCGGGGTCGGGCAAGAGCACGCTCGCGCGGCTGCTGTACCGCTTCTACGACGTGAACGCCGGCCGCATCACCCTCGACGGGCAGGACCTGCGCGACGTCACGCAGTCGAGCCTGCGCCGGCAGATCGGCATCGTCCCGCAGGACACGGTGCTCTTCAACGACACCGTGGCCTACAACATCGCCTACGGCCGCGCCGGGGCCGGCCAGGACGAGGTGGAGGCCGCCGCCCGCGCGGCGCGCATCCACGACTTCATCGCGTCCACCCCGAAGGGCTACGACACGGTGGTGGGCGAACGCGGCCTGAAGTTGAGCGGCGGCGAGAAGCAGCGTGTGGCCATCGCCCGCACGCTGCTGAAGAACCCGCCGTTCCTGATCTTCGACGAGGCCACCTCGGCGCTCGACTCGGCGAACGAGCGGGCCATCCAGGCCGAGCTGCAGGGCGTCGCGCGCAACAAGACGGCGCTCGTGATCGCCCACCGGCTGTCCACCGTGGTTGACGCCCATCAGATCCTGGTCATGGAACGCGGCCGGATCATCGAGCGGGGAACCCACGCGGAGCTTCTGGCCTCGAATGGCCGGTATGCTGGCATGTGGCGCCTGCAGCAGAGTGGCGCAGAAGGCGACGGACCCGTCGCCGACCCGAAGTACCCCGAGGATGTCGTGAATGGAAACCAAATGGCTTGAAGACTTCGTGAGCCTGGCCGAGACCCGGAGCTTTTCCCGCTCCGCCCAGCTGCGCCACGTCACCCAGCCCGCGTTTTCCCGCCGCATCCAGTCGCTCGAGGCCTGGGCCGGCACCGATCTCGTCGACCGCTCCTCGTACCCCACGCGGCTCACGCCCGCGGGCGTCGCGTTCCGGGCGCAGGCCCTCGAGATCCTCGGCGCGCTGCAGGCCACCCGCAACATGATGCACACGCACCAGGTGGCGGGCCAGGACATGATCGAGTTCGCGGTGCCCCATTCGCTGTCCGTGACGTTTTTCCCGCACTGGGTGATGGACGTGCGCCAGCGCTTCGGCGCGCTCAAGAGCCGGCTGATCGCCCTCAACGTGCACGACGCCGTGCTGCGCCTGACCGAAGGCAACTGCGACCTGCTGATCTCTTACCATCACCCGACCCAGCCGCTCGCGCTCAACCCCGACCGCTACGAGATGCTGAGCCTCGGCCACGAGGTGCTCGCGCCGTACGTCCGCGGCGACGAGGCCGGCCGCCCGCTGTTCCGGCTGCCCGCGGGCCATGCCGAGCGGGTGCCGTTCCTGAGCTACGCCTCGGGGGCCTACCTGGGGCGGCTGGTCGAACTCATCGTGAAGCAGTCGCCGGTGCCGCTCAACCTCGACCCCATCTACGAGACCGACATGGCCGAGGGCCTGAAGGCCATGGCGCTCGAGGGCCACGGGGTGGCCTTCCTGCCCGGCAGCTCGGTGAAGAAGGAACTCCAGACCCAGCGGCTCGTGCGCGCCACCGTTCCCGGGGCTTGCGAGCTGTCGATGGAGGTGCGAATCTACCGGGAGCGCCCGGAAGCCGCGCGCCACACGAAACCCGGAGCCCAATCCTTATGGGATTTCCTGAGGGATTCGAATGTGGTTAAAACGTATGAGTGAATCGATTCGTTTTGTTACGCTCACCCAGTTCATCTTCCAGAAGGAGTCTCCATGAAGAAGCTTGCTTGTGTCACCCTGGCGCTGATGGCCGCCGCCACCGCCTCCTCCGCCTGGGCCCAGTCCGACACGCTGGCCAAGGTGAAGCAGTCCGGCAAGTTCGTGATCGGCACGCGCGACTCGTCGGCGCCCCTCGCCTACACCGTCGGTGACGGCAAGTACGTCGGCTACCACGTCGACATCTGCAACCAGATCGCCGAGTCGGTGAAGAAGGCCGTCGGCAACCCGAACCTGAAGGTCGAGTACCAGCTCGTCACGTCCCAGAACCGCGTGTCCCTCGTGACGAACGGCACGGTCGACGTCGAGTGCGGCTCCACCACCAACAACGCCACCCGCCAGAAGGACGTCGCCTTCGCCCCGACCACGTACGTGACCAACGTGCGCATCGCGGTGCGTGCCGATTCGGGCATCGACTCGCTCGCCAAGCTCGACGGCAAGACGGTCGCCACCACCACGGGCACCACGTCCGTGCTGCTGTTGCGCAAGCACGAGCGCGCCGCCAAGGTCAACTTCAACGACGTGCTGGGCAAGGACCACGCCGACAGCTTCCTGCTGGTCGAGTCGGGCCGTGCCGACGCGTTCGTGATGGACGACAACATCCTGGCCGGCCTGATCGTCAACTCGAAGAACCCCGCCGGCTACAAGATCGTGGGCGAGACCATCTCCGAAGAACCGATCGCGATCATGTACCGCAAGGACGATCCGGCGTTCAAGAAGGTGGCCGACGACACCGTCAAGGGCCTGATGAGCAGCGGCGAACTGGCCAAGATCTACGCCAAGTGGTTCACCGGCCCGATCCCCCCGCGTGGCAACGTGGTCGGCATGCCGATGAGCGAGTCGCTCAAGAAGGCCATCGCCAACCCGAACGACAACCCCGCCGAGACGTACAACAAGAAGTGATCCCGGGGTAGAAACCCCAGCGTGACGGACGCACATGCGGGCTTCGGCCCGCATGTGCTTTTGTGCTTCCGGTTTCGCACCGTCTGCGGGAAAACGCTAGGAAGCGCCCCGCACCGTGCATTTGCCACGAAACCGCTCTCCCGGTCACAATCGTCCGGAAGCGCCGGTCCCGGGCTGGCACGGGTCATGCTGATGGTTTCTGTTCAACCGCGGTCCTGACAAGAAAGATTCCACATGAGTTCCAACTGGGACTGGCAGGTGTTCTGCAAGAGCACCATCGAAGACACCGTCTACCCGACCTGTTTCGGGCCGGGCGGGGACACCACCTATTTCGAATGGCTCCTGTCCGCCTGGGGCTGGACCCTGTCGGTGGCGGCCCTGGGCTGGATCGTCGCCCTGGTGTTCGGCTCGCTGATGGGCATCGCCCGCACCACGCCGAGCAAGCCGCTCGTCTGGCTGGGCAACGTCTGGAGCGAGGTGTTCCGCAACATCCCGCTGCTGGTCCAGATCTTCCTCTGGTACCACGTGCTGCCGCAGCTGTTCGTGTCGCTGCGGTCCATTCCGAGCTTCCTGCTGGTGGCCTTCGCCCTCGGCTTCTTCACGTCGGCCCGGGTGGCCGAGCAGGTGCGCGCCGGCATCATGGCCATCCCCAAGGGGCAGCGCTACGCCGGCCTCGCGATGGGGTTCAGCCAGTGGCAGACCTACCGCTATGTGTTGCTTCCGCGCGCCTTCCGCATCGTGATCCCGCCCCTGACCAGTGAGGCCATGAGCATCATCAAGAACTCCTCGGTCGCCTTCGCGGTCGGCATCGCCGAGCTCACGCTCTTCGCGATGCAGTCGCAGGAGGAGACCTCCCGCGGCATCGAGATGTACCTCGCGGTCACCGGCCTGTACTTCCTGTCGGCGTTCCTCGTGAACCGCATCGCCCTGTTCATCGAGCACCGCGCCGCGGTGCCCGGCATGGTGGGGGCCGGCCAATGAACATCGATTTCTCGTTCCTGACCTGGGACTTCATCCGGGGGTTCATCCTCAACGGGCTGTACTTCTCGGTGATGCTCACCATCGTCGCCACGATCGGCGGCATCTTCCTCGGCACGCTGCTCGCGCTCGCGCGGCTGTCGGGCAAGAAGGTGTTCGCGATTCCCGCGCAGATCTACGTCGACACGCTGCGGTCCATCCCGCTCGTGATGGTGATCCTGTGGTTCTTCCTGCTGATCCCGCTGCTGATCGGCCGTCCGCTCGGCGCCGAGGTCTCGGCCTTCATCACGTTCACGCTGTTCGAGGCCGCGTACTTCTCCGAGATCATGCGCGCCGGCATCCAGTCGGTGTCGCGCGGCCAGGTCAACGCCGGCTACGCGGTGGGCATGACCTACCCGCAGGTCATGAAGCTCGTGGTGCTGCCGCAGGCCTTCCGCAACATGCTGCCGGTGCTGCTGATGCAGACCATCATCCTGTTCCAGGACACCTCGCTCGTGTACGCCATCGGCGCCTACGACCTGCTCAAGGGCTTCGAGGTGGCGGGCAAGAACTTCAACCGCCCGGTCGAGACCTACATGCTGGCCGCCGTGGTTTATTTCGTCATCTGCTTCTCGCTGTCGATGGGCGTCCGTGCCCTGCAGAAGCGCATCCAAATCATCCGTTGAGTCCTCACCATGATCGACATCCAGAACGTCTCCAAGTGGTACGGCAGCTTCCAGGTCCTGACCGACTGCAGCACCAAGATCAACAAGAGCGAAGTGGTGGTCGTGTGCGGGCCGTCGGGCTCCGGCAAGTCCACGCTGATCAAGACCGTCAACGCGCTCGAACCCTTCCAGAAGGGTGACATCGTCGTCGACGGCATCTCGCTCGCGAACCCGAAGACCGACCTGCCCAAGCTGCGCAGCCGCGTGGGCATGGTGTTCCAGCACTTCGAGTTGTTCCCGCACCTGAGCGTCACCGAGAACCTCACGCTCGCACAGATCAAGGTGCTGGGCCGCAACCCCACCGACGCGAAGACGCGCGGCCTGAAGATGCTGGAGCGCGTGGGCCTGATGGCGCACAAGGACAAGTTCCCGGGCCAGCTCTCCGGCGGCCAGCAGCAGCGCGTGGCCATCGCCCGTGCGCTGAGCATGGACCCCATCGTGATGCTGTTCGACGAACCCACGTCCGCCCTCGACCCCGAGATGGTGGGCGAGGTGCTCGACGTGATGGTGAAGCTGGCGGGCGAGGGCATGACCATGATGGTGGTCACGCACGAAATGGGCTTCGCGAAGAAGGTCAGCCACCGCGTCATCTTCATGGATGCGGGCAAGGTGGTGGAAGACTGCACGCGGGATGAGTTCTTCAGCAACAGCGACGCCCGGTCGCCGCGTGCGAAGGAATTCCTCTCCAAGATCCTTCAGCACTGAGTCCGTGCTGAAAGACAAAAGGCCCGCGCAAGCGGGCCTTTTGCATGCAGGCGAGCGAAGCGAAGCCGCCCCTCAAGCCACACGCGAGGACGGGTTTCCCGGTCGACCCGGGGCGCCCCCTGGAGGCAGGAGGCGCCAGCCGACTGGGGGGCTCCATCAGTAGGGGCAGTTCTCCTTGTAGGCCTCGACGGCACGCTTGCTCAGGTCGGCCTGGTGTTCGGCGCCGCACAGGAACTTGCTGTAGCGCGTGTCGTCGTCCATGAAGCGCTTCATCCACGCCACGCCGTACTTGCCGATGAGACCGGCGTCCGAGTTGCCGCTGTTGGCGCAGGAGTGGCTGCCGCCGTTGATGACCAGGTTGGCCTTCTTGTTGCGGGTCATCTGGTTGTAGAACGGGAACGAGTGCGAGCTGTTGGGCGCGATGCTGTCGTTCTCGCACGAGACGATCAGCGTCGGCACGGTGACCGACGAGAAGCTCTCCTGGGCCCATGGCGCCTGCGGTGCGGCCGCGCGCAGCGACGGGTTGTTCTTCGCGGAGATCAGCGAACCGCCGCCGCCCATCGACCAGCCCATCACGCCGAGGCGGGCGGTGTCCACCTTGTTGTAGATCGGGCTGCTGCTGGTGCCGGCGAGCGACACCACCTGGCGCAACGCCGCCATCTGCTGGGAAGAACGGCTGGACGGCTGGTCGAGCGTCGAGTTGGTGTCGATCGTGATCACGACGAAGCCATGCGACGCGAGCCGCGGGCCCCACCAGTTGATGCTGCTCTGGCGCGCGGTGTAGCCGGGCACCACCGCGATGGCGCCGACCTTGCCGCCGGCGTTGGTGGGGTAGTACACCGTGCCCGCGCCGTAGCCGCTCGGGCGGCTCACGGTGAACGAGCTGGTGCTGAACGGGCCGCGGGTGGCCTCGAGCGAGGACACCGTGGGATCCGGGCCGCGCTGGTACGGGTTGGTCTGGGCGACGGCGGCCGCGGACAGCAGCAGCGCACCGACCGCGAGGCTGGCTCGCGCGAAGGGGAGTTTTCCGAACATGTCTCGTCTCCTGTTGTGAAGAACCTGCCCTCGTTGGGGCAGGGCCGATTGTTCGGCCCGCCGCGGGGAGCGTCATCGGCGCATGTCCCCGGGCGATTCGATCAAGTCAGGAGGCGGGATTTGTGGTATCGGGCGACTGGCGGAAACACACGAGCTTCATGCCGCCGTGCTCGCGGTCGATGAACACGCGCACGTGGTGCGGGTTGCGGCTGTACGAGGGGCTGCGGCCGTACCAGCGCTGGAAGGTGCGCGAGAACTGCGGCGAATCGCCGAAGCCCGATTCGAGCGCGACCTGCGTCAGCGAGCGGCGCGTGTAGAGCAGGTCGAACACGCGGCGCTGCTTCAACCAGTTCTGGTAGTCGCGCATCGACATGTCGAGCTCGGCCGAGAAGGTGCGCGACACCCACTGCGATGTGCGGCCCAGCACCGCGGCGAGTTCCTCGATGGTCAGGTGCGGCGAGGTGTCGAGCTGCCGCACCATCTCGAGCACGTCGGCGTGCGGTTCGGGCCGCGCCGGCAACTGCCGCCTCACCTCGGCCATCGCCTCGTCGAAGACGCGGTGCGCGAGGCCCAGGTTGCCGTCGCCGCGGTGCAGCCGCCACAGGTCGGTGTCGAGGTGGGTGAACGCTTCGCGGTCGAGCATCACGACGCCGTCGTGGTCGCGCAGCGGGCGCAGCACGTGGAACCAGTTGCTGGATGGCAGGACGTTGATGCTGATCAAGGCCATGTCCTCGGCCTTCAGTCTCCGCGCGACCCGCGGGCCGACCGCGAGTGCCGTGGTGCGGAAGCACCGTCCGTCGCGCAGCGTGATCTCGAAGGGCGCGCGGTCCGCGGAGAGCAGCAGCACGCCGGGGTGGCGCACCGTCTCCGCGCTGACGTTGTGCTGGCTGGTGTAGATGAAGCCGTGGTAGCCAAAGACGTACGCGTTGTCCTTGACGTGGCGCGGCAATGCGCCGGCCGCACCAACGACGGTGGCCGAGGGGTTCAGCATGGGTTTTGTCTCCGTTGTCGACGCCGGGGTCATGGGTGCCCTGGCTGTTCGGACGAATGATAGGGGAGAGTCAACCGGTTCCAGCGGAAGCCCGCGTGGCCGCATGCCTAGGGGTTAACGAGGGCCTGCGCCCATGGTGAGCCCCAAAAACAAACGCGGCCCCGAAGGGCCGCGTTCGATGTCCGAGGGATGATTCTCAGAGCGGGCGGATGTTCGCAGCTTGCAGGCCCTTTTCGCCCTGCTTCACTTCGAACTCGACCTTTTGATTTTCGGCCAGGGTCTTGAAGCCCGTGCCCACGATGTCGCGGAAGTGAGCGAACAGGTCAGCACCGCCAGCGTCTTGAGCGATGAAGCCGTAGCCCTTGGCGTCGTTGAACCACTTCACGGTACCGGTTTGAGTCGTCATGGAAATCCAATAGGTAGAGAGATTGATCCGTCGAAGCGAACGCTTCGACGTGCAGTAACACTCAAGAACGGGTCACGGATTTCCGGCACAAGCTGGCATCACATCGAACAACTGTCTTGCGTACAACTGTGCGCGGGAGCATACACGAACGCGAGCAATTCGCAACGGGGTATGCACGGGAAAGCAAGCATCCGCGCGGCTCAGGGCTCGATTGCGACCGCCAGGACGGTCGTGTTGGAACCGATTCGACCGATTTCCCGTGCGGCACCCGTGGCGAGGTCGATCTCCACCCAGGTGGACTGCGTGGCGCCGGGCCCGGTGACGGCCGCGAACGCCAGTCCGCTGACGTCGGCGATGTCGAACGCGGCGTCCTCGAACGGTGGCAGGCCGAGCGGACCGACGGTGAAGAGGTGCCCGGTGTTGGGCGACACGACCGGGGCCACGCCTTCGCGGCTGCCGAGCGTGACCAAAGTCGCAGCTGAGGCATCGAGGGCGTAGTTCGTCGTCAACTTGTCATCGACCTTGTTGTACGTGTAGCCGACGGCGACGAGCGCCGGGCGCAGTCCCGCGCTGCGGTCGCCTGGTGCGTAGTCGAGCGGGCCGTCGGTCTGCACGCCCGTGTTGGTGGCGTCGCCATCGACGACGGCGCCGGTGTCGGGGTGCAGGCGCAGGTTCTGGCCGGTGTCGCTGACGACCCGGATGCGGTCGACCGTCGGGTTGAAGTCGACGCCGAAGTGCGTGCCGCTCAGTGACACGGCAAACCGTTCGCCCACCGGTGTCGCGATGGCCGTGTCGGCGTTGACGCGGTACAGGCGGTTCGAGCTGCCCACGGCGTAGAGCCAGCCCTTCGCGACGCGGTAGTCGATGCCGAGCACCGTCTCGCCCGGCTGCAGCCCGACCAGCGGCTTGCTGGACAGCACCTGGCCGGGGCGTGCCGCGTCGAAGCGGATCAGCTGGTGCGTGGCCGTGACGGCGACGACGCTGCCGCGCGACACGGGTTTCACGGGGGCGGTGCTGGAGGCGCAGCCCGCAGCGAGGGCGGCGAGGAGGGAAAGGGTGCAGGCGAGGCGCATGGTGGGCTTTCCGTTCGGCAGGGAAGGGCACCGTAGCGCAAAACCCGCGATGGCGCGATAGCGGTGACCGACACCGTGGTGGGGCGATGAGACAATCCGGCGCATGAGTTCCGCACCTTCTTCTTCCTCCCCGACCACCCTCACGATCACCCGCCCCGACGACTGGCACCTGCACGTGCGCGACGGCGAGGCCCTGAAGTCGGTCGTGCCGCACAGCGCGCGCCAGTTCGGCCGTGCGATCATCATGCCGAACCTGAAGCCGCCGGTGACCACCGCGGAACAGGCCGCCGCGTACGCCGGGCGCATCCGCGCCGCCGTGCCGGCGGGCACCGACTTCCAGCCGCTGATGACGCTGTACCTCACCGACACGCTGCCGCCCGAGGAGATCGTGCGCGCGAAGGCGGCCGGTGTCGTGGCGCTGAAGCTGTACCCGGCGGGGGCCACCACCAACAGCGATGCCGGCGTCACCGACATCCGCAAGACCTACGCCACGCTCGAGGCCATGCAGCGAGAGGGCCTGTCGCTGCTGGTGCACGGCGAGGTGACCGACCCCGACATCGACCTGTTCGACCGCGAGAAGGTGTTCATCGACACCAAGCTGATCCCGCTGCGCCGCGACTTCCCCGAACTGAAGATCGTGGTGGAGCACTGCACCACGCGCGACGCCGCCCACTACGTGCGCGAGGCCGGCCGCTTCACCGCGGCCACCATCACCGCGCACCACCTGCTCTACAACCGCAACGCCATCTTCCTCGGTGGCATCCGCCCGCACTACTACTGCCTGCCCGTGCTCAAGCGCGAGGAGCACCGCCAGGCGCTCGTGGCCGCGGCCACGTCCGGCAGCGACCGCTTCTTCCTCGGCACCGACAGCGCGCCGCACGCGTCGCACCTGAAGGAACACGCCACCGGTTGCGCCGGCTGCTACACCGCGCTGTCGGCGCTCGAGCTGTACGCCGAGGCCTTCGACAACGCGGGGGCGCTCGACAAGCTCGAAGGCTTCGCGAGCCTGCACGGCCCGGCCTTCCACGGCCTCCCGCGCAACACCGGCACCGTCACGCTGCGCAAGGAGACGTGGACGCTGCCCGAGACCGTGCCGTTCGGCGAGGCCGAGCTGAAGCCGCTGCGCGGCGGCGAGACGCTCGCGTGGAAGGTGGTCGCATGAACTCCCAGTTGCGCGTGATGGTGCTCATCGACGCCGACAACGTGTCGGCCGACGTGATGGAGCAGGCCATCGCCAAGGTGCTGGCCGACCGCGGCGCCATCCACGTGCGCCGGGCCTACTGCACGCCCGAGGCGGCGCTCTCGAACCAGAAGCTGTTCAAGGCGCTGTCGATCCGCCCCATCGTCAACATCTCCACCGGCAAGAACTCCACCGACATCCTGCTGGCCACGGACGCGATGGACCTGGCCATCTCGGAACGGCCCGACGTGATCGTCATCGTCTCGTCCGACTCCGACTTCGCGCCGCTCGTGATCCGGCTGCGCGAGAAGGGCTGCCGCGTCGAGGGCATCGGCCAGCTCGGCAAGACCGGCGAGGAATCGAAGGTGGTGTACGACGGCTTCGTCGAGATCGAACATCGCAAGGGCGGCCGTTCGCCCGCGGCGCCGCCGGCGCGCAAGCGTGCGCCGGCCCGGAACGCCAAGGCACCGGCACCCCCGCCGGCGCCGCGCGTCCGCGCCGAGGCGCCCGCGCCTGAACCGGTGCCCGTGGCACCGCCGGAACCGGAGGTCGCGCCGGTGCCCGAACCCGCGGCGAAGAAGCCGGCCCGCAGCCGCCGCACCAAGGCCGCGGCCGAGGCCGCACCGGCTCCCGCACCCGCTCCGGTGCCCGCGCCGCCGCCGGCACGTCCGGCGATGCCCGACGACCTCCGCAGCATCCTCGCGGTGCTGCCCGAGCTGGTGCGCGGCCAGAAGATGGACCTGGGCATCGCCACCGAGCGCCTGCGCGAGGAAGAACTGCTGGGCGCCCGCGTGCCGGCCACGCGACTGTTCCGCAAGTACCCCGACTGGTTCCTGCTGTCGCCCGAGCAGCAGCCCAACAAGGTCGAGTACCGCGGGCTGCCGAAGGCGTGACGTGCTCGACCGCACGTTCGCCCTGATCGCGGGCGACGGCGGTTCGCCCCACTGGTTCGACCCGTACGTGGACGCGGCCCGGCGCACGGCCGCGGCCCGCGCGCCCGGCCACCCGCTGGCCGCCGCGCTCAACGCCGCGGTGCCGGTGCGGGCCGGCGCACGCGCGATGCGCTTCGTGCCGCAGGCCGATCTGCCCGAAGGCGAAGCCTACGAGGCGTTCATCGATCGCACCGACCAGGTGCCCACGCGCGACCATCCGCACGACCTGCTCAACGCGTTAGTCTGGTCGCGTTTCCCCGCGCTCAAGAGCCACCTCAACCGTTCGCAGGCCGGCGAGATCGCCCGCCTGGGCATCGGCCCACGGCGGGGCCCGGTGCGTGACGCGCTCACGCTGTTCGATGAAAACGCCGCGTGGCTGCAGGCGCCGGCGGCGCTCGTCGACGCGCTGCGGCAGCACGACTGGCACACGGCCTTCGTGGTGCTGCGCGCGGCCTGGCACGAGGCCCGCCTCACGCTGTTCGGCCACGCGCTGATGGAAAAGCTGCTGCTGTCGCCGCACAAGTCGATCACGGCGCACGTGTGGGTGGTACCGGAGGGCGCCGAGGCCGAGTCCCACCTGGTGGAGGTCCTCACGCCCGAGCGCCTCGCCCGGAAGGCCGACTTCCCGCTGCCGCTGGCGGGGGTTCCGGGGTGGTGTGCCGCGAACGAATCCGCGGATTTCTACGCCGACACGTCGGTCTTCCGTCCGAAGCGTCGATAATCGCGGGGTGAAGTGGAACAGACCGCCGCTGGTGCAGGGCCCGAAAGGGTGCACTGGAGGAAGGTCCGGACTGCACAGGGCGGCGTAGCAGCTAACGGCTGTCCACCGCGAGGTGAGGATCAGAGCAACAGAGACGAGTCGGCCGGGGGCGCAAGCCCGCGGCAGGGTGAAACGGGCAATCTCTACGCGCAGCAACACCAAATAGGCCAGCGTTGATGTGGCTCCGCGGAGCTGGCGGGTAGGTGGCATCGAGCCGTGCAGTGATGCACGGCCCAGAGGAATGGCGGTCACGGCCGGCATGTCGCAAGGCATGCCGGCTGCACAGAATCCGGCCTATCGTTCCGCTTCACTTTTTATTCTTCCGTCGTCCCGGCGAGGACGTTGTCAGCATGATGCGCGTCATTTGAAGGACCCTGGCCATGCGCTACACCGCCGAACACAAACAGCAGACCCGCGAGCGCGTGCTGAAGGAGGCCGCGTCGGCCATCCGCATGAGCGGCCCCGACCGGGTCGCGGTGGCAGCCGTGATGGCGCGGGCCGGGCTCACGCACGGCGGCTTCTACGCGCACTTCGCGTCGAAGGACGAACTGCTGGTCGCGGCCATCGAACAGATGTTCGCCGAAACGCTGGTCGTCCTCGACCAGCACCTCGCCGGCAAGTCTCCGGCCGCAGGGCTGAAGGCGTATCTGGACATGTACTTGTCGCCGCTGCATCGCGACCGGCGCGACGCCGGTTGCCCGTTGCCGGCGATGGCGGCCGACCTGCCGCGGCTGGACGCCCCCGCACGCGAGGCCTTCGAGCGCGGCGCGGCCACGCTGACGAGCCGCATCGCCGCCGTGCTGGCCGACCTGGGCCATGCCGATCCCGGCACGTTGGCGGTGTCCGTGCTGTCGGAGATGGTGGGGGCGGTGGTGCTGGCCCGGTCCATCTCGGATGCGGGACCGTCGGCCACGATCCTCGCCGCGTCGCGGCAGGCGCTGGCGAAACGGCTGTCCCTCGACTAGGGGGACGCTTTCCACAAAGAGGTGGATTCTCCGGGCGGGGGCTCGGGCCCTAACCTGAAGCTGCCCGGGTCGTCCGGGCTTGCTGGAACAGGAGCCCGTGATGCACAAACCTCTGGTGCGAGTCCTGGTGGTCACCGACGATTGGACGGGTGTGGTCAACGGCGGGTTCCTGCCATGGACCACGCAGCCCGCGTCGGACGCCACCGGGCCCGACTCGCGGGAATTCCACCTCGGCGAATTCCTGCACGTGCTGACGAGCACGGCCTGGGTCGGCTTCGACGTCGAGATCACGAAGGCCCACCGCACGGCGGCGGGCGCGGGTCCCGCGGCGCAGGTGAAGGCCGATCGCGGCGCCGACGTCGTGAACTTCCGGTTCGGGCAGCCCTTCACCGTGGGCGGCCAGGCGCGTCAACTCGCCGACTACGACATGGTGCTGCTGTTCGCCATCCAGGCCGGCGACCCCGATGCCGCGCTCGCGCCCGAGGCGGAGGCCATCGCTCAGTACATGGAGGCGGGCGGCGGGTTCTTCGCCACGGGTGATCACGCGAACCTCGGCGCGCCGCTGTGCGGGCTGATCCCGCGCGTGCGCAGCATGCGTCGCTGGTGGGGCGGCACCGGCCCGGCGGGGCAGCCCGCGGCACCGTCGCCCGTGGGCGCGAACCGCCACGACACCACGCAGCCCGGGCCCGACGGCATCACCCAGTTCGAGGACCAGTCCGACGAGGTCGGGCAGCCGATCCACGAGACGCGTTACGGAGCGGGGCTCGGCGTGCGGCAGGGCTACATCGCGAAGAAGTCGTTGCCGCACCCGCTGCTGTGTTCGCCGGCGGGCACCGTGCGTGTGCTGCCCGACCACATGCACGAGGGCACGTGCGAGGTGCCGTCGAACCTGGCGAGCACCTTTTCGCTGGCCGGCGCCACGGTGCGCGAGTACCCCGACTACACCGCCTCGGGCCAGCCGCTCGCGCCGGAGGTCGTGGCCACGGGGCACGTTCGCCTGAACACCACGTCGCCGGCGCTCGACACCGACGCCCACGTGGGCGGGACCGACCCCACCAACGACATCACCTTCGGCGTGATCGGTGCCTGGGACGGCCACCGCGTGGGCAGGGGCCGCGTGGTGGTGGACTCGACGTGGCACCACTTCTTCAACATCAACCTGACGGGCGACCGCTACCTCGAGGACGAAGGGCTCGGGTCCCAGCACACGCAGAAGCTGCACGGCTTCTACGTGCCCGACGGTGCGGGCGGGCGCAAGCCGAGCCCCGACTACGTGATGATCCAGTGGTACTTCCGGAACATCGTCTACTGGCTCATACCGGCGAACCGGCACGAGTCGATCTGGTGGAGCACGCTGATCGACGTGGTCCGGCGGCCGCGGCTCGTCGAGGAGCTCGGGCACATCGACCAGGCGAAGACCCTCACGCTCGAACACTTCCACTACTTCGGCCAGCTGGCCGAGGACTACCTGACGCAGGCGCGTGGCGCCTGCGCGACCTACACGATCAAGCGCGTCCTCTACAAGTCGAAGATTCCGTGGTGGGAGTGGATCCAGGAGTTCGTCGACGTGTGGGACCCGGTCGAGAAGCTGCGCCACCCGGACCGTTTCGGTGACCTGCGCCGCGACCTGATCGCCGGGGCGCTCGGTGCCGGGCCGCAGCCGGAGGCGCTGGGCAAGGTGGCCCTGGGGGCCGCGCTGGTGTCGGCGGCCTGGGCCCGACGCAAGGCCGGCTCCGAGCCGCGCTCCGAGGCGCTGGTGGCCGCCGCGGCCGACCTCTTCCCCGAGGTGGCCGCGCATGGCTCGGCGCTGTTCGCGCAGCAGCTCAAGCACGGCGCCGCGGCGTCGAAGCGCCTGCTGGAGGTGGTGAATGGTGGCGCGAAGGCCCGCGTCTAGTCCGCGGCGGCGGGGAAGGCGGGCAGCTTGTCGATGTCGCGCCGGTCGTGCTGGATCACCACCCTGGCCTTCACGTTGGCCACGAGCTTCTTCACCCGGTCCAGCGATGAGAGGGTCTCCGCCCGGCTCGTGTTGAAGCTCGGCACGCCGTTGGTGTCGTAGTTCTCGTGGAAGTGGGCGAGGTCGCCGGTGACCAGCACGTTGCCGGTGTTCTTCAGCTTCACGAGCAGGCTGTGGTGGCCCGGCGTGTGGCCGGGGGTCGAGAGCATCAGCACGGTGCCGTCGCCGAACACGTCCTTGTCGAGCGGCACCGGTTCCACCTTGCCGCCGCCGCTGATCCAGTGCGTGAACGCGGCCTTGTTGGCGTTGGACGGGGGATTGGGCCCCGTCAGCACGTCCCAGTCGCCCTTGCCGATCAGCAGCAGCGATTGCGGGAACGAGGCCACCTGGCCCGTGTGGTCGGGGTGGTAGTGGCTGATGCCGACGACCTTGACCTGCTCGGGCTTCACGTTCAGCTGGGCGAGTTGGTCGACGATGCTCGTCCTGGGGGCCACGGCGCCGGCGGTCATCGCGTGGCCGCTGTCCCACAGCATGTAGTCGGCGCCGTGGCGGATCAGGTAGCAGCTGAAGACCGACTGGATCTTCAGGCCCGCGTGGTCGAACGTGTCGGAGAAGCGCCCCACGTCCATGGGGGCCGCGCTCGTGCCGCAGTCGAGGCGGGTGAGGGTCACGTCGGCGCTGGCCTGGGCGAGCGCCGTGGGGGCCGTGCAGGCCGCGGCGCTGGCGCCGAGGACCAGCGAGATGAAGGTGTTCCGCATCGCTGTCTCCCATGGGGGGCGGCCCGACGCGGTCCGCCAGCGGCGGAGACTACTACACCGCTTCCAGCAACGTGGCGATGCCCTGGCCGCCGCCGATGCATTGGGTCGCGAGCGCGTAGCGCCCGCCTTCGCGGCGCAGCAGCTGCGCGGCCTTCGCGGTGATGCGCGCGCCGGTGGCGCCGAGCGGGTGGCCGATCGAGAGGCCGCCGCCGTCGAGGTTGACCTTCTCGCGCGGGATCTCCAGCTCGCGCAGGCAGGCCACGGCCTGGCTGCCGAAGGCCTCGTTGATCTCGACGACGTCGAGGTCGGCCACGGTGAGGCCGGCGCGGGCCAGCACCTTGCGGGTGGCCGGCACCGGGCCCATGCCCATGATCTCGGGTGGGCAGCCGGCCACGGCGGTCGCGCGGATGCGGGCGAGGATCGTCAGGCCGTGGCGGCGGGCGTAGTCCTCCGAGCACACGAGGGCCGCGGCGGCGCCGTCGGTCAGCGGCGACGACGTGCCGGCGGTCACCGAGCCGTCGGGCCGGAACGCGGGCTTGAGGCCGGCGAGGCCTTCGAGGCTGGTGGTGGGGCGGATGCAGCCGTCCTGCTCGACCCAGCCGTCGGGTGTCTGCACGCGGGCGATCTCGTCCACCAGCCGGCCGGCGGCCTGGGCGGCGGCGGCCTTGCGGTGCGACTCCAGCGCGAGCCGCTCCTGGTCGGCGCGGGCCACGTGGAACTTCGACGCGACGTTTTCGGCGGTCTCGCCCATCGTCGCGTACACCTGCGGCCACTCGGCCTGGAGCTTCGGGTTCGGGGACGCGCGGGTCTCGGCCTGCGGCACGCGGGTCATCGACTCCACGCCCGCGCAGATGAACACCTCGCCCGCGCCGATGGCGATCTGGCCGGCGGCGATGTGGATGGCCGTCATCGACGAGCCGCAGAAGCGGTTCACGGTGGTGGCCGCCACCGTCTGCGGCAGTCCGGCGAGGAACACGACGCCGCGCGCCATGTTGCCGCCCTGCTCGAACTCGGGGTAGGCGCAGCCGAGGATCAGGTCCTCGATGTCGGCGGGGTTCACGCCCGAGCGTTCGACGAGGGCCCGCACGGCCGTGGCCGCGAGGTCGTCGGGACGGATGCCGACCAGCGCACCCTTGCGCGCGAAGTGGAACGGGGTGCGGGCGTAGCCGGCGATCACGGCAGAGGTCATGGCGGGTCTCCTGGTGGTTTGGATGATGGATATCATACAAAGATCGCACGATCGTGCGCTGTCTCCGAGGTGCCAGGCAGGGCTTGCGCCGAAGGCTTAGACTGGCCGGCTGCATGAATCCAGACGCCGCCACCCTCTGGCGAGCGCCCCGTTGGGCCCTCGCCGTCCTGCTCGCCTGCCTCGGCATGCTCGGGCCGTTTTCCATCGACACCTACCTGCCGGCCTTCACGGGCATCGCGCAGTCGATCGGTGCCTCGCCGGTGGAGATGCAGCAGACGCTGTCGGCCTACCTGTTCGGTTTCGCGGTGATGAACCTGTTCCACGGGGCGCTGTCGGACAGCTTCGGCCGCCGCCCGGTGGTGTTGTGGGGCGTGGCCCTGTTCACGGTGGCCTCGGCGGGGTGTGCGCTGGCCGACAGCATCGGGGCGCTCGTCTTCTGGCGCGCGGTGCAGGGCATCTCCGCGGGGGCGGGCATCGTGGTGTCGCGCGCGGTGATCCGCGACATGTTTCCGCCCGCCGACGCCCAGCGCGTGATGGCGCAGGTCACCATCTACTTCGGCGTGGCGCCGGCCATCGCGCCCATGGTGGGTGGCTTCCTGTTCGTGCACGCGAACTGGCATGCGATCTTCTGGTTCCTGACCGCCGTGGGTGTGGTGCTGTGGGTGTCGAACTGGCGGCTGCTGCCGGAGACGCTGCACGTGGGCCATCGGCAGCCGTTCAACGTGCGGCACCTGCTGCGCGGGTACTGGCAGCTCGGTTCCGACCCGCGGTTCCTCGCGCTCACGCTCGCGAGCGGCATCCCGTTCAACGGCATGTTCCTGTACGTGCTGTCGGCACCGGTGTTCCTCGGCGAACACCTGGGGCTCGCGCCGGGGCAGTTCTTCTGGTTCTTCTGCCTCTCCATCACCGGCATCATGTGCGGCGCATGGATGTCGGGCCGGCGCGCCGGCGTGATGAAGCCGCGCCACCAGATCCGCGCGGGCTTCCTGATCATGTTCTGCATCGCCGTGCTGAACCTGCTGCTCAACCTCGCGTTCCCGGCCAGGGCCTGGTGGGCGATGTTCCCGGTGGCCATCTTCTCGTTCGGCTGGGCGCTGATGGTGCCGGTGGTCACGCTGCTGGTGCTCGACCTCGTGCCCGAGCGGCGCGGCATGGCGTCGTCGTTCCAGGCGTTCGTGGGCAGCCTGGCCAACGGTCTGGTGGCCGGGGTGGTGGCGCCGCTCGCGATGCATTCCACCGTGGCGCTCGCGTCCACGTCGCTGGGCATGCTGAGCGTGGGCCTCGTGGCCTGGCTGTGGGTGAAGCGGAAGGTGACTTAGGTCCGGTGACTTAGGTCCGGTGGAATCCGCGGCCGTTCCGGTACAACCGGCCGGTGCGCTCAAGGGACGGGTCCGGTCTGCCGATATCGCGGTGGGGGCCCGCCGTGTGTCCTGGGCGCCCCATGGAGAAACCGATGTCCGTTCCGTTCCGCCGGCTGCCGGCGCTGCTGCTGTCGACCGGCCTGTTGTGCGCCGTGCCCTTCGCCCACGCCGTGGACACGGGCATCAAGACATCGCCCGGCAAGCCCGCCCAGTTCAAGAACCCGGTCCCCGGGCGTGAAGCCACGCCGGGTGACCTGTCGCGCCAGAAGGGCGCCGGCATGGCCTCGGGCTCCGAAGATCCGATGGACCGGCTGCGCGAGCGGCTGTCCGAGAAGCTTGGCACCCGCGTGGCATCCGACAGCAATGCCGACGTGGTGCGGGTCGCCGTGGTGTCGCCCGACGCCCCGGGCGCGCGCCGCAGCCCGTCGAGTGGCGGCGCTGGCGGTCGCAAGCCTGCCGGTGCGCCGAAGTCCACCGCGTGGTCCTACGAGGGTGACACCGGCCCCGACCACTGGTCGCGCCTGCGTCCCGAGTACGCGCTGTGCGGCAAGGGCTCGCGCCAGAGCCCCATCGACATCCGCGACGGCATCGGCGTGGTGCTCGACCCCATCGGCTTCGAATACCAGTCCAGCGGTTTCTCGGTGATCGACACCGGGCGCACCGTGCAGGTCAACGTGGGCACTGGCAACAGCATCGAGGTGATGGGGCGGCGCTACGTGCTCGAACGGATGGAGTTCCGCCGCCCGGCCGAGGAGCGCATCAACGGCCGGGTGTTCGACATGGGCGTCCACCTGATCCACAAGGACGCCGAGGGCCGCATCGCCGTCGTGGCGGTGCTGCTCGACCGCGGCGCCGAGCAACCGGTGATCCAGACCGTCTGGAACAACCTGCCACTGGAGCGCGGCGAGGAACTGCCGGCGCGCACCGGCATCGACCTGTCCGCGCTGCTGCCGTCCGACCGCCGCTACTACACCTACATGGGCTCCATGACCACGCCGCCGTGCAAGGAGGGGGTGCTGTGGATGGTGATGAAGAGCCCGGTGGCGGTGTCGTCCGACCAGCTGGCCATCTTCAGCCGGCTGTACCCGATGAACGCCCGGCCGGTTCAGGACGTCGCCGACCGCCTCATCAAGGGACCGCGCTGAGCCGATTGCACCGATCGGGTGCTGGGTGGGGCTGAATCTGCGCCAAACGAGTGCGATCCGGGGTGCGCCAGCGCGCCCCAACAAGGCACAGATTATGCTTTCCGATGGTGCTTTTTTGCGCCACATCACCAACATCGTGCATTGATCGCCGGTGAGGGGCGCGTTGTCCCCCTCTCAGGAACCCACGATGGAGCAACTCAAACAAGGCACCGACGCGCTGTTCATCCTGCTCGGCGCCATTCTGGTGCTGGCGATGCACGCGGGCTTCGCGTTCCTCGAACTCGGCACGGTCCGCAAGAAGAACCAGGTCAATGCGCTGGTGAAGATCCTGGTGGACTTCAGCGTGTCGACCCTCGCGTACTTCCTCGTCGGCTACACCGTGGCCTACGGCGTGCAGTTCTTCAGCGGCGCCGAGACGCTCGCGCAGCGCAACGGCTACGACCTGGTCAAGTTCTTCTTCCTGCTGACCTTCGCGGCGGCCATCCCCGCGATCATCTCGGGCGGCATCGCCGAGCGGGCGAAGTTCCATCCGCAGCTGATCGCCACCGCGATCATCGTGGGCCTCGTCTACCCGTTCTTCGAAGGCCTCGTGTGGAACGGCAACCATGGCTTCCAGGGCTGGATCAAGTCCGTCGCGGGCGCCGAGTTCCACGACTTCGCCGGGTCGGTGGTGGTGCACGCCGTGGGCGGGTGGCTGGCGCTGCCGGCCGTGCTGCTGCTGGGCGCGCGCAGCAACCGCTACCGCAAGGACGGTGCGGTGTCGGCCCACCCGCCGTCGAGCATCCCGTTCCTCGCGCTGGGCGCCTGGGTGCTGGCGGTGGGCTGGTTCGGGTTCAACGTGATGAGCGCGCAGACCATCGACAAGATCTCGGGCCTCGTCGCCGTCAACTCGCTGATGGCGATGGTGGGCGGCACGCTGGTGGCGGTGCTGCTGGGCCGCAACGACCCCGGCTTCGCGTACAACGGCCCGCTGGCCGGCCTGGTGGCGGTGTGCGCGGGCTCGGACCTGATGCACCCGGTGGGCGCGCTGGCGGCCGGCGGTGTGGCCGGAGCCATCTTCGTCGTGATGTTCACCTGGACCCAGAACAAGTGGAAGATCGACGACGTGCTGGGCGTGTGGCCGCTGCACGGCCTGTGCGGCGCCTGGGGCGGCATCGCGGCCGGCATCTTCGGCGGCACGGCACTGGGTGGCCGGGGCGGCGTGAGCTTCCTCTCGCAGCTGATCGGCACCGTCACGGGCGTGGCCTGGGCGCTGGCCACCGGGTTCGCGGTCTACGGCCTGCTGAAGGTCGTGATGGGCCTGCGGCTCACGCAGGAAGAGGAATACGAGGGCGCCGACCTCACGGTACACCGCATCACGGCCACGCCGGAGCGCGAGGTCAACTGGTGAGTCAGGCCGCCCGGCGCACCTGGTACCCCTCCGCCTCGCGGCGCTTGGCCGCGTAGCGCGCCAGCAGCGCGTCGGCCGGCTGGCCCGCATCGTCGCCCAGCAGGGCGCCGCGCGCCGCCAGCAGGGCGTGGTTTGCCCGCAGTGCGTCGAGCAGCCAGTCGACCCGGCGCAGCGTATTGGGCGTGCAGGTCTGGCCGTGCAGATCGTCCTCGAGGTCGATGGTGTGCGAGCGCCAACCCTCGCACAGCCACAGGGCCCGCAGGTCTCCGGCCAATCCGGCCTGCCAGGTGGCGGTGATGGCGTCGAGCCAGCCGAGCACGGTGGTGGTGGCGCCGTCGACCGCCAGTTCCTCGCGCAGACGGTGGTACGTGGCGAGCGCGATCGTCTTCTCCCGGCGGAACGCTTCCAGGGCCTCGGCCTCCGGCAGGTCGAGCCAGGCGCCGAACGCGTGGCGCGACTCGATGCGTTCGGCGAGGTGGCACTGCGGCGCGGCCGAGCCGTCGCCCGCGCTGTTGAACTGGCACAGCGGGTCGAAGCGGTACATGTAGCCGAAGTCGAAGAGCCACACCTGGCGGCCGTCGTCCATCAGGTTGCCGGGGCAGAAGTCCCATTCGAAGAAGCCGGCGCGCACCAGTTCGCGGCCCGTGTCGAACACCTGGCGCAGCCGGCGCTCGTCCCAGGTGCGCAGCAGTTCGCCGTCGATCCACGGCGACA
Source organism: Piscinibacter gummiphilus (assembly GCF_002116905.1). Lineage (NCBI taxonomy): Bacteria > Pseudomonadati > Pseudomonadota > Betaproteobacteria > Burkholderiales > Sphaerotilaceae > Rhizobacter > Rhizobacter gummiphilus. The sequence goes on from NZ_CP015118.1 coordinate 1,340,298, forward strand.
CGATGATCCCGTGGCGCAGGCTGCCGTACACCGTGTCCACGATGCCGGCGAACCGCGCCCGGCCGCCGGGCTGCGCCTTCAGCGCCGCGAGTTCGGCGCGGCGCTGCAGCTCGTTCAGGAACGAGGTCTGACCGTCCGGGCCCTGGACGAGGCACGGCGTGCGCGCCCGCTTCACCGCCCAGTCCCGACCGCTGGCATGAACCTTGTAGACGACCGCCGTGAGGCCGCCGTCGAACACCGCCCGCACGGCGGGGTGGTGCCCGTCGAGCGTGCGCAGCTCCTCGACGGGCAGCGGGCACTCGCGGGCATCGCCCACCTCCACGTCGCGGCCGGAGGCCACGAAATCGAGCTGGGATCGGCGGCGTTCTGATTCGATCAAGATGTCCATGGGCGCATTCTGCCCCGAGGTCTCCAGAACGCGCAAACACCGCATGGACATTGGGCGGATCGCCCCGTGCTGGTGCCGAAAGGCTGGCACAGGCGTTGCATGTATACAAGAAGGTGTCCAAACCCGGCGCCCCAGCAAACGCACACAGGAGTGAAAGATGGCACGGCACGTTTTCGATCGGCGGGAGGTTCTCAAGGGCGCAGTCGGGGCCTCGCTGGCCCTCGGCGGGCTGGGCGCGGCGCGCGCCCAGGCGCCCGTCTCCGTGGGCTTCATCTACGTGGGCCCGAAGGACGACTACGGCTACAACCAGGCGCAGGCCGAGGCCGCCGCCCTGGTGAAGAAGATGCCCGGCGTGAAGATCGTCGAGGAGGAGAACGTGCCCGAGACCAACGCCGTGCAGAAGGCGATGCAGGGCATGATCTCGCAGGACGGTGCGTCGCTGCTGTTCCCCACCTCGTACGGCTACTTCGACCCGCACACCCTCGCCGTCGCCGGCAAGAACCCCAACGTGCGCTTCGCCCACTGCGGCGGCCTGTGGACCGAAGGAAAGCACCCGAAGAACACGGGCAGCTACTTCGGCTACATCGACGAGTGCCAGTACCTCAACGGCGTCGTGGCCGGCCACATGACCAAGAGCAAGAAGCTCGGGTTCATCGCCGCCAAGCCGATCCCGCAGGTGCTGCGCAACATCAACGCGTTCACGATGGGTGCACGCTCCGTCGACCCGTCCATCACCACCACGGTGATCTTCACGGGCGACTGGTCCATGCCGGTCAAGGAAGCCGAGGCCACCAACGGCCTGGCCGACCAGGGCGTGGACGTCTTCACGATGCACGTGGACGGCCCGAAGGTCATCGTCGAGACCGCGGCCAAGCGCGGCAAGATGGTGTGCGGCTACCACGCGAGCCAGGCCAAGCTGGCCCCGAACGCCTACCTCACCGGTGCCGAGTGGAACTGGATCACCGCGTACACCACGATGATCGACGCCGCCCGCAGCGGCAAGCCGCACCCGAACTTCGTGCGCGGCGGCCTGAAGGAAGGTTTCGTGAAGCCGTCGGCCTACGGCCCCACGGTGTCTGCGCCGGCACGCAAGCAAGCCGACGAGATGAAGGCCAAGATGATCGCCGGCACCTTCGACATCTTCACCGGCCCGGTCAAGGACAACACGGGCAAGGTCGTCGTGCCCGCGGGCAAGGCGTACAAGCAGACCGACATCGCGCTCGAGGGCATGAACTACCTCGTCGAAGGCGTGGTGGGCAAGGTCTGACCGAAGGGACGCCACCATGGCCCTGTCGCCCTCCCAGCGCAACGCCATCGATTCGGTGGTGCTGCCCATCGCCGCGATGGCCGGCGCGCTGCTGCTGTTCGGCCTCTTCATCTGGTTTGGCGGAAAGAGCCCGGTGGAGGCCTGGACGCTGCTCTTCAAGGGCGCGTTCGGCGACTGGTTCTCCTGGCAGAACACCCTGCAGCGCGCCGCGCCGCTGATGCTCACGGCGCTGTGCGTGGCGATCCCCGCGCGCGCAGGCCTCGTCGTGATCGGTGGCGAGGGCGCGCTGGTGCTGGGCGGCCTCGCGTGCGCCGCGGTGCCGTACGCGTTCACGCTGCCCGACAACGGCGTGGGCACGGCCATCGTGCTCGCCGCCGCCGCGGTGGCGGGCGCGGCCTGGGTGGCGCTTGCCGGCGTGCTGCGCCAGTACCGCGGCGTCAACGAGACCATCAGCAGCCTGCTGCTCTCGTACACCGCGGTGTCGCTGTTCAAGCACGCGGTGGAGGGCCCGATGCGCGACCCGGCCAGCCTCAACAAGCCGTCCACGCTGTCGCTCAGCGAGGGCATCCGCATCGGCACCATCGCCGGCTCCGACATCCACTGGGGCCTCGTCTTCGGCATCGCCGCGTGCCTGCTGCTCGGCACCTGGCTCTTCTTCACCGCATCCGGCTTCGCCACCCGCGTGGTGGGCGGCAACGTGCGCGCCGCGCTGATCGTGGGCCTGCCGGGCCACCGCATCGTGATCGCTGCCTGCGCCGTGGGTGGCGCGTGTGCCGGTCTCGCCGGCGGCATCGAGGTCGCGGCCGTGCACACGAACGCCAACGCCTCGCTGATCGCGGGGCTCGGCTACACCGGCATCCTCGTCGCGTTCGTCGCGCGGCAGAACCCGTGGGCCGTGATTCCCGTCGCGATCCTGTTCGGCGGCTTCGGCGCGGCGGGCAGCCTGCTGCAGCGGCGCATGGACGTGCCCGACGCGTCGGTGATGGTGCTGCAGGGCTTCGCGTTCCTGCTGATCCTCGCGAGCGAGGCGCTCCGTGGCCGTTCGTGGTTCCCGAAGCGGCCTGTCGTGCCCAAGGTGGCGCCCAACACCGTGATCAAGGCCAACGCATGACCGCCGACCTCGTCTTCAATGTCTTGATCGCCGTGCTCGGCGGCGCGATCCGGGTGGGCACGCCGTTCCTGATGGTGAGCCTCGGCGAGTGCCTCACCGAAAAGGCCGGGCGCATCAACCTGGGCCTCGAAGGGGTGCTGGTGCTGTCGGCCATGGCCGGCTTCGGCGGTGCGTACCTCACCGGCAACGTGTGGGCCGGCGTGCTGATCGCCGGCTGCAGCGGTGCGCTGCTCGCGCTGCTGCACGGGCTCGTGTGTTCGCTGCCGCGCGTGAATGACGTGGCCACCGGCATCGCGCTGATGCTGCTCGGCAGCGGCCTCGCGTTCTACCTCGGCAAGCCGCTGATCCAGCCGCAGGCGCCGCAGATCCCGCCGCTGCCGCTCGGCGACTGGAGTTCGTCCGCCCAGGTGCGCTCGGCGCTGCAGGTCAACGCGCTGTTCCCGATCGGCGTGGCCATCGCCGCGCTGATGGCGTGGGGCTTCCGCTCGACCCGCATCGGCCTCGTGCTGCGCATGGCGGGCGACTCCACCGACGCCACGCGGGCGCTCGGGTATTCCGTCAACACGATCCGCACGGCCGCCACGGTGGCCGGCGGGTTCATCGCGGGGCTGGGCGGCGCCTCGCTGTCGCTGTACTACCCCGGCAGCTGGAACGAGGGCCTGTCGAGTGGGCAGGGCCTGATCGCGGTGGCCCTCGTGATCTTCGCGCGCTGGAACCCGTGGCGCTGCCTGTGGGCCGCGCTGCTGTTCGGCGGCGCCGGTGCACTCGGACCGGCGCTGCAGTCGGTCGGGATCAGCAGCGGCTACTACCTTTTCAATGCGGTGCCGTACGTGCTGACGCTGGCGATCCTGGTGTGGACCTGCTCCCCCTCGCGCAGCGTCAAGGGCATGCCGGCCGAACTGGGCGTGACACGGTGACAAGGAGCAGTGCATGAGTGGCCTCGGGGGATTGAACAAGTCGAAGCAGGGCGTGGTGGTGGGCCTCGTGCAGCTGCAGCTGCCGTCGGTGAAGACGAAGGCCGACCTCACGGCGCAGACGGCGCGCGTGTGCGAACTCGTGGGCAAGGCCCGGCGCAACCAGGGCACGATGGACCTCGTCGTGTTCCCCGAGTACGCGCTGCACGGCCTGTCGATGGACACTTCGCCGGAGATCATGTGCGCGCTCGACGGCCCCGAGGTGACCGCGCTGCGCGACGCCTGCCGCGAGTACCGCATCTGGGGCTGTTTCTCGATCATGGAGGCGAACCCGCACGGCAACCCGTACAACAGCGGTCTGATCGTCGACGACACCGGCCACATCCGCCTGTACTACCGCAAGCTGCACCCATGGGTGCCGGTGGAGCCGTGGGAGCCCGGCAACGTGGGCGTGCCGGTGTGCGACGGCCCGAACGGCAGCAAGCTCGCGCTGATCATCTGCCACGACGGCATGTTCCCCGAGATGGCGCGCGAGGCCGCCTACAAGGGCGCCGAGATCATCCTGCGCACCGCCGGCTACACCGCGCCCATCCGCCACGCGTGGAAGGTGACGAACCAGGCCAACGCGTTCTGCAACCTCGCGTACACCGCCAGCGTGTGCCTGTGCGGCAGCGACGGCACCTTCGACTCGATGGGCGAGGGCATGTTCTGCAGCTTCGACGGCACCGTGATGGTCGAGGGCGGCGGCCGACCCGACGAGATCATCACGTGCGAGCTGCGGCCCGACCTCGTGCGCGAGGCTCGCCAGGGCTGGGGCGTCGAGAACAACATCTACCAGCTCTACCACCGCGGCTACGTCGCCGTGAAAGGTGGCGCCCAGGACTGCCCGTACACCTTCATGAAGGACATGGCCGCCGGCCGCTACCGCCTGCCATGGTCCGTCGACGTGACCGACGGCACCTCGTGCGGCTTCGATGCGCCCACGCGCGCGTACGCCGGTCCGCAGGCCCACCCCCTCGTCCCCGACTCGCGCAAGGCCGACTGACATGGAACGCTACATCGCCGCCGAACCGTACCGCTGGCCGTTCGACGGCCGGATGTCCCCGCAGGACACGGCCCTGGTCATCATCGACATGCAGGTCGACTTCTGCGGCCCGGGAGGGTACGTCGACAAGATGGGCTACGACATCTCGCTGACCCGTGCGCCCATCGAGCCGCTGAAGCGCCTGCTCGCCGCGATGCGCGCGAAGGGCTACCCCGTCATCCACACGCGCGAAGGCCACAAGCCCGACCTCTCGGACCTGCCGGCCAACAAGCGCTGGCGCTCGCGACAGATCGGCACGAACGGCATCGGCATCGGTGACGTGGGGCCGTGCGGCCGCATCCTGACGATCGGCGAGCCGGGCTGGGAGATCATCCCGGAACTGGCCCCGCTGCCCGGCGAACCGGTGATCGACAAACCCGGCAAGGGCTCGTTCTACGCGACCAACTTCGAGTTGGTGCTGAAGACGCTGGGCATCCGCAACCTGATCCTCACCGGCATCACGACGGACGTGTGCGTGCACACGACGATGCGCGACGCGAACGACCGCGGCTACGAATGCCTGATCGTCTCCGACTGCACCGCCGCCACCGACGCGGGCAACCACGCGGCGGCGCTGAAGATGGTGACGATGCAGGGCGGGGTGTTCGGCGCGGTGTCGGATGCCGCCTCGATCATCGAGGGTCTCGCATGACGGCCCCGCTCGACCCGGTGCCGCGCCCCACCGGTGCGCTGGCGCTCGACACGTTCGAGCTGACCAAACGCTTCGGTGCGTTCACCGCGCTCGACGGCGTCTCGCTGCACGTGCGGCCGGGCACGGTGCACGCGCTGCTGGGTGAAAACGGCGCCGGCAAGAGCACGCTGGTGAAGTGTGTGGTGGGCTACCAGCGCGCCGAACACGGCGCCGTGCTGATCGACGGCCGCGAGCGCGACATCTCGACGCCCGTGGTCGCGCGCGAGCTGGGCATCGGCATGGTGTACCAGCACTTCACCGTGGTGCCCGGCATGACCGTGGCCGAGAACCTGCTGCTCGCGCGCGGCAAGCTGCCCGCGGTGATCGACTGGAAGGCGGTGCGTGCCGAACTCACGGCCTTCCTCGCCACCACGCCGTTCCGCCTCGACCTCGACGCCACCCCGCAGGACCTGTCGGCCGGGCAGAAGCAGAAGCTCGAGATCCTGAAGCAGCTGCTGCTGAAGCCGCGCCTGCTGATCCTCGACGAACCCACGTCGGTGCTGACGCCGCAGGAGGCCGACGAGGTGCTGGGCCTGCTGCGCGACCGCGCGCACGCGGGCGAGTGCAGCATCGTGATGATCACGCACAAGTTCCGCGAGGTCAGCGCCTACGCCGACGACGTGAGCGTGTTGCGCAAGGGCCGGCTCGTGGCCGCGCATCGCGTGGCCGAGACCGATCCGCAGCAGCTGGCCGTCGAGATGGTGGGCGGGGCCGACGAGGCCCGCACCGAGTTCGCGCCCCCCGAGCGATCGGGCAAGCCCCGCGGCGCGCCGCGCCTGCGGGTGACGTCGCTCGTGGTCGACGGCGACCGGGGCGAACGGGCCGTCGACGGTCTCGACATCGCGGTGCACGCCGGCGAGATCGTCGGCATCGCCGGCGTGTCCGGCAACGGGCAGCGCGAGTTCGCCGAATCGCTCGTGGGCCAGCGCCGGCGCGTGTCGGGCGAGGTGTGGGTGGGCGAGGAGCGCTTCCGCGCCACCCGCGCCCAGAACCAGCGCCTGAAGGTGCGCAGCCTGCCCGAGGAGCCGCTGCGCAACGCGTGCGTGGGCGAGATGAGCGTGGCCGCGAACATCGGCCTGCGGCGCTTCGACGAGGCGCCGGTGGTGCGCGCGGGCTGGCTGCGCGGCCGCTTCCTGCGCGAGCGCGCCCGCGCGCTGATCCACACCTTCGGCGTCAAGACGCAGGGCGAGCAGGCCCCCATCCGGTCGTTGAGCGGCGGCAACGTGCAGCGCGCGGTGCTGGCGCGTGAGCTGAGCGACGATGCCGACGTGCTGATCGTCTCGAACCCGGTGTTCGGCCTCGACTTCGCTGCCGTCGCCGAGATCCACCAGCGGCTGATGGACGTGCGCAACCGTGGCGGGGCCGTGCTGCTGATCAGCGAGGACCTCGACGAGCTGATGACCCTGTCCGACCGCATCGCCGTGATGAGCGAGGGGCGCGTGGTGCACGAGACCGATGCCGTGACGGCCGACCGCAACGCGCTGGGCGCGTTCATGGGTGGCACGGCGCATTGAACAACGACTGGAACGACCCGATGATCACGATCCCCGCGCAGCCGGACCCCTTCCGCTTCGACCCGCGCCGCACCGCGCTCGTGATGATCGACATGCAGCGCGACTTCATCGAACCCGGCGGCTTCGGCGCCACGCTGGGCAACGACGTGTCGCTGCTGGCGCCCGTGGTGGACGCCGCGGCCGCCCTCGTGGCGTGGTGCCGCGCGTTGGGCATCTGGGTCATCCACACGAAGGAATGCCACCGCCCCGACCTGTCGGACTGCCCGCCCGCCAAGCTGCGCCGTGGCAAGCCGTCGCTGCGCATCGGCGACCCGGGTGTGATGGGCCGCATCCTGATCGACGGGGAACCGGGCGCGGACTTCGTGCCGGCGCTGGCCCCCGCACCAGGGGACCTCGTGATCGCGAAACCGGGCAAGGGCGCCTTCTACGCGACGGTGCTGGAGGACGAGTTGAAGGCCCGCCACATCACGCACCTGATCTTCGGTGGCGTGACCACCGAGGTGTGCGTGCAGACGACGATGCGCGAGGCCAACGATCGGGGCTTCGAGTGCGCGATCGTCGAGGAGGCCACGGGCTCCTACTTCCCCGAGTTCAAGGACTCGGCGTTGGCGATGATCCGGGCGCAGGGCGGCATCGTGGGGTGGACGATGAAGCTGGCGGACATGCCGTGACGGCGGTCACCCCGGCAGACGCCGGGGCCCACCGTCACGCCGGTGCGTCACGGCCGCAGTGGATCCCGGCGTTCGCCGGGATGACCGCGCTCCCGGGCGGTCACTTGTAGTACCCGACCGCACACACCTGGTCACCCACCTTGGTGACGTAGCTCACCTTCGGCGACGGCGCCGAAGCGCCCGGCTTCGGCCACACGTATTCCACCTCGCTGATCTCGCCTTCCTTGGCCGAGTCGTACAGGCGCGTGCCGACGGGTTCGCCGTCGCTGCCCTTCAGGTCCTTCATGCTCTTGCCCGTGAGCGTGGGGTGGGCGGTGAACGTGCCGTCGGCGCCGCCGCAGAACGGGTACAGGTCGCGGTCGCGGAAGCCGTTCTCGCCCTTGGTGAACTGGCTGAGGGCCTTGGCCTTGTCGGCCTTCAGGGCGACGACGGCCTTCTGGAGCATCGACTTCGCCTCGGCGGCGGAGCCCTGTGCCGCCGCGAAGGCGGCACTGGAACCCAGCGTGACGGCGGCGGCGGCAAATGCGGAAACCATCCAGGTATTCTTCATGGGATATTCCTTGTCTCGATTTATTGATAGGGATTCGGCAGCCGTGTTTCGGAAATGATCGTGTCGGGAAATTTCCTTTGAATTCAGTGACTTGCAGGCTCGTGACCCTCACCGAACGGCGCTGCGGATCCTACGGGTGAAACTCGCGCTGCGGCGCAGCATTTGCCCTGGGAAACAACTGAAACCCTGCGACACCAAACCCCGTCCGCTAGGGGTTGTCATTCCCCGATGAGGGACTTGGCCACAGGCATGCGGCATGATCGGCCGCATCCGACAACCGACCCGGGAGCACCCCACGATGGCCTCAGGCTGGAATGCCGTCACCGACACGCTGGTGGCCGAGTTCTCCGACATCCCCGACCTCGAAGGGCTCACGCGCCTCGTGGTGCGGCTGCTGCTGGCCGCGTTGCTGGGGGCGCTGCTGGGCTACGAGCGCGGGCAGAAGGGCAAGTCGGCGGGCGTGCGCACGCACATGCTCGTGGCGAGTGGCTCGGCGCTGTTCGTGCTGGTGCCGTTCCAGTCCGGCGTGCAGCCGGCCGACATGACCCGGGTGATCCAGGGCCTCGTGGCCGGCATCGGTTTCCTCGGTGCAGGCACGATCTGGAAGGGCGACAGCACGTCGCACGTGAAGGGACTCACCACGGCGGCCGGCATCTGGTTCACCGCGGCGATCGGCGTGGCGGCCGGGCTCGGGCGCGAGGTGACCGCCATCCTGGCGACGCTGCTCGCGCTGTTCATCCTGTTCCTGCTGCCGCTGATCTTCCCGAACCTCGAGCGCCCGTCGGAGAACGGGTCGACGCACGAACCCTAGGCGGTCTTGCGCCGCAGGGCCTTGAGCAGCTGGTCCCGCTCTGCGCCCTCGCTCGCGTGTTCGGCGAGCATCTGGAAGAACTGTTCCTGCGTGGGCGCCTTGGCCGAGGCCTTCTTGACCACGATGGCCGCGATGGGGCCGATGTGGCTCGTGAGCACCTTCAAGCCGTGGGCCACGTCGTCCGGGGCCACGGGCTGGCCCTGCGTGCCGCCCACGGTGGCGGGCTTCGGGGTGGGCGTGGGGCCCGTGCGCACGGTGGCTCCGCCGGTGGAGGCGTGCGTGCGCTGCACACCCGACGTGGCGATCTTCGTCAGGAAGGTCTGCCGGTCGCGTTCGTCGGGCAGGTGGGTGGTGAGGGCGCTGGTCAGCGCGTTCAGGTCGCCCGCGGTCTTGGCGGCCATGCGCACCAGCACCTTGGCGACCGGGCCGACGAAACCGGCGAGGGTCTGCTCGACGCGGGCCAGCTCGTCGGCGTTCCAGCCGGGCGGCACGGTGGCGGAATGCAGCGCCGGCACGGGCATCGTGGCCATCTCGCCGGACGACGGGCTGCCGGCGTAGGCCGACGAGGCCTGGCCGTGCACGACGATGACCGTGGTCTGCGCCTCGGCCTCGGGAATGGCCTGCACGCGCTTCTCGAGCGCGGAGCGGAACTGCGCGGCGCTCTCGAAGCGGGCGAGCTTGTCCTTCGCGAGGGCCTTGGCGACGATGGTGTCGTAGAACACCGGCCGCATCGTGCCGAGCATCTGGCTGGGCGGCGTGGGGTCCTTGTGGAGGATCTGGTACATCACCGATTCGACCGACCCGCGGAAGGGCTGCTCGCCGGCGAGCATGCGGTACAGCAGCACGCCGGCGGCGAAGAGGTCGACGCGGTGGTCCACCTGGTCGCCGCGGTACTGCTCGGGCGCCATGTAGCCCGGCGTGCCGATGGTGGAGGTGACCTGGGTCAGCGCCACCGACTCGATGCGCGCGATGCCGAAGTCGGTGATCTTCAGCTGGCCGGTGGAGGTGATCAGGATGTTGGCGGGCTTGATGTCGCGGTGCCACACGCCATGGTGGTGGGCGACGTCCAGCGCGGCCAGCAGCTGGTCCATGATGCGCAGCACGTCGGGCTCGGGCAGCACCGGGTTCGCATCGAGGATCTGCGACAGCGTGCGGCCCTGCACCAGCTCCATCGCGATGAAGGCGGTGTTGTCGTCCTCGCCGTATTCGTAGATGGCGACGATGCCGGGGTGCAGCAGGCGGCCCACGGCCTGGGCTTCGTTGCGGAAGCGTGCCGTGGCCGAGGTGCCCGACGGGTCGTCGCCGATCAGCTGCTTGTGGATCGTCTTGATGGCCACCGGCCGCTGGATGATCGGGTCGTAGCCCTTGTAGACGACGCCCATGGCCCCTTCGCCGAGCACGCCGGTGATCGGGTACTTGCCGAGTTTTTCGGGGTGTTTCATCGACGCCGTCTAGCCAGGGGGTTGTGCCAAGGATCAGGTGTCCAGCATTTTCATCGCATGGACGAGGCTCTTGCGCATGCGGGCGAACGATTCGGACAACACGCCAATTTCATCACGCGAGCGTGCCTTGAACTCGGGGGCGTCGAGTTCGCCCAGGCTCACGCGGTCGGCGAGCTTCGACAGGTGGCTCACCGGCCGGATCACGAGCTGCCACAGCATCAGGTTGAGCGCCACGCCGATGGCGAGGAACACCGCGGCCAGCAGGCCCATCACCACGACGAAGGCGCGGTCGGCGCGCTGCAGCGGCACGGACATCGGCACGGACACCACCTGCGCGCCGAGCGGCTCGTTGAGCACCCAGCCGAAGCCGTTGGCCGGGCCGTACTTCTCGACCAGTGGGGCCGGGGCGGCGTCCACCGTGCTGTGGCAGCGCAGGCAGTTCGGGTTCGTCAGCTTGATGGGGCGGGCGATGTAGAGCGAGCGGCCGGACGGCGTGTCGCGCTGGCCGATGAACTCGGTGCGCTCCGGGTCCTGCTTGAACTGCATGATCACGTCCTCTTCCCAGTCCTGGGCGCGGTCGCGCGGGTTCGTGGGGTTCAGCATGGCCGCCTTGTACGCGTACTCGGGGTGGGCCTTGCGCAGCGCGTTGAGCACCTCGGTGGACGAGTAGGCCGGCACCGACTGCGGCAGGAACGTGTACTTCATCTGCGTCTCGAGCAGCGGGGCCACCTGGTTGGCCGTGTACGAGCTGACGGCCATCGCGTTTTCCATCAGCAGCCGGGCGCGGTCGAGCACTTCCTCGTGGGCGCCGTCCTGCAGCAGCTTGCGCGCGATGGTGCCGGACGCGGCCAGGCCGAGCACGAACACGAGCAGGAACACCAGGTTGAATTTGAGGAGCAGTTTCATGGGGCTTGGGCGGCTGGCAGGCGATGGAGGAGCGGCAGTCAGCGGACTGCCGATGCTGGCGGCTTGGGACGGTACTTCTCGGGGAACAGCGTGCGGTCCCACTCGGGGTGGGCGGCCATGTCGGCGACGAGGCCGGCACGGATGTCGGGCCGCTTGGCGAGGGTGCGCCAGCGGGTCACGAAGAGGGGGCGCAGCACCGGCTCGGCGTCGATCCACGGCTGCAGGTCGGCATAGGACGGTTCGGCCGCGGGCTTCGGGGCCGTGTCGCGGCCCTTGAACATGTCGAGGCGCGCGGGCAGCGTGTCGAGGAAGGCCTTCGGCAGCGACTGGATGAAGGCGCCGGTGGGCCGGCCCGTGACCTGCGCCTTCGCGTTGCCGGTGCGGGCGTAGAACTGGCCGGCCTTGAGCGTCAGCGGCTGCTGCGGCTTGAAGTCCTGGCGCTCGACGACGGTGGCGGCGCCCGATTCGGTGAACAGCGCCGTCTGCTCGCCCGATGTGGACAGCACGACGCCCTTGGCCACGGCCGAGAGTTCGAGCGACGGGGCGGCGAGCACGGTGTCACCGGCGGGGAAGGTGGACGGCACGGTGAGCTTGACCGCACCGGTGAGCAGGTAGATCTGGGGCGTGGACTTGCCCGCCTTCGGCGACAGCATCAGCCGGGTGTCCGGCGCCAGGTCGGCGACGATGCCGTTGGCGAACTCGAGGCGCACGAAACGGCCCTTCGCGCCGGTGTGCACGATGTCGTCCTTCTGCAGGCGCACGCCTTCGGCGAGGCCGAACGCCGCCGTGTCGCGGAGCAGCGCCGCATCACCGTCGACGATGGTGACGGTCGCAACGGGCGACGCGGCGAACACCACGCCGGGCAGGGCCGCGAGCGCCAGGGCGCGCAGCGCAAGTTTCCACATCGAGTTCTCCAGGAGACGTGTCGTACCGGGTGGAGCGCGGGCTCCTGGGGACGCGGCAGGGCGCGACTTTCCGGCGAAGTCGGTGAAGCATATCGCCGCGCGGGTGAAATATCGATGGCCGAAGGTCACCGGAGGCGGGCGGAAACGGTTCCTCTCCGTGACACATCGCACGGTTCCCGCCATGCTGTCGTTACCGGACCCGGCCGATGCGGCGGCTCAGAGGGTGCCCTCGGCCGGACGGGCGCTGTGCAGCTTGTGGATGGTGATCTTGCGCACCTCGGCCTTGCTGGCCTCGATGTGGGTGCGCAGCAGCAGTTTCGCGGGGTCGGCGCGGCGGGCGAGCACGGCCTTCAGCACCTTCGCGTGTTCGTCATAGGTGGCGGCGATGCGGGGGGGCTGCGTGAAGTCGAGCCGGCGCACGATGCGGATGCCGTCGGTCACGTCGGCATGCACCCGGGCCATCTCGGCGTTGCCGGCCGCGCGCACCAGTGCGGCGTGGAAGGCCTCGTCGAGGGTGGCGACCTCGGTGGTGTCGGTCAGGCGGTCGCGTTCGGGCACCAGCCACACGGCCTTCAGCTCGGACAGGTCGGGCATCGGGTCGGCGGCGCAGAGCCGGTCGATGGCGCTGCATTCGAGCACCACGCGCAGGTCGTACAGGTCTTCCAGCTTGCGGAAGTCGAACGGGGCCACGCTCCAGCCGCTGCGGAACGCCACCTTCACGTACGACTCGAGTTCGAGGCGGAACAGCGCCTCGCGCACCGGCGTGCGCGACATGCCCAGCCGTTCGGCCATGTCGCTTTCGGTGAAACCCTCGCCGGGCAGCAGCACGAAGTCGAAGATGGCGGTCTTGATGCGGCGGTACGCCACCTCGGACCGGGTGAGGTCGCGAGGATTGGGTTCGGGCGGACGCTTGGCCTGGACCGGCGGTTTCATCCCATCAAGCTTACATGCGCGGAGACCACGCGCCAGCCCTCCGGCGTGCGTACCCACGCTTGCGACTGCCGGCCGATGCGCGTGGAGCCCGCGCGTTCGAACTCGACGTTGGCCATCGCGAAGTCGGTGCCGTAGGTGGTGATCTGCCGGCGCAGCAGCGTGCGCTCGAGGCCGGCCGACGGCCGCCCGGCGCGGAAGGCCTGGATGGCCTCGTAGCCGTAGAGGTTCTCGCCCACGCCGTAGCGCAGCGTGTGGGGGCTGTTCCAGAAGAGTTCGTCGAGCACGGCGACGTCGTTGGTGACGAGGGCGGTCTCGTAGCGGTCGAAGGCGGCGTTGACCTCGGCCAGCACCTGGGGATCGTTGATGGGTTGCATCGGGAGAAGAGGGAATTCAGAAGGTGGCGATGGGCGAATGGGCGAGGCCGCTGGCCTCGAGCACGCGGGCCGCGCGCAGGGCGAGGTCCTCGCGCCACGGGGCGGCGATCACCTGCACGCCCATCGGCAGGCCGCGCACACCCTCGGGCCACAGGGGCGCCGCGACGACGGGGCAGCCGGCGAAGGAGATGGGTTGGGTCAGCAGGCCCATCGACGGCCGCGCGGGCAGCCAGCGGCCGTTCAGTTCGAACTGCTCGGCACCGATGGGCGTGGCCGGCACCGGCGTGGCGGGGGCCAGCAGCACGTCCCAGTCGCGGAAGAGGTCCAGCACCTCGTCGCGGTAGCGGCGGCGGAAGCGCTGCGCCCGCACGTACCACTCGGCGGGCTGCAGCGCGCCCGCGATGAAGCGGTCGACCGACAGCGGCTCGAATTCGGCGGCGCGGTCGCGCAGCTGGGGCAGGTGCAGTGCGCCGCCTTCGCTCGCGCTCACCACGAAGGCGGCGACGCGGGCGAGCGCGGCGTCCGGCCAGGTCACGCCTGGCGTGGCACCCAGCACGCGCGCGGCGTCCTGCACGGCGCGCATCGCGAGCGGGCCCGCGTTGTCCTCGAAGTAGCCGCCCAGCACGCCGATGCGCAGGTCCTGCACGCCGGCGTCGAGGTGGCCGAAGGTGCTCTGCACGTGGCGCGCATGGCAGGCCGGGTCTTCCGGATCGGGGCCCTGCAGCGCGTCGTACGTGGCCGAGAGGTCCTCCACCGTGCGGGTGAACGGGCCCAGGTGGTCGAGGCTCGCGACGAACGGGAAGCTGCCGCGTCGCGAGAGGCGCCCGAACGTGGGCTTCAGGCCCCACACGCCGCACAGCGACGAGGGCACGCGGATGGAGCCGTTGGTGTCCGATCCGAGGGACATGGGCACCTGGCCCGCGGCCACGGCCGCGCCGCAGCCGCCCGACGAGCCGCCCGCGATGCGGCGCAGGTCGCGCGGGTTGTGGCACGCGCCGTAGTGGCTGTTCTCGGTGGTGAAGCCGTAGGCGAACTCGTCCATGTTGAGCGCGCCCACCAGCACGGCACCGGCCGCCTTCAGCCGCTGCACCAGCACCGCGTCGGCGGAGGCCGGCGGTTCGCCGTTGCGCACCCGGCTGCCGGCGCGGGTGGTGACACCCTCCACGTCGAACAGGTTCTTCACGGCGTAGGGCATGCCGGCCAGCGGCGGCATGGGTTCGCCGCGCGCGCGCCGGGTGTCGATGGCCTTCGCCTCGCGCAGCGCGCGCTCGAAGGTGCCGTCGGTGAAGGCGTTGACGCGGGCGTCCGTCACCTCGATGCGGGCGATGCAGTGTTCCAGGGCTTCCTCGGCCAGCATCGCACCCGAATGGATGCCGCGCACGATGTCGAGTCCGGTCTGCATGTCGATGGTCCGTCCGAGGGTCATGAGTCCGATCCGGGAGGGAACGGTGCCGGCTTGTAGATCTCGGCCGGTTCCACGTCGACGTCCAGCGGCAGGGCCTGAAGGTCGGCCACCATGTGGCGCGTGCGCTCGAGGTGCACGGCCACGCGGGCGATGCGCTCCTCGTCGAGCGGCAGGTTCAGGAATCGCGCCGAGGCCCGGACATAGTCCAGGGTCTCGGGCGGGGGCAGGTCGGGCATCGCGGGTCCTCGTTCTCGTACCGGGGTCATCGGCGCGCCCTTCATCGGCGAACTTCCCGCTGGAAGATCTCCAGGCTCTTCTTCTTCGCCGCGATGAACGCGGGTTCGGACAGCGTGGACACCGTTCTGGGGCGCGCATCCTCGTAGTGCAAGATCTCTGCCACCTTCGTGGGGCGCTTGGTCAGCAGGAGCACCTGGTCGGCGAGGTACACGGCCTCCTCCAGATCGTGCGAAACCAGCACCATCGTGGTGCCGGTCTGCATGAACACCTCCTGCAGCTTCTCGCGGATGAACAGAGTCATCTCGAAGTCGAGCGCCGAGAACGGTTCGTCGAGGAACAGCACCTCGGGCCCGGGGGCCAGCGCCCGCATGATCGACGCGGTCTGCTGCTGGCCGCCCGACAGCTCGTACGGGTAGCGGTTCAGGTCGAACTTGACGTCGAAGGACGCCACCAGCTCGGCCATGCGCCGGTCCACCTCGGCCTTGGAGCGGCCCTCCAGCTTGAGCGGGTAGGCGATGTTGTCGATGGTGCGCATCCACGGGAACATCGCCTCGCGGTAGTTCTGGAACACGTAGCCGATCTTCGTGTCCTTCAGCGACTTGCCGTCGAACAGGATCTCGCCCGCGTCGATCGGGATCAGGCCGGAGATCATGTTGATCAGCGTCGACTTGCCGCAGCCGTTCGGCCCGAACACCGAGACGATCTTGCCCTTCGGGATGTCGAGGTCGAAGTTCTCGTAGAGCGGCCAGCCGGCGAAGTACTTCGTCAGGCCGCGGATGGTGATGTGCGTGCCGGCGGGGCCGGGCACGAAGGGGCGTTGCGGCACGTCGGCCACGACGGGGGCGTTGAGCACTTCCATGGCTGCTTACCTTCCGCTCCAGTGGACGATGCGCCGTTCGATCACGAGGAACAGCACGTTGAGGGCGTAGCCGAGTGCGCCGGCCGACAGGATGGCCGCGTACATGCTCTTCACGTTGAGCACCTGCTGCGCGTCGATGATGCGGTGGCCGAGGCCGTTGTCGGAGCCGATGAACATCTCGGCCACGATGACGATCACGAGGGCCATCGACACCGCCGAGCGCAGGCCCACGAAGGTGGCCTGCAGGCTTTCCCAGATCAGCACGTCCTTGAAGATCTGCCAGTTCGACGCGCCCATCACCTTGGCCGCCATCACCCGCTGCTTGCGCGCGTTCATCACGCCGTAGGCGCTGTTGAAGACGACGATCAGCAGCGCGCCGAAGGCCGCGATGGCGATCTTGTTGATGTCGGTCACGCCGAAGATCAGCAGGAACAGCGGGATCAGCGCCGACGACGGCGTGGAGCGGAAGAAGTCGATCAGGAACTCCACGCTGCGGTACGCGCGTTCGTTGCTGCCGAGCACCACCCCGAGCGGCACGCCGACGATCGCCGCGAACGCGAAGGCCTGCAGCGTGCGGCTGACCGTGACGAGGAAGTCGGTCAGCAGCGGGCCGCCGGCCATGCCGGTGACCAGCGCCTCGAGCGTGGCCAGCGGGGCCGGCAGCAGGATGGCCTTGATGAAGCCGGCCCGCACGACGAGGTCCCAGATCACGAACAGCACGAGCGGCCCGATGACCGGGAGGAACTTCGACCAGGCGATGCGCTTCGGCGCCACCGAGGCGGTGGACGCGGGCGGCGTCCAGGGGAGGGGAGTGCTCTCGGCCATGGCGTTCAGCCCTTGTAGAGGAGGGGTTCGACCAGCAGGCGCTTCTCGAAGATGCCCTTGTCCGAGAACAGGTCGTAGAACTTCTGGAAGTACGCGATGTCGCTCGCCTTGAACTCGTTGTGGAGCATGTACGAGGACATCGGCACCTCGGCGGTGAGCGGGCCGTCGATGGCGGTGTAGCCCTTGAGGAACGGGCGGGCCTCGTCCGGCTTCGTGCGCACGAGCTCCACGCCGCGCGTGTAGGCGGCGATGTACTTCTTCGCGACGTCCGGGTTCTTCTTGATGAACTCGGTCGTGAGGCTGGCCGCGCCGCCGTGCCACGGCGCCATCGGGTCGCCGAGGATGTACTTCGCGACCACACCCACCTCGAGCGTGCGGGTGGTGCCGTTCAGGCGCCCCACCGTGCCGCTCGGTTCGAGGGAGTACACCGCGTCGACCTGGCCGGCCGCGAGCGCGGCGACGTGCTGGCCGATGGGGAGTTCGGTCACGCTCATCGCGCCGGCGCCGGCGCGTTCCAGCATCGTCTTCGCGAGCGTGACGTTCTGGATCCCGGGACCCGACGCCACCCGCTTGCCCTTCAGCTCGGCGATGGACTTGATGGGGCTGTCCTTCGCGACGAGGAACTCGTCGAGCACGTACTTCGCGTTCGTCGGGTTCGTGCAGAAGATCTTCAGCAGGCCCGGCTGGGCGAGTTCGCCGATGGCGAGCGCGGCGGACGCGGTGCCGTTGGCGCTGCCCTCGGCGCGGCCCGCCAGCATGGCCTCCATCACCTGCTGTGCGCTCGCGAACTTGAGCGGCTCGACGTCGAGACCCGCCTCCTTGAAGTAGCCCTTTTCGATGGCGGCGAAGAACGGCAGCCCCGAGGCCACCGGCCAGAAGCCGATGCGGATCTTCGGATTGCCCTGGGCGCGCACGAGGGCGGGGGCGGCGAGGGCGCCGACACCGGCCGCGGTGGCGGCGAGCAGTTGGCGGCGGCGGGTGGAGATCGTGTCGGTCATGCGCGGGTCCTGCGGGCGGGTGGGGTGGAAGGGAGAGAAGCGATCAACGGGAAGCGAGGTAGGCGCGCCAGCCGCCGAAGCGGCTGATGTCGGTGGCGCCGGCCAGGGCGTGGGCTTCGGAGACGAAGCCGTGCACCCAGCGGCCGCCATCGAGCTGCACGCTGCCCAGGCCGAGCGGCGGGGGAATCAACGCAAGGAACGAGCCGACCTGGTCCATCGGCATGTCCCACACCTCGACGGCGATGGCGGTGCCGCCGTCGGTCACGCGCTGCAGCCCGGGCTTGGGCGGCACGGTGCCGGGGAGGGCGTACAGGCGGTAGTCGGGTGTGGTGAAGGTGGCTTCGACGAAGGTCGCCCCCCGTTCGGTCAGCTGCCCGTTGAGCGGCAGGCCGGTCAGGTGCGCGCCCACCACGACGAGCGGCAGGCCGGGTGTCGCCGCGGGGCGGCGTGCCGGCGCGGCCGGCGGCAGCGGGTGGCCGACGGCACCCAGGTCGAGTGCGAGGCTGCGCTGCCAGTCGTCGCCGAAGCGGGCGAGCGCCGCGTCGGCGTTCGCGGGGGCGATGAAGGTCACGCCGAAGGGCAGGCCCGCGGGCGTGAACGCGAACGGCATGGCGAGCGCGCACCAGCCCAGCAGGTTCACGAAGTTGGTGTACGTGCCGAGCACCGCGTTGGCGCCGATCGGGTCGGCGGCGAGGTCGGCCATGCCGGGATGGCCCGGCGCGGTGGGGGTCATCAGCAGGTCCACGCCGGTCCACGTGGTGGCGGTGGCCTGCCGCGCGGCTTGCAGCGTGTAGAGGCCGCGGAAGGTGTCGGTGGCCGAGAACGCGGTGGCCCCTTCGATCACCCGACGCACGGCGGGGTCGAAGGCGTCGGGGTTCGCGGCGAGTTCGGCCTGCACCGCGGCGTGGCGCTCGGCCACCCAGGGGCCGCCGTACAGCAGCTCGGCGGTGCGGTGCAGGGGCGAGAAGTCGATCGGCACCACGGTGTGGCCCAGCGCCTTCAGGTGGGCGATGGCTTCCTCGAAGCGCGCGGCGTAGGCCGGGTCGCCCGTGAACACCGGCGCGGCGGGGACGCCCACGCGCAGCGCGGCACCGAAGCGGGCCGGCCCCGGTTCGAAGCGGCTGTAGCTGTCCAGTGCGTCGGGGCCTTCCATGACGGCCAGCACCTCGGCGGCGTCGTCCGCCGTCAGCGCGAACACCGAGACACAGTCGATCGAGCGGCACGCCGGGATCACGCCCCCGGTGCCCACGCGGCCGGGCGTGGGCTTCAGGCCCACGATGTGGTTGAAGCCGGCAGGCACGCGGCCCGAGCCGGCCGTGTCCGTGCCGAGCGAAAACGGCACCTGGCCCGTGGCCACCACGTAGGCGGAGCCGGAGCTCGAGCCGCCGCTGACCCTCGATGCATCGAACGCGTTGGGCACAGCGCCGAACGGCGAGCGGGTGCCGACGAGGCCGGTGGCGAACTGGTCGAGGTTGGTCTTGCCGATGGGAAGGGCACCGGCGTCGGCGAGCCGCTGCACGGTCGTGGCGTGGGTGGTGGCGGGGGCCGGGTCCCAGCCGCGGTAGGCCGCGGTGGTGGGCAGGCCGGCGACGTCGATGTTGTCCTTGACGGCGAACGGCACGCCGAAGAGGGGCAGTCGGTCGAGCAGTGCGGAACCTTCGGCGGCGAGGCGGGTGTCGCACGCGTCGGCGAGGGCGAACAGCTCGTCGTCGCACTTGCGGGAGATCCAGGCCTGCGGGGCGCCGTCGCGGCTGGCCGCGAGCGCGCGGGCCATGAGCGTCCGCACGGTGATGGTGCCGGTGCGCAGGGCTTGGCGGATCTCGGGAAGGGTTCTGGGTTCGTGACTCATCGGGGTGCCCTGAATGTGTGCGTGCATTCTTGTATGCAAGACGACATGCAGATTGCGTGCCACCGGACGGAATGCCCGACGTGCTGTCAGCCGAGTCCTACACGGGATGGGCACGGCCACCGACGGCCCGAAGGCATCGCGCCCGCTGCCCGGGTCGCGCGGCCGTTCGTATCGTTCGTCACCCACTTCCTGAACCGGAGCCGCCATGCCACTTGTCGCCCCGAACCTCGAGTCCGCCCCGATCCCTCCCGCCGTGCTGGCGCGAGGTGCCTCGCGATCCGCGGGCGATGCCGACAGCGATCGGCAGTTCGTGGCGATGCTGAGGTCCTTCCGGGAAACGGGCGGCCTGGCGCGTGGCGACGAGGTGGCCGAACTGCTCGCGCAGCGTGGCAGCGGCGACGTCTCGCGGCTGGCGCGCTGGATCGTGTCGCGCGAGGCCATCGGCTTCGACTGGCGCGGCGAGGTGTGGGTGCCGCTGTTCCAGTTCGAACTGGGTTCGATGACGCTGCGGCCCGAGGCCCGCCAGGTGGCGGCCGAACTGCACGCCGTGTGCGACCCCTGGGCGCTGGCCGAATGGTTCTCGACGCCCAACGTGTGGCTCGGCGAACGCACCCCGGCCGACGCGCTGCTGACCGACCTGCCCACGGTGCTCGAGGCCGCGCGGGCCGACCGCTTCGCCCTCGCGGGCTGACCGTCCCGCGCGCCGGACGGGCGCGTACAACAAATGAAACAAGGCGGCCGCTCCCGGAAACCCCGGTGAAACCCCCTGTCGGGACACTGCTTCGTCGACGAAGACGTTCCGAACAACAGAAGGGGAAACCGCCATGACCATCCGTTCGTCCCTCCGCCCTCGCGCGTGCGCGTGAGCACGGAGCCCTCGATGGGTCTCGAGTTCGTCCGGGAGGACGCCGGAGGTGCCGGTGCGCCGCCGGCCGCGCGCCGTCCTGCCCCGTTCCGCCAGCACCTCGCCCATTGCCGCACCGCCGACGGCGTGCGCATCGCCCACGCGGTCGCCGGCCACGGCCCGGCGCTGGTGAAGGCGTCGAACGGTCTCAGCCACCTCGACCTCGACGCCGCCAGCGCAATCTGGGGCCACACCATCGCCGAGCTGTCGAGCGACCACATGCTCGTGCGCCACGACCGGCGGGGCTGCGGCCTTTCGGCCTGGGACGTGACCGCGCCCACACTCGCCGACTGGGTCACCGATCTCGAGGCGGTGGTCGAGGCCCACGGCCTGGAGCGCTTCGCGATGCTCGGGATCTCCGATGGCGCCGCCGTGGCGCTCGCGTTCGCCGCGCGCCATCCACAGCGAGTGAGCCGCCTCGTGCTCCATGGCGCGTGGGTGCGTCCGGGCGTGCGTTCGCCATGGATGGCGGAGACGGACGGCCTGGCCGACCTGCGCGAGGCCGCGACGTCCGCACCGATGGCCGAACGCATGCGCAAGATCGAGGACGCGATCGACCTGGCCGCGTTGCTCGACCGCGTGCGCTGCCCCACGCTGCTGCTGCACGCGGCGGGCGATCCCGAGGTGCCGCTCGCCGAGGCCGAATGGCTGGTCTCGCACCTGTTCGATGCCAGGCTCGTGCCGCTCGGCAGCTCGCACCACCTGCCGCAGGCGAGCGAAGCCGCCTGGCCGCAGTGGCTGCGCGAGGTGCGCGGCTTCCTGCCCCACGAACCCGACGCGTCCTCGCCGCTCGCGACGCTCACCGAGCGCGAGACCGCGGTGGTGGACCTGCTGACCCAGGGCCGCGACAACACCGCCATCGCCCAGGCGCTCGGCCTCGGCATGAAGACCGTGCGCAACCACGTCAGCAACATCTACCGCAAGCTGGGCACGGGCAACCGCGAACGCACCGCGCTGCTGGCCTACGACGCGGGCCTCGGCCGCACGTTCCGGCCCGGGCCCCAAGGGTGAGGTACAAACGCGGACCATGTCCGACGAGTACCAGATCGAAGTCCCCCCGTCCTTCTACGCGCTCTACACCGATGCGCGCCAGCGGCTGACGGAACCCCTGCGCGTCGTGCGCGACCGCTACGAGGCCTGCGAGGACCTCGCCAACCACCTCGTCGACCACGCCCGCACGCTGCTGTTCCAGCTGGGCGTGACCGAGGACGACGTGCTCGAGCGCTGCCTGCGCGGCCTCGACACCCCGGAGTCCGGCGTCAGCGGTCCGGAGGCGCGCTGGGTGGTTCATCGCCTGGCCGAGCTGCTGGGCTGGCCGTTCCTGCCGGACCCCCCGCCCGCACCGGACGCGGAGGGTTGAGCCCGAAGAGAGAGGCGCGTGTCACCGAAACGCGCGAAGATCACGGTCTGAATTCCCCCGGAGCCCCCTCGTGTCGCTGCTGCTCGACCTGATCACCCAATACGGTGTGCTGTTCGTCTTCGGTTGCGTGCTGGTGGAGCAGGCCGGCGTGCCGGTGCCCGCCTACCCCGTGTTCCTCGTGGCCGGGGCCGCCGCGGCCCGGGGCGAACAGTCCATCGTCGCGCTGGTGGCCACCGCCGTGTTCGCCTGCCTGATCGCCGACGGGCTCTGGTACGCGGCGGGCAAGCGCTTCGGCACGCAGGTGCTGCGCGGCCTGTGCAAGCTGTCGCTGTCCCAGGACGGCTGCGTGCGCCAGACCGAATCCATCTTCGCGCGCTTCGGCGCGCCGTCGCTCGTGGTGGCGAAGTTCGTGCCGGGTTTCGCGAGCGTGGCCACGGCGATGGCCGGGTCCACCGGCGTGCGCCGCGTGCCGTTCATCGTGTTCGACGGCATCGGCGCGGCGCTGTGGTCCGGCGTCGGGCTCGCGCTCGGCTGGCTGTTCGCCAGCGCCATCGAGGACGTGATGACGGTGCTGGGCGAGATGGGCCGGTGGGGGCTGGTGCTGGTCGCCGTCTTCCTCGCCGCCTTCATCGCGTCGAAGGCCTGGCGCCGCCATCAGTTCCACGCCCAGCTGCGCATGGACCGCATCTCGGTCGAGACCCTGTCCGACATGCTTGCGAAGGGCGAGACCCCGCTCGTCGTCGACGTGCGCTCGGCCATCACGCGCAACGACGGACGCATCCCGGGAGCCATCGTCTTCAACCACGATGCCTGGCCGGAGAACCTGCGGGCCCCCGCGGACGACTCGATGGTGATCGTCTACTGCGCCTGCCCGAACGAGGCCTCGGCCGCGCTGGTGGCGCGCAAGCTGATGGAGCGCGGCTTCAAGCGCGTGCGCCCGCTGCAGGGGGGGATCGACGCGTGGCGCGCCGCGGGCCTGGCCATCGAGGCCGAAGCGGGGCCATGAACCTGCACGACGTTCCCTCGCCGCGGGTGGCCGAGCTGGCCGGGCTGCTGCATCGCCGGGCGCCTGCCGACGGCACCTTCGCCACGGAGGTGCCGCGCCTCTCGGTGATCCGCCAGTCGTTCTCGGGCGACGAGATGACCCATGCCGTGCACCAGCCGGCGCTGTGCATCGTCGCGCAGGGGGCCAAGCGCGTGCTGCTGCGCGACGAGGTGTACTCGTACGACGCGTCGCGCTACCTCGTGATTTCCGCCGACCTGCCCGTGAGCGGCCACGTCACGGATGCGACCGCGGCCGAGCCGTACCTGTGCTTCCGCGTGGACTTCGATCCGGCCGAGGTGTCGGCGGTGGTGATGGCGATGCCGCAGACGCCGTCCCGGCGCCCGCCGGCGACCGCCCGCGGCCTGTTCACGAGCCCGGCCACCGACGGCATGCTCGACGCGGCGATCCGGCTGATGCGCCTGCTCGACACGCCCGACGACATCCCGATGCTGGCGCCGCTCGCCATGCAGGAGCTGGTGTACCGCCTGCTGCGCGGCGAGCAGGGCGGTCGCCTCGCCGAGATCGCGCGGGTGGGCAGCCATGCGCACCGCATCGCCAAGGTGATTCAGTCGCTCAAGGCCCGGTTCGCCGAACCGCTGCGCATCGACGACCTCGCGCGCGACGTCCACATGAGCCCGTCGTCGCTGCACCACCACTTCCGCGCGGTGACGTCGATGAGTCCGCTGCAGTTCCAGAAGCAGCTGCGCCTGCAGGAAGCGCGCCGGCTGCTGCTGTCCTCCGGCGCGGACGTGGCGAGCGCCGGGCACCGGGTGGGCTACGAGAGCCCGTCCCAGTTCAGCCGCGAGTACAGCCGGCTGTTCGGCGTGGCGCCGTCGCGCGACGCCCGGCACTGAGCCTCAGAACTGCCCGTCCACCGACTGCGACAGCGCCCGGTCGGCGGTCAGCTCGCGCTGGCGCTTCTCGACGGCGGTGCTGGCGATCTCCACCGCGTCGGACCCCGCGAGGAAGTGCACCGGCGGCTGCTCGCGCGCCACCAGGCTCAGCACGGCCGCGGCCAGGCGCACCGGGTCGCCCGGCTGCTCGCCGTTGTACTGCGAGTACGACCGCTCGGTCGACACCCCGTCCGGCGTGTCGCGGGTGCCGTAGCGCACCGAGCTGCCGTCGAGGAAGTCGGTGCGGATGAACCCCGGCTCGACCACCGTGACGGCGATGCCCGCCGGGGCCAGCTCCAGCGCGAGCGACTCCGAGAACCCGGTCACCGCGAACTTGGTGGCGCAGTACACCGACGAGCCTTCGAAGCCGGTCACGCCGCCGATCGAGGACACGTTGACGACGTGGCCCGATCGCCGCGCCCGCATCCCGGGCAGCGCCGCGCGGGTGACGTGCATCAGCCCGAAGACATTGGTGGTGAACTGCGCCTCGATGTCGGCCGCGGCGAGCGTCTCGAACGCACCGAGCAGGCCGTAGCCCGCGTTGTTGACCAGCACGTCGATGCGGCCGAAACGTTCGAACGCCGCGGCCACGGCGGCTTCGGCCTGCGCCTCGTCGGCCACGTCGAGGGCCAGCGGCAGCACCGTGTCGCCGAACTCGCGGTACACCTGCTGCAGCGGCTCCAGACTCCGCCCCGTCGCGACGACCGTGTGGCCGGCCGCGAGCGCGGCCCGTGCGATCTCGGCGCCGATGCCGCGTGCCGCCCCCGTGATGAACCAGACCTTTCCGTTGTCCATGTGCATTGTTCCTTGTCGATGGATGCCGCGTCGTCGCGGCGGAAGGCCATCGTAGGAACGGGGGGCCGGGCGCGGATGCCGGATCCGCCGGGGGATCTGCCTGTTCCTGCAGCCAGGGGAGGGCCGGACGAACGAAGGGGGCACCCGCCTTCGCGGGTGCCCCCTTCTTCACGCTTCAGCCGGTCAGAGGCGCGACGGCGTGGCGCCGTTGGCCACCGCTTCATCGACGCTGCGCGTGACGAGACCCTGCGCCGTGGCGGCCGGGTTCACCTCGTTCCACTGCACGGTGCGGCCGGCGCGGGCCATGCGGTCCTTGTAGCTGGTGATGGCTTCGTCCACGCTGCGGGGCGCCACGTCGGCGGAGACCGGCGCCGGGGCCACGTCGCCCCACTGCACGGTGCGGCCGGCGCGCTGGGCGCGTTCCACATAGGCCTGCTGGCGGGCGGCTTCGTTGGCCGGCACGGTGTCGAAGGTCGGGGCGGCGGCCACTTCATCGTAGCGCGGGGTGCGGCCGATCAGGGCCATGCGCTCGGCGTGTTCCGCGCGGGCGGCGACGGTCGAGGCGTCCGGCTGGGCCGCCAGGGCGGGCACGGCGGTGAGGAAGGCGCTCAACGACGCGATGGCGACGGTGGCGGTGAAGAGGGCGGTGCGGTTCAGCTTGCTCATCGTGTGCTCCTGGGGGTTGTTCCTGCGCGTTGGCATGGAACGAACTTTAGGGTTTACCCCGATCCGGATAAAGACGGTTTCCCGGAACACGTTGTTGCACGGAAGAGAGCCAATGGCCGCATCGGCCGTCACCCTGCTGAAAATCGGGGCCCGAGGCCGGCCGTCGCCCTCCGGCCACCACGGCGCGGAGGGCGACGGAGCCGGCGATCCCGGTCATCGGTGGGGTCGTCCGCCACCGGAAGGCTGCAAAACGGGTCGTCGGTGGGGGAAGGCATCGGAACGGGGTGCCGCGCAGGTCGGTGAACGGCGGGTTTCGGCGGCGATTCGGGACCTTCTTCACGGTTCGAAGGGGGTGAATCAAGAAATGCGCCATCCCCTGTTTCTAACCCAACACTTTCAGAGCCCATTGCAAGTCGTTGATTTTGCGGATCAAGTGTTTCAAAGACGTTTGTAAGTTCTTGATTTCATTGATTTTTTCTTACAAATCGCGTTGACGTGGGGGAAACCGTCAGATAAAGTGCCTGAAAGTGCACTTTAGTGGGTCTCCGTGGCAAATTTTAGGTTTCAGGGACAGTCAGCGTTGACGCTGGACGCCAAGGGACGGATTACCGTTCCCGCGCGCCAGCGCGATGTGCTGCTCGCCGAAGCCGGCCCGCAACTCACCATCACGAAGGGCACCGGCGGCTGCCTGTTCGTCTTTCCCCGCCCCGTGTGGAACACCTTCCGCGACAAGCTGATGGACCTGCCCATGAAGGCCGACGGCTGGAAGCGCGTGTTCATGGGCAGCGCCATGGACGTCGACATCGACGCCTCCTCCCGCGTGCTGATCTCGCCCGAGCTCCGCGCCGCCGCCAACCTGACCAAGGACGTCGTGCTCATCGGCATGGGTTCGCGGCTGGAGTTGTGGAACGCTGCCGCCTACGCTGAACAGGAAGCGAAGGTCCTCGAATCCGAGATGCCCGACGCGCTGGAAGACTTCACGGGCTGAACGCTCCATGGCCCCCGCCGATCCGCTCATCCACCACACCGTCCTTCTCGAGGAAGCGGTGAACGCCCTCGTCACGCGTCCCGACGGCATCTATGTCGACGGCACGTTCGGGCGCGGCGGCCACTCGCGGCTGCTGCTGTCACGGCTCGGGCCGGGAGGTCGCCTGCTGGCGATCGACCGGGACCTCGATGCGGTGGCGGCGGCGGGTGCGGGTACCACGCGGGTCGATGACCCGCGTTTTTCCATTCATCACGCCCCGTTCGCCCGCATGGCCGACGTCGTCGCCAGCGCCGGTGTGGAACGTGTCGACGGCATCCTGCTCGACATCGGGGTCTCGTCCCCGCAGATCGACAACCCCGAACGCGGTTTCAGCTTCCGTTTCGACGGGCCGCTGGACATGCGCATGGACACGTCGCGGGGCGAAAGCGCCGCGGATTTCCTGGCCCGCGCCGATGAGCGCCAGATCGCGGAGGTGATAAAAAACTATGGGGAAGAACGGTTTGCTGTTTCGGTTGCAAAGGCGATTGTTGCTCGGCGCGAAGGCGGGAGTCCTGTTCGCACCACCACAGACCTTTCCAACCTCGTGGCTGGTGCGGTCAAGACCCGAGAAGCGGGCCAGAACCCTGCAACGCGCACATTTCAAGCTCTTCGGATTTTCGTCAACGCCGAGCTTGAGGAGCTCGAACAGGGACTGAACGCCGCGATGAACCTGCTGGCGCCCGGCGGGCGCCTGGTCGTCATCAGCTTCCACTCGCTCGAAGACCGCATCGTCAAGACCTTCATCGCGAACGAGAGCAAATCGGTCTACGACCGCCGCGCCCCGTTCGCCGAACCCAAGCCCAGCCGCCTGAAGGCGCTGGGCCGGGTGAAGCCGTCCGAGGCCGAGGTGGACGCCAACCCGCGTTCCCGCTCGGCCGTGATGCGCGTGGCCGAACGCACCGACGTCGGGGTGGCGCCATGACGCGGCTGAACCTCGTGCTGCTCGTCGCGCTCATTGGCAGCTGCCTGTACCTCGTGCGGGTGTCGTACGACGCGCGCCGCCTCTACACGGCGCTCGACATCGCCCAGAGCGACGCGCGCAAGCTCGACATCGAGCACGAGCGGCTCAAGTCCGAGAAGCAGTCGCAGGCCACGCCGCTGCGCGTGGAGCGGGTCGCGCGCGACAAGCTCGCGATGCGCACGGCCACGCCGGCCGTCACCGAATACGTCACGTACGCCGCGGTGCCGGCCTCGGGGGTGTCGCGATGAGCCGCGGCAACACCACGTCCCGCCAGGCGCAGCCGAGCGTGCGCAGCGTCATGTACACGACGAGCCCGCTGCTCGCCTCGAAGACGCCGCCGTGGCGCTCGCGTTTCCTGGTCGGCCTCGTGGGCCTCGGCTTCGTCGCGCTCGTGGGCCGCGCGGCCTACGTGCAGATCATCAACAACGACTTCTTCCTGAAGCAGGGCGAGATGCGGTATGCGGCCACGCTGCCGCTCGCCGCCAGCCGCGGGCGCATCATCGACCGCAACGGGCAGCTGCTGGCCGCCAGCGTGCCGTCGAAGTCGCTGGCCGTGCTGCCGAAGGCGTTCTCGGCCGACCGCGACCAGCGCCGCCAGCTCGCGAAGCTGCTGGGCATGACCGTGTCCGAGCTGGAAGGCCGCCTCGACGACAACCCGAACTACGTCTGGCTGCGCCGCAACCTCGACGAGCAGGTCGCGAAGGACGTGATGGCGCTCGGCATCAAGGGCCTGTCGATGCAGTCGGAGTTCCGCCGCGACTACCCGTACAGCGAGGCCGCCGCGCACATCGTCGGCTTCACCAACAGCGAGGAGCGCGGCCAGGAAGGCATCGAGCTCGCGTTCCAGGACGAGCTGCAGGGCCGCAAGGGCTCGCGCCGCGTCGTGCGCAACCGCCTGGGCGGGGTCGTGGAAGACATGGTCGAGCCGGTGGCCCCGGTGGACGGCCGCGACATCGAGTTGTCGATCGACGCCACGTTCCAGTCCTTCGCGTACCAGCGCATCCGCGACGCCGTGGTGATGCACAAGGCCAAGGCGGGCAGCGTGGTGATGCTCGACGCCCAGACCGGCCAGGTGCTGGCGCTGGCGAACTACCCGAGCTACCAGCCCGACGACCGCCGCAACCTCACCGGCGCGCAGCTGCGCAACCGGGCGGTGACCGACGTGTTCGAACCCGGCTCCACGATGAAGCCGTTCACGGTGGCGCTGGCCATGGACACCGGCCGCATCAACCGCAACACCGTGATCCAGACGGCCCCGGGCCGCATGACGATCCACGGCTCCACCATCTCCGACTCGCACGCGCACGGCAACCTGACGGTGGCCGAGGTGATCCAGAAGTCCAGCAACATCGGCACCGCGAAGATCGCGCTGACGATGCAGCCGCGCGAGATGTGGGAGATCTTCACGCAGGCCGGCTTCGGCCAGCGCCCTCAGGTGCAGTTCCCCGGCGTGGTGACGGGCCGCCTGCGTCCGTACAAGACGTGGCGCCCCATCGAGCAAGCCACCATGAGCTACGGCTACGGCCTGTCGGCGAGCCTGCTGCAGATCGCGCGGTCGTACACCGTGTTCGCCCACGACGGCGAGATCCTGCCCATCTCGCTGCTGAAGAACCCCGACATCGGCCCGGACGGCCGCGTGCCCGGCGTGCGCGTGATCTCGAAGGACACCGCCGCGCAGATGCGCGAGATGCTGCAGACCGCGGCCGCACCGGGTGGCACCGCGCCGAAGGCGCAGGTGCTCGGCTACTCGGTCGGCGGCAAGTCCGGCACGGCGCACAAGCAGGAAGGCAAGGGCTACGCCGAGAAGAAGTACCGCTCGTGGTTCGTGGGCCTGTCGCCCATCAAGAACCCGCGCATCATCGTCGCGGTGATGGTCGACGAACCCTCCGACGGCAAGTACTTCGGCGGCGACGTGGCCGCGCCGGTGTTCAGCGAGGTCGTCGGCAAGACGCTGCGTTCGATGGGCGTGCAGCCCGACCTGGACGTGCGGCCGCAGATCGTCGCGCAGACGCTGCCGGCCGTGGAGGAGAGCTTCTGATGACGAGCCTCACCCTGCTCCGCGACCTCGATGCCACCGTGGCCTGGCTGCGCGACCGCGGCGCGCTGGCACTGGCCACCGACAGCCGCCGCGTGCAGCGCGGCGACGCGTTCATCGCGTGGCCCGGCTACGGCGTCGATGCCCGCCAGTTCGTGCCGTCCGCACTGAAAAACGGTGCCGTGGCGTGCCTCGTCGAGGCGGACGGCGCCGATGCGTTCGCGCTCGATGGCGCCGTGTGCGCCGCGGTACCCGACCTGAAGTCCGTCACCGGCGAACTGGCCCACCGCTTCCATGGCCGGCCCAGCGAACACCTGGAAGTGTTCGCGGTGACCGGCACCAACGGCAAGACCTCCTGCGCGTGGTGGGTGGCCCAGGCGATGAGCCTGCTCGGCCGCCGCTGCGGGGTCATCGGCACGCTGGGCGTCGGCGAACCGCCGTCGGCCGCGGCGCCCCAGGCCGTGGTGGTCTCCACCGGCCTCACCACGCCGGACCCGGTGACGCTGCAGGCGTCGTTCCGCCGCTTCGTCGACGCCGGCTTCGAGGCCTGCGCGATGGAGGCGTCGTCCATCGGCATCGTCGAGCAGCGCCTCGCCGGCGCCCGCATCGACGTCGCGATGTTCACGAACTTCACGCGCGACCACCTCGACTTCCACGGCGGCATGGCTGCGTACTGGGAAGCGAAGGCGCGCCTGTTCGCCTGGCCGGGGCTGCGCGCGGCGGTCATCAACGTCGACGACGAGCAGGGCGCCACGCTCGCGCGCCAGCTCGACGACCGCGGCCTCGACCTGTGGACCTTCAGCGCGCAGGCGCACCACGCGGCGCGGCTGCAGGCGCGCCACATCCACTACCAGGCCGGCGGCCTGTCGTTCACGCTGAACGAAGGTCCCCACACGGTGGCCGTGCACACGGGCCTGATCGGCGACTACAACGCGGCGAACGTGCTGGCCGTGATCGGTGCGTTGCGCGCGGCTGGCGTGCCGCTCGCCGACGCGGCCGCGGTGTGCGCATCGCTGACGCCGGTGCCGGGCCGCATGCAGCGGGTGCCGGGCGACGACGGCCCCGAGGTGGTGGTCGACTACGCCCACACGCCCGACGCGCTCGAGAAGGCCATCGGCGCGCTGCGCCCGCTGGCCGAGGCCCGCGGCGGCCAGCTGTGGACCGTGTTCGGCTGCGGCGGCGACCGCGACGCCACCAAGCGTCCGCTGATGGGCGCCATCGCCGCTGAACGATCCGACCACGTCGTGGTCACGAGCGACAACCCGCGCAGCGAGAACCCGGCCGAGATCCTGCGGCAGATCGCTGCCGGCATGGGCGCGCAGGCCCCGGTCATGCTGATCGAGGACCGCCGCGCCGCCATCGCCCACGCCGTGAACGGCGCGAAGGCCCACGACGTCGTGCTGGTGGCCGGGAAGGGCCACGAGGCCGAGCAGGAGATCGCCGGCGTGAAGCACCCGTTCTCCGACGTGGCCGAGGCGCAGGCCGCACTGGCCCGGAGGGCCGCACGATGATGATGACACTCGCCCAGGCGCACGCGCTGCTGCCCGGTTCCACCCTCGTCGGTGACGGCGCGGTGGCGCTCGCCCGCGTGCACTCCGACACCCGCACGCTGCAGGCGGGCGACTTCTTCGTCGCACTGCGCGGCGAACGGTTCGACGCGAACGACTTCCTCGCGCAGGCCAAGGCCGCCGGCGCCGTCGCGGCGCTGGCCGAACGCGGGCTCGCCGAGGCGGGCCTGCCGGGCCTGCTCGTGCCCGACAGCAAGCGCGCCCTCGGCGAACTCGCGAAGGCGTGGCGTGCGCAGAAGCACCTGCCGCTCGTGGCCGTCACCGGCAGCAACGGCAAGACCACCGTCACGCAGATGCTCGCGAGCGTGCTGAAGGCGTGGGTGGGCGAGGGGGCCTTCTCCACCGTCGGCAACTTCAACAACGACATCGGCGTGCCGCTCACGCTGCTGCGCCTGCGCCAGGACACGCTCACGTGGCACCGCGCCGGCGTGGTCGAGCTCGGCATGAACCACCCGGGCGAGATCGCCGGCCTGGCCGAGATGGCCGCGCCCACCGTCGCGCTCGTCAACAACGCGCAGCGCGAGCACCAGGAGTTCATGGCGACGGTCGAGGCCGTGGCCCGCGAGAACGGCACCGTGATCGAGGCCCTGGGCCCGGCGGGGGTCGCGGTCTACCCGGCCGACGACACCTACGCGCCCATCTGGCACGACCTCGCCGGCACCCGCCCGAGCGTCACCTTCGCGCTGCAGGGGCCGGCCGACGTCACGGCGGATGCCGAATGGGTCGACGACCACTGGTCGCTGATGCTGCACACGCCGGCCGGCTTCCACGCCGTGCAGCTGCGCATCGCCGGCCTGCACAACGTCAAGAACGCGCTGGCCGTCACGGCCTGCGCGCTCGCCGCGGGCGCGCCGCTCGACGCCGTCGTGCGCGGCCTCGAGGCCTTCGAGCCGGTCAAGGGCCGCTCGCAGCTCAAGACCGCGGTGCTGCACGGCCAGCCGGTCACGGTGGTCGACGACACGTACAACGCGAACCCCGACTCGGCCCGCGCGGCCGTCGACGTGCTCGCGCAGATGACGGGCCCGCGCTGGCTCGTGCTGGGCGACATGGGTGAAGTGGGCGACCAGGGCCCCGCCTTCCACGAGGAGGTGGGCGCCTATGCGAAGGCGCAGGGGGTCGATCACTTCTGGACGGTGGGCGAGCTGTGCCGCCATGCCGCCGGCGCGTACGCCGGCAGCCGACATTTCGACAGCGTGGCCGACCTGGTCGCCGCATTGCCGCAGGCGCCCGCCGCCCGCGCCGTGCTGGTCAAGGGGTCGCGCTTCATGAAGATGGAACAGGTCGTGGCGGCACTGCTGTCGCCCACGGCCGGTTCTTCCCAGATCCAAGGAAAACCGAATGCTGCTTAGCCTGGCTCAATGGCTGCAGAACACCTACCCCGAACAACTCGGGTTCCTGCGCGTGTTCCAGTACCTCACGTTCCGTGCGGTGCTCGCGGCGATGACGTCGCTGCTGATCGGTCTCGCCATGGGCCCGTGGGTGATCCGCCGCCTGACGGCGCTGAAGATCGGCCAGCCGATCCGTGAATACGGCGTGCAGGAGCACCTCGTGAAGAGTGGCACGCCCACGATGGGGGGCGTGCTGATCCTGCTCGGCATCGCCGTCAGCACGCTGCTGTGGTTCGACTGGAGCAACCGCTTCGTCTGGATCGTGATGCTCGTGACGCTGGGCTTCGGTGCCATCGGCTGGGTCGACGACTGGCGCAAGGTCGTGCACAAGAACCCGGAGGGCATGGCCTCGCGCGAGAAGTACTTCTGGCAGTCGCTGATCGGGCTCGTGGCGGCTCTGTACCTCGCCTTCAGCGTGTCGGAGACGTCGAACCTGCGCGTGCTGGAGCTGTTCCTGCGCTGGGTGCAGAGCGGCTTCTCGAACGACCTGCCGCCGAAGGCCGACCTGATGATCCCGTTCGTCAAGAGCATCAGCTACCCGCTGGGCGTGTTCGGCTTCATCATCCTGACCTACATCGTGATCGTGGGCAGCAGCAACGCGGTCAACCTGACCGACGGCCTCGACGGCCTCGCCATCATGCCGGTCGTGATGGTGGGCTCGGCCCTCGGCGTGTTCGCGTACGTGGTGGGCAGTTCGGTGTACTCGAAGTACCTGCTGTTCCCGTACATCCCGGGCGCCGGCGAACTGCTGATCTTCTGCGCGGCCATGGCCGGTGCGGGCCTGGCGTTCCTGTGGTTCAACACCCACCCCGCGCAGGTGTTCATGGGCGACGTGGGCGCGCTGTCGCTCGGCGGCGCACTGGGCACCATCGCCGTGATCACCCGCCAGGAGATCGTGCTGTCCGTGATGGGCGGCATCTTCGTGGTCGAAGCCCTGTCGGTGATGCTGCAGGTGTCGTGGTTCAAGTTCACGAAGAAGCGCTACGGCACGGGGCGCCGCATCTTCAAGATGGCGCCGCTGCACCACCACTTCGAGAAATCGGGCTGGCGCGAGACCCAGGTGGTCGTGCGCTTCTGGATCATCACCATGCTGCTGTGCCTGGTGGGACTCGCGAGCCTCAAGCTGCGGTAGGACCATGAAGTACCTGAAGGACGTTTCGGTGCTGGTGCTCGGGCTCGGAGATTCCGGGCTCGCGATGGCGCGCTGGTGCGCGCGCTTCGGCGCGGCCGTGACCGTCTGGGATTCGCGCGAGAACCCGCCGCACGCGGCGGCGCTGGCCGAGCAGGTGCCCGAGGCGCGCCGCATCGCCGGCGAGTTCGACGACCGCTCGCTCAACGGCGTGCAGATGGTCTTCAAGAGCCCGGGGCTTGCGCCGAACGACCCGCGCGTCGCGCCGATGCTCGCGCAGGCCCGTGCCACCGGCATCCCGGTCGGCGGCGAACTCGACCTGTTCGCCTCGGCGCTGGCCGACCTGAAGGCCGACCGGCAGTACGCGCCGAAGGTGCTGGCGATCACCGGCACGAACGGCAAGACCACCACCACGTCGATGACGGCGCAGCTCGTCGAGCGCACCGGCCAACGCGTGGCCGTGGCCGGCAACATCGGGCCCACGATGCTCGACACGCTGTCGTCGTTCCTGGACCTGGAGCCGGAACCCGAGGTCGTGGCCGATGAACCCGCGGAAGCGGAAGCCGCGGTCGAGGTGACCGAGGCGGTGGCGGAGGTTCCCGTCGAAGCACCGGCGGAGGTCCCGGCCGACGACGCGCCGGCCGATGCGCCTGTCGACGAAACCGCCGAGGACGCTCCGGACGAGGAGCCCGCCGCGGCCGCCCTGCCGCCGGAAGAGTCCGACGCCGAAGTCACCGGTGGCGGCCCGCCGCCGCACCTGATCCCGCCGCCCCCGCCGGGCCCGGTGTTCGAACACCTGCCCGACGTGTGGGTGCTCGAACTCTCCAGCTTCCAGCTCGACGGCGTGAAGAATTTCGAGCCGTCGGCCGCCGCCGTGCTCAACGTCACGCAGGACCACCTCGATTGGCACGGCTCGATGGACGCCTATGCCGAGGCCAAGGCGCGTTCGTTCGGGCGGGCCGCCGTGATGGTGATCAACCGCGACGATCCGCTGGTGGTCGCGATGATCCCGAAGCCGGTGCCGGGCAAGGGCCGCTTCGCCAAGCCGATCGAACGCGAGGTGGTGCGCTTCGGGCTCGACGCCCCGCAACGCCCGGGCGACTACGGCCTGCTCACGCAGAACGGCATCACGTGGCTCGTGCGCGCCCTCGTCAGCGACGAGCCGCAGGTGCGCCGCAAGCGCGGTGCCGTGGTCGAGGAAGAAGAGCTGGTGATTCAGCGCCTGATGCCGGCCGACGCGCTGCGCGTGCGCGGCCGCCACAACGCGGCCAATGCACTCGCGGCGCTGGCGCTCGCCACCGCGGTGGGCTGCCCCATCGCGCCGATGCTGCATGGCCTGCGCGAGTACACCGGCGAGCCGCACCGCGTGGAGTTCGTCGCGAGCATCGACGGCGTCGAGGCTTACGACGACAGCAAGGGCACGAACGTGGGCGCCACCGTGGCCGCGCTGACCGGCCTCGGGGCCGACAAGGCGCCGTCGCGCCTGGTCGTGATCCTCGGCGGCGACGGCAAGGGCCAGGACTTCACGCCGCTGCGCGACCCGGTGCGCCACCACGCGCGCGCCGTGGCCACCATCGGCCGCGACGCGGCTGACATCGAGGCCGCGCTGCAGGGCACCGACGTCACCGTGCAGCGCCACGAGACGCTGGAGGCCGCCACGCGCTGGGCCTTCGACCGCGCCGTCGAGGGCGACGCCGTGCTGCTGAGCCCGGCCT
Organism: Piscinibacter gummiphilus; assembly: GCF_002116905.1. Taxonomy (NCBI): domain Bacteria; kingdom Pseudomonadati; phylum Pseudomonadota; class Betaproteobacteria; order Burkholderiales; family Sphaerotilaceae; genus Rhizobacter; species Rhizobacter gummiphilus. The sequence goes on from NZ_CP015118.1 coordinate 1,375,518, forward strand.
GCGCGAGCCTCGACATGTTCCGCAACTACGCGCACCGCGCCGAGGTCTTCGTGGCCGAGGTGCAGGCGATCGCGGCCGACCGCGGAGGGTCCCTCGCATGACGACGCTGACCCAGCGGCTCGGACTCGACAAGCTGAAGGAGCGCGTGCAGGCGCTCTTCCAGCGCGACACCAGCGTGCCCATCCGGGACTGGAGCGGCCCGACGGGCCAGCCCGTGCGCCTGCAGAACTTCGACCAGCCGCTCGTGTGGATGGTGGTGGCGCTGCTCGCGCTGGGCGCGGTGATGGTGTATTCGGCGTCCGTCGCGATGCCCGACAACCCGAAGTTCACGCTCTACAAGTCCACGCACTTCCTGACCCGCCACTTCCTGGCGATCGGCATCGCGTTCATCGCCGCGCTGGTGGTGGTGCAGCTGCCGCTCACGCTGTGGGAGAAGTACGCGCCGTGGATCTTCGTGGCCACGCTGCTCGGGCTGATCGCCGTGCTGATCCCGCACGTGGGCCGCGAGGTCAACGGCGCACGCCGCTGGATCCCGCTCGGCATCATGAACTTCCAGCCGTCCGAACTCGCGAAGCTCGCGATGGCCCTCTACGCCGCCGACTACATGGTGCGCAAGATGGAGGTGAAGGAGAACTTCTTCCGCGCGGTGTTCCCGATGGCCATCGCCGTGGGCGTGGTGGGCCTGCTGCTGCTGGCCGAACCCGACATGGGCGCGTTCCTCGTGATCGCGGCCATCGCGATGGGCATCCTGTTCCTCGGCGGCGTGAACGGCCGCATGTTCTTCATCATCACGCTCGTGCTGGTGGGCGCCTTCGTGCTGATGATCTCGACCAGCCCGTGGCGCCGCGAGCGCATCTTCGCGTACCTCGACCCGTGGGACGTGAAGTACACGCTCGGCAAGGCCTACCAGCTGTCGCACTCGCTGATCGCGTTCGGCCGTGGCGAGATCTTCGGCCAGGGCCTGGGCTCGAGCGTCGAGAAGCTGCACTACCTGCCCGAGGCCCACACCGACTTCCTGCTCGCCGTGATCGGCGAGGAACTGGGTTTCGTGGGCGTGGCCTGCGTGATCGTCGCGTTCTTCTGGCTCTCGCGCCGCCTCTTCCACATCGGCCGCCAGGCCATCGCGCTCGACCGCGTGTTCGCGGGCCTGTTCGCGCAGGGCATCGGCATCTGGATGGGTGGCCAGGCCTTCATCAACATGGGCGTGAACCTCGGGCTGCTGCCCACGAAGGGGCTGACGCTGCCGCTGATGAGCTTCGGCGGGTCGGCGATCCTGCTCAACCTCGTCGCGCTCGCCATCGTGGTGCGGGTGGACATCGAGAACCGGCAGATGATGAGAGGGGGCAGGGCATGAGTTCACGCCACCTCGTCATCATGGCCGCCGGCACGGGCGGTCACGTCATTCCCGGCCTCGCCGTCGCGCGCGAGATGCAGCAGCGCGGCTGGACCGTGAGCTGGCTCGGCACCACGCAAGGCATGGAGAACAAGCTCGTGCCGCCGTCGGGCATCCCGATGGACACGATCACGTTCAGCGGCCTGCGCGGCAAGGGCCTCCTGCACACGATGACCGGCGGGCTGCGGATGCTCGCGGCGTTCTGGAGCTGCCTGAAGATCCTGCGCCGCCGCGGCACGTCCGCCGTGCTGGGCATGGGTGGGTACGTCTGCTTCCCCGGCGGGCTGATGGCCTCCCTGATCGGCAAGCCGCTGATGCTCGTCAACGCCGATGCCGCATTGCTGATGAGCAACAAGGCGCTGCTGCCGGTGGCCGACCGCGTGGGCTTCGGCTTCGAGGGCAAGGCCGCCCAGCGCACGAAGGGCGCGCTCGTCACGGGCAACCCGGTGCGGGCCGAGATCGAGGCCATCGCCGAGCCGGCGCAGCGTTTCGCCGGCCGCACCGGCCCGCTGAAACTGCTGGTGGTGGGCGGCAGCCTGGGCGCGCGCGTGTTGAACGACACGGTGCCGCAGGCCCTCGCGCTGCTGGCGCCCGACCAGCGTCCGCGCATCGTCCACCAGACGGGGCAGGCCAACCTCGCCGCGGCCCAGGCCGCGTACGCGTCGATGGGGCTCGACGCCGAGGTGGTGCCCTTCATCGACAACATGGCCGAACGCCTCGCGGCGTGCGACCTCATTCTTTGCCGCGCCGGCGCGGTCACCGTCAGCGAGCTGTGTGCCGCGGGCGTTCCTGGAGTTCTCGTGCCTTTGATCGTCAGCACCACCAGCCACCAGCGCGACAACGCCGAGTGGCTCGCCTCGCATGGCGCCGGTGTCCACCTCCCCCAGGCCGACTTCAGCCCGCGCGCGCTGGCCGACCTGCTGGCCCAGCTCAATCGCGAGGCGCTGCTCGCGATGGCCGGCAAGGCCCGCGCGCTGGCCCGGCCGCACGCCGCCGCGCGCGTGGCCGACGAACTTGAGAAGCTGGTGTCATGAAACACGCCGTCAAACACATCCACTTCGTGGGCATCGGGGGCGCCGGCATGAGCGGCATCGCCGAGATCCTGCACAACCTCGGCTACGCGGTGTCCGGCTCCGACCAGGGTGACAACTCGGTCACGCAGCGCCTCGCGTCGCTCGGCATCAAGGTCTTCGTGGGCCACGACGCGGCGCACATCCAGGGCGCCGAGGCGGTCGTCACGTCCACGGCGGTGAAGGGCGACAACCCCGAGGTGATCGCCGCGCGCGCGAAGCGCGTGCCGGTGGTGCCGCGCGCGGTCATGCTCGCCGAACTGATGCGCCTGAAGCAGGGCATCGCGATCGCCGGCACCCACGGCAAGACCACCACCACGTCGCTCGTGACCAGCGTGCTGGCCGAGGCCGGGCTCGACCCCACGTTCGTGATCGGCGGGCGCCTGAACGCCGCCGGTGCGAACTCGCGCCTCGGCTCGGGCGACTACATCGTCGTGGAAGCCGACGAGTCCGACGCGTCGTTCCTGAACCTGCTGCCGGTGCTGTCGGTCGTGACGAACATCGACGCCGACCACATGGACACGTACGGCCACGACCTGAGCAAGCTCAAGGGCGCGTTCGTCGAGTTCCTGCACCGCATGCCGTTCTACGGTGCGGCGGTGCTGTGCGGCGACGACGCCGGCGTGCGGTCCATCATTCCGATGGTCTCGCGTCCGGTCGTCACCTACGGCTTTGGCGAGGACGTGCAGGTGCGCGCCGTGAACGTGCAGGCGCTCGAGGGCGGCCAGATGCGCTTCACGGTGCAGCGGCGCAACGGCGTGGTGATGCCCGACCTCGAGGTCACGCTGAACTTGCCGGGCGAACACAACGTGCTGAACGCACTGGCCGTGGTGGCGGTGGCCACCGAGCTGGAGCTGCCGGACGGCCCGATCGTCAAGGCCCTCGGCGAGTTCCGCGGCGTGGGCCGCCGCTTCCAGCGCTACGGCGAACAGCCGGCGCGGTCGGGCGGCACGTTCACGCTGATCGACGACTACGGCCACCACCCGGTGGAGATGGCCGCGGTGATCTCGGCGGCGCGCGGCGCGTTCCCGGGCCGCCGCCTCGTGATCGCGTTCCAGCCGCACCGCTACACCCGCACGCGCGACTGCTTCGAGGACTTCGTCAAGGTGATGGGCTCGGCCGACGCCGTGCTGCTGGGCGAGGTGTACGCCGCCGGCGAGGCGCCGGTGGTCGCGGCCGATGGCCGTTCGCTCGCCCGCGCGCTGCGCGTGGCGGGCAAGGTGGACCCGATCTTCGTCGACGACATCGCGCAGATGCCGGCGGCCATCGTGGAACACGCCCGCGACGGCGACGTCGTGATCTCGATGGGGGCCGGCACGATCGGCGCCGTCCCGGGGCAGGTCCTCGAATTGCTGAAGGAGGGGGCATGAGCACCTCGATCGATGTGAAGGCGCTGGGCAAGGTCGCCGTGCTGATGGGCGGTGAATCCGCCGAACGTAACATCTCGCTGATGTCGGGCAACGGCGTGCTGGCCGCGCTGCAGTCGCAGGGCGTGGATGCGCACGCGTTCGATCCCGCGCAGCACGAACTCGGCGAACTGAAGAAGCAGGGCTTCTCGCGTTGCTTCATCGCGCTGCACGGCCGCCACGGCGAGGACGGCACGGTGCAGGGCGCGCTCGAACTGCTCGGCATCCCGTACACCGGCTCCGGCGTGATGGCCTCGAGCATCGCGATGGACAAGGTGATGACCAAGCGGGTGTGGATCGCCGAAGGGCTGCCCACGCCGAAGTATGTTCGCCTCGCGCCCGAGGAACAGGACGCGGCGCGTGTGTCCGCGGTGCCGGGCAGCCTGGGCCTGCCGCTGATCGTCAAGCCGCCGCGCGAGGGTTCGTCCATCGGCGTGACCAAGGTGACGACTGCCACCGAGATGGCCGCGGCGGTGACGCTGTCCGCGAAGTACGACCCCGACGTGCTGTGCGAGGAGTTCATCGACGGCGAGGAAGTCACGTGCCCGGTGTTCGGCGCGGGCCCCACGGCGCGCGCGCTGCCGGTGATCCGCATCGCCGCGCCCGACGGTGCGTACGACTACCAGAACAAGTACTTCACCGACGTCGTGCAGTACCACTGCCCGAGCGGCCTGCCCGCGGCGGAGGAGGCGGAGATCCAGCGCGTCGTGGTGGCGGCGTACCGCACGCTCGGCTGCCGCGGCTGGGGCCGGGCCGACCTGATGATCCGCAAGTCCGACCGCAAGCCGTTCCTGCTCGAGATCAACACGTCGCCGGGGATGACCTCCCATTCGCTCGTGCCGATGTCCGCGAAGGCGGCCGGCATCAGCTACGAACAACTTTGCCTGCAGCTGATCGCGGGCGCCACGCTGGACAGCCGCGCCTGACCGTCCGATGAACCGCCGCGCCAACTTCGCCAACTCCGACGCACGCGCCGACGTGCGCGAGCGGCCGCTCGACGTGCGCCTGATGAACATCACCGCCTCGGTGCTGTTCAGCCTGGCCGCGTTGATCGTGCTCGTCGGGCTGGTGGTGTGGCTGGTGCGGCAACCGATGTTCGACGTGCGGCGCATCCGCGTGGAAGGCGACGTGACACGCAACAGCGTCTCGACGATCCGCGCGAACGCGCTGCCGCGCATCACCGGCAACTACTTCACGCTCGACCTGGGGCAGGGCCAGCGCGCGTTCGAGGCGGTGCCGTGGGTGCGCCACGCGGTCGTGAGCCGGGTGTGGCCCAACCGGCTGAACGTGCTGCTGGAGGAGCACCGCGCCGCGGCGCTGTGGTCGATGGAAGAGGGCAGCGACCAGCTGGTGAACACGTTCGGCGAGGTGTTCCAGGCGAACGTCGGCGACGTCGAGGACGATTCGCTGCCCACGCTGCAGGGCCCGGAGGGCTCGGCGCCGCTCGTGCTGTCGGCCTACCGCCGCCTCAGCCCGGTCTTCGAGCGCATGGACATGAACATGGAGGCGCTGACCCTGAGCGGCCGCGGCTCGTGGCACGCGGTGTTCGACAACGGCGCGGAGGTCGAGCTGGGCCGCGGCACCGAGGACGAACTCGTGGCGCGCAGCGAACGCTTCACCGGCACGGTGGCGCAGGTGATCGCGCGCTACCAGCGCCCGCTGCTGTTCGCGGACCTGCGCCACAACGAAGGGTACGCACTGCGGCTCAAGGGCATCACGACCACGCAGGCCGCCGCGGCGGGTGTGGCGGCAGCAAGAAACTGAGAGAGAACATGGCCAAAGAATACAAAGACCTCGTGGTGGGACTCGACATCGGCACGGCCAAGGTGATGGCCGTGGTGGCCGAAGTCCTGCCCGGCGGCGAGCTGCGCGTGGCCGGCCTCGGCATCGCGGCGGCACACGGCCTCAAGCGCGGCGTGGTGGTCAACATCGACGCGACGGTGCAGTCCATCCAGCAGGCGCTGAAGGAGGCCGAGATGATGGCCGACTGCAAGATCACGCGCGTCTACACCGGCATCACCGGCAGCCACATCCGCGGCCAGAACAGCACGGGCATGGTGATCGTGCGCGACAAGGAGGTCACGCCGGTCGACGTGTCGCGCGTGGTCGAGACCGCCAAGGCCATCAACATCCCGAACGACCAGCGGCTGCTGCTCGTCGAGCCGCAGGAGTTCGTGATCGACGGCCACGAGGTCAAGGAACCCATCGGCATGAGCGGCGGGCGCCTCGAGGTCAAGGTGCACATCGTGACGGGCGCGCAGAGCGCGGCCGAGAACATCATCAAGTGCGTGCGCCGCTGCGGCCTCGAGGTGGACCAGCTCGTGCTGAACCCGAGCGCGTCGAGCCACGCGGTGCTCACCGACGACGAGAAGGACCTGGGTGTCGCGCTCGTCGACATCGGCGCGGGCACCACCGACGTCGCCATCTTCACCGACGGTGCGATCCGCCACACCGCGGTGATCCCGATCGCGGGTGACCTGATCACGAGCGACATCGCGATGGCGCTGCGCACGCCCACGAAGGACGCGGAAGAGATCAAGGTGGAGTACGGCGTGGCCAAGCAGCTGCTGGCCGATCCGTCGGAGCAGCTGGAAGTGCCGGGCCTCGGCGACCGCGCGCCGCGCATGCTCAGCCGCCAGGCGCTGGCCGGTGTGATCGAGCCGCGCGTGGAGGAGATCTTCTCGCTCGTGCACCAGGTGATCCGCGAGAGCGGCTACGAGGAGCTGCTCTCGTCCGGCATCGTGCTGACCGGCGGCGCGGCGGTGATGCCGGGCATGGTCGAACTCGCGGAGGACATCTTCCTGAAGCCGGTGCGCAAGGGCATCCCGACGTACCACGGCGCGCTGCACGACATGGTCGCGAGCCCGCGCTCGGCCACCGTGATGGGCCTGCTCGACGAAGCGCGCCTCGGCCGCTCGCGCGGCATGAAGGCGGCGCAGCAGGCCGGTTCCGTCAAGACATGGTTTGGTCGCCTCAAGGACTGGTTCCTGGGCAACTTCTGAAATCAACCCGGACGTCAACAACATGAGCACGAAGCACGTTTGTGAATGCCTGGGTTGTCACCTGCTGGAGAGCCGGGGGCCGCCAGCAATCCGACGACAGAAGACCGCGGGGTCCGGCTAGCGCCGGCCCGAACACCGCGGCAAGAAGAAACGTGAATACAGACCGACTCGGTCAATGGCAACTGCAACCCCGAATGGAGTGAACAACATGGCAATCGAAATGATCGAAGAATTCGACCTCGGCACGAAGATCAAGGTGATCGGCGTGGGTGGCGGCGGCGGCAACGCGGTCGACCACATGATTTCCCAAGGTGTTCAGGGCGTGGAATTCATCTGCGCGAACACCGACGCGCAGGCGCTCAACCGCTCCACCGCACACCACCTGATCCAGCTGGGCAACACCGGCCTGGGCGCCGGCGCGAAGCCGGAAGCCGGCCGCGCCGCCGGCGAAGAAGCCGTCGACCGCATCCGCGAATCGATCGCCGGCTCGAACATGCTCTTCATCACCGCCGGCATGGGCGGCGGCACGGGCACGGGCGCCGCGCCGGTGATCGCGCGCGTGGCGAAGGAGATGGGCATCCTGACCGTGGGCGTGGTCACGAAGCCGTTCGACTTCGAAGGCAACCGCCGCATGAAGGCCGCCGACGCGGGCCTCGCCGAACTCGAAGCCAACGTCGACTCGCTGATCGTCATCCTGAACGACAAGCTGCTCGACGTGCTGGGCGACGACGTGACGCAGGACCAGGCCTTCGCACACGCCAACGACGTGCTGCGCAACGCCGTGGGCGGCATCAGCGACATCATCCACATCCCGGGCCTGGTGAACGTCGACTTCGAGGACGTGAAGACGGTGATGAGCGAGCCGGGCAAGGCGATGATGGGCACGGCCGTGGCCAGCGGTCCGGACCGCGCCGCCAAGGCCGCCGAAGGCGCCGTGGCCTGCCCGCTGCTGGAAGGCATCGACCTGTCGGGCGCGCGTGGCGTGCTCGTGCTGATCGCCGCCGGTCGCAGCACGTTCAAGCTGAGCGAGTCCCGCAACGCGATGAACTGCATCCGCCGCTACGCCGCCGACGACGCGCACGTGATCTACGGCACCGCCTACGACGAATCGCTGGGCGACCAGCTGCGCGTCACGGTGATCGCCACCGGCCTGAGCCCGGCCAAGCGCCAGCAGGCCCCGATCAGCGTGGTCCACAGCCAGGTCGTGCAGCGCACGGGCACGGACAACCTGCCGGTGCTGAACCAGCCGGTGCACGCCGGCAGCGGCGGCGGTGCCTCGCACGACTACAGCAGCCTGTCGGTGCCGAGCGTGTGGCGCAACGGCCGCACGGCCGCGGCGAAGGTCGATGCGCTGGCCAGCCATGGCATGGACGAGATCGAGATTCCCGCTTTCCTCCGGAAGCAGGCGGACTGATCTTCCTCTCCAAGGGGTCATCCCGGCGAAGGCCGGGACCTTCGGCATGCGCCCAGGGCCCCGGCATCCGCCGGGGTGACGTGTGGTGGGAGTGGGGCGGGTTTTAGTCACCGCCTATTGCAACCGTAGGTACCGCGTTCGGGCGGTGAGCGCACGCTCGCCTTAAAATCATGACCATGCTCGCCCAACGTACCCTCAAATCCATCACCCGCGCGGTTGGCGTGGGGGTGCACGGCGGCCAGCGCGTCGAGCTGACGCTGCGGCCGGCCGCGCCCGACACCGGCATCGTGTTCCGCCGCATCGACCTGCCCGTGCCGGTCGACATCCCCGTGCGCGCGGAAACGGTGTGCGACACGCGCATGGCCACCACCATCTCGCCCGGGGGCGATCCCGGCGCGCCGAAGGTCAACACCATCGAGCACTTGCTGTCGGCCTGCGCCGGCCTGGGTCTCGACAACCTGATCGTCGACATCACCGCCGAGGAAGTGCCCATCCTCGACGGCTCCGCCGCGTCGTTCGTGTTCCTGCTGCAGAGCGCCGGCATCGAACTGCAGAACGCGCCGAAGCGTTTCCTGCGCATCGTCAAGCCGGTGGAGATCCGCGAGGGCGAGGGCCGCAGCCTCAAGTGGGCGCGCCTGTCCCCCTTCAACGGCTACACCCTCACGTTCGAGATCGACTTCGACCACCCGGCCGTCAACCAGACGGGCCAGCAGGTCACGTTCGACATGGGCTCGGGCTTCTACAAGCGCGACATCGCCCGCGCCCGCACGTTCGGCTTCACCAAGGACGTGGAGCTCATGCGCTCGCGCGGGCTGGGCCTCGGCGGCAGCATGGACAACGCCATCGTCGTGGACGACTACCGCGTGCTGAACGCCGGCGGCCTCCGCTACGACGACGAGTTCGTCAAGCACAAGATCCTCGACGCCATCGGCGACCTGCACGTGTGCGGCCACCCGCTGCTGGCGGCTTACACGGCGTTCAAGTCGGGCCACGCCCTCAACAACAAGCTGATGCGCGCCGTGCTGGCCGACCGCAGCGCCTACGAGATCGTGACCTTCGACGACGAACGCGACGCGCCGGCCGGGCTGGCCGCGCTGGCCCCGGCCTGGTGACGGCCCGGCCATGCTGATCGCACGCTGGATCTTCCTGCTGCTGGGGGTGGCGGCCGTCGTCTCTTTTGCGATGTACATTGGCACGGGGCAGGTCCGCTTCCGCCACTACGGTCTGGTCATCGTCAAGTGGGCGGTTTTCGCGGGCCTGGCGTTCTTCGCGGTGCTGATTCTCGAGCGGCTGGCCATCCTGGTCTGACCAAAACAACGACAAACCGTCCTTCAATCGCATGGTCATCTTCAGCTGGGTTGTTCTCGGCCTCGCCGGCTTTCTCCTGCTCTGCAGCGGGGTCAGCTGGGGCGTTTACGTCGCCATCGAGGACTCGGACTGGCGGCGCCTGTCCGTCAAGCTCTTCCGGTTCTCGATGGTGCTGCTGCTGTTGTTCGTCAACGTGCTGATCTACGCCCACATCGTCAGCGGCCTGACCGGCGGCTGACGGGCTGCCGAGGGGCGTCCGGGCAGCGGGCCCGGGGATTGCTTGAAAGGGACATCTCCCATGTCCCGGATCTTTCCCCGAACGCCCATGAACAAGCTGCATCTTTCTTCATCATCGTTCACCCGGCGCTTTTTTGCGCTGATCATGTCGTTCCTGCTGGCCGCCGCGGCCCATGCGCAGATCGACACCCTCCGCGAGTACGTCCTGGGCCCCGGCGACGTCCTGAAGGTCACCGTCTACCAGAATGCCGACCTCACCCTCGAGACCCGTGTGTCCGAGGCCGGCACCATCAGCTACCCGCTGCTCGGGTCGGTGAAGGTGGGTGGCCTGAGCGTCCAGGCTGCCGAGAAGGTCATCGCCGACGGGCTGCTGAAGGGCAACTTCCTGAAGGCGCCCCAGGTCAACATCGCCGTCTCGCAGGTGCGCGGCCACCAGGCCTCGGTGCTGGGCCTCGTCAACAAGCCCGGCCGCTACCCCATCGAACAGGCCGGCCTGAAGCTGAGCGACCTGATCGCGCTGGCCGGCGGCGTGGCCACCGGCGGCAGTGAAACGGTGACATTGGTCGGCACACGCGACGGCAAAGCTTTCCGGCAGGAGGTCGATCTGCCGTCCCTGTTCGGCGGTGCCGCGAAGTCCGACGACCCCATGGTCCTCAACGGCGACGTCATCTACGTGGACCGTGTCCCGTCCTTCTACATCTACGGCGAAGTGATGCGCGGCGGGCAGCTGCGCCTCGAGCGCGGCATGACCGTGATGCAGGCCCTCGCTGCAGGGGGCGGCCTCACGCAGCGGGGCACGCAGAAGGGCATGAAACTGCATCGCAAGGACGCCGACGGCAACGTGAAGATCATCGAGCCGACGATGGACACGCAGCTCAAGCCGAACGACGTGATCTACGTTCGCGAGAGCCTGTTCTGACCCTGGTAGAGAGGGCTTCGGCGCCGTGGCCCGAAGTTTGCAGAAGGGGGCTCAGGAAAAACCCTGAGCCACCCGCCGACCCATCCGGTCGGCCGGGTCCCTGAACCTTCTACCGCCCGAGGTTGCCGATGTCCCCCTCTCTTTCCGTGTTGCCCGTGGTGATGGCCGGCGGCAGCGGCACGCGCCTGTGGCCGCTGTCCCGCGCCGGCTACCCCAAGCAGTTCCTCGTGCTGTCGGGCGACCACAGCCTCTTCCAGCAGGCCGTGGCCCGCCTCGGAGCCCTCGGCGGCCCCGGGATCACCGTGGGCGCCCCGCTGATCGTCGGCAACGACGAACACCGCTTCCTCGTGCTCGACCAGCTCCGCGAGGCGAAGATCACCCCGCAGGCGCTGCTGCTGGAGCCCACCGGGCGCAACACCGCCCCGGCCCTCACGCTCGCGGCCCTGCAGGCCCGCGAGGGCGGCGCCGACCCCGTGCTGGTCGTGAGCCCCGCTGACCAGACCGTCACCGACGGCGACGCCTTCACCGCGGCGCTGCAGCAGGCGATCCGCATCGCCGGCAACGGCGCCATCGCCATCCTGGGAATCCAGCCCGACCGACCCGAGACCGGCTACGGCTACATCCGCAGCACACCCGGCGAGGGCGCCGACATGGTGGCGCAGTTCGTCGAGAAGCCTGACGAGGCCACGGCCCTGCGCTACATCGCCGAAGGCGACTACAGCTGGAACAGCGGCATGTTCGTGCTGAAGGCCTCGGTGTGGCTTGACGCGCTGCGCGCGTTCCGCCCCGACATCCTGCAGGCCACCGAGGCGGCATGGCGCGCCCGGTCCACGGATGCCCCGTTCATCCGACCCGGCAAGGCAGAATTTGCCGCCGTGCCCGCGGAATCCGTCGACTACGCGGTCATGGAGAAGTGCCCGGGCAGTAAATTCGACATTCGCATGGTCAGTCTTGCGGCAGGCTGGAGCGATCTGGGCGCGTGGGACGCCGTGTGGCAAGTCGCCGGCAAGGACGCCGACGGCAACGCCCAGGTGGGCGACGTGATGCTGCAGGACTCGCGCAACACGCTGGTCCACGCCAGCAGCCGCCTCGTGAGCGTGGTGGGCCTCGACGACGTCGTGGTGGTCGAGACCGCCGACGCGGTGATGGTGGCCGACCGCGGCCGCAGCCAGGACGTCAAGAAGATCGTCAGCCAGCTCGGCGCGTGCGAGCGCCACGAGCACACGCTGCACCGCAAGGTCCACCGGCCCTGGGGCTGGTACGACAGCATCGACGCGGGCCCGCGCTTCCAGGTCAAGCGCATCATGGTCAAGCCCGGCGCCACGCTGAGCCTGCAAATGCATCACCACCGCGCCGAACACTGGATCGTGGTCACCGGCACGGCCGAGGTCACCTGCGGCGACAAGAAGGTGCTGCTGACCGAGAACCAGAGCACCTACATCCCGCTCGGCCAGACGCACCGCCTGGCCAATCCGGGCAAGGTGGACCTCGAGATCATCGAGGTCCAGTCCGGCAGCTACCTGGGCGAGGACGACATCGTCCGGTTCGAGGACACCTACGGCCGCACCGGCTGACCGGCCACCACCGCGCAACACCCCCCGCGACACGATCCGCGGTGCCCTCGGAGCACCCCGGGCCGGGCCGCGGCATTCCGAAGATCGAAGGAGAACGCCCTCATGACGAAAGCGATGATTCTGGCCGCGGGCCAGGGAACGCGGGTCCGCCCCCTGACGAAACAGCTGCCGAAGCCGATGATCCCGATCCTCGGCAAGCCGGTGCTCGAGTACATCATCGAGCACCTCGCGCGCTACGGCGTGCGCGACATCATGATCAACGTGGCCCACTGCCACTGGAAGATCGAGAACTACTTCGGCAACGGCCACCGCTGGAACGTCAACATCGGCTACTCGTTCGAAGGCGTGCGCGAGCACGGCGAGATCATCCCGAAGCCCATGGGCTCGGCCGGCGGCATGCGCCGCATCCAGGACCACAGCGGCTTCTTCGACGACACCACCATCGTGCTGTGCGGCGACGCCATCATCGACCTCGACATCCAGGCCGCGGTGTTCGAGCACAAGACGAAGAAGGCGGTGGCGAGCGTGGTGGGCCTCGACGTGCCTCGCGACCAGGTGAACAACTACGGCATCGTCGTCTCGGACAACGACGGCCGCATCACGCGGTTCCAGGAGAAGCCGAAGCCCGAGGACGCGCTGTCCACGCTCGCCAGCACCGGCATCTACCTGTTCGAGCCCCATGCGCTCGAGCTCGTGCCGAAGAACCAGGTGTTCGACATCGGCAGCGAGCTGTTCCCGCTGATGGCGAACCAGGGCCTGCCGTTCTACGTGCAGAAGCGCCACTTCAACTGGATCGACATCGGCCGTGTCACCGACTACTGGGCCGTCTGCATGCGCGTGCTGCGCGGCGAGGTGGCGCAGATGGACATGCCCGGCACCGAGATCCGCCCAGGCGTGTGGGTGGGCCTCAACACGAAGGTCGACTGGGACAAGGTCAAGGTCACGGGGCCCGTGTACATCGGCTCCGGCGTCAGCGTGGAGGATGGCGCCACGATCGAGGGGCCGGCCTGGCTGGGCCACGGCTGCGTGGTGCGCAAGAACGCGCGCCTCACGCGCAGCATCCTGTTCGACTACACGCGACTGTCGGAAGGGGCGGTGTTCGAGGACCTGATCGCCTCGCCGCAGTACGTCGTGGATCGCCATGGGCGGACCACGTATCCGGGTGATGAGGGATCGACCCTGCGCTGGGGGGACGCCCGGGCATAAGGCCCCTCAGTCGGCTGGCGCCTCCTGCCCCCAGGGGGGCGCCGCGGGTCGCCCGGGAGACCCGGGCTCGCGCGTGGCTTGATGTTCGGCCGCGTTTCGCTTGCCGAGGATGGATGTTTCAACGCAACGTCAGCGCGACGTTGCACATCCCGGTGGTCACGTCGTAGGGATACGTCGTGCCGGCATTGTTGTCGCCGTCCACCGAACGCTTCTCGTAGTACACCCCGCACACGAAGCGCAGGTTGCGCAATGCCTCGTACGAGGCGTTGAGGCCCACGGTGGTCAGGCGGTCGCGCGCGGTGGACGTCTGCGTGGCGGTGGCGCCGCCGCCACTCTGCGAGAACGCGTTGTCGAGCTTGCGGCGGCTGTAGCCCAGCGCGCTGTTGACGCTGATCTTCGAGGTCGCGTCCCACGTCGTCTTCCACAGCAGCGAGTCGCGCACCTGGGTGTCGCTCGACTCCGTGATCAGCCCGAGGTCGGAGTCGCTGCGGCCCGCGCCGCTGTCGCGCGCGACCTGGAAGCGCATGCGGGTCTTGCCCGTGAGCGTCCAGTCGTAACCGAGCAGGCCGGTCCAGCCGTGGCTGTCGCGCTGCTCCTGCACCGAGTGGCTTTCCTTCGTGTTGCTGAGGCGAGCGTCGAACCTGCTGTTGCCGGTCGGCACCCACGTGAACGACAGGTCGATGTCGTCTCGCGTGAAGTCGTCGCCCACGGCGCCGGTGCTGCCCGAGACGAACCGCGGGTACGTGCCGTCGGTGCGGCGCACGCCGAGGCGAACGCTCCACAGGTCGCTGGGGGCCAGCCGGATGCCGAGGTTGACGGCGCCCTGGCGCACGTCGCGGTTCGTGAACTGGTCGAGCGAGTGGGTCGACTGTTCGAACGAGTAGCCGCCTTCGAGGGTCCAGGTGGTGACGAGGCCCACGCGGGCGCGCAACGCGCCGCCGGTCACGTGCAGCACGTCCTTCTCGGTGCTGGCGCCTTCCGCGGAGCTGAGGTCGTACCGGTTCAGGTTCGCGCGGTCGTACAGCATCAGGTCGCCGGACAGCCGCTCGACGGTGGACCCCTCGAGCGTGGCCAGCACGTCGTGGGACGTGTTGTTCAGCTGCTTGTTGTTGACGAAGTTGTTCCAGTTGACCGCGGCCTTCGCGCCGAGGCGCATGCGGCTGAACGGCTGGTCGACGCCGGCGAGCAGGCCGGTCGACGAGATGATGTCCTTCGACTTGCCGAAGGAGTCCGGCACGCGGAACACGTTGGTGTCGGCCGTGAAGCCCTGGCTGATGCCGACGTACCAGGGGCTGGTCTCGGCGGCGGACCAGCCGGGCGTGCTGGCCAGCAAGGCCGCCGCGGCCAGCGGCAGAAGGCGGGGCAGGGGACGTCTCAGGGTCATGGTTGTTGTCGAAAACACCTCAGGACCCTGCGAAAAGCAATCCCCATGCCGTCACCCGTGATGGAACTCACGGTTTCGGGAGGGTCCCGGAAACGCCCTGCACGAACCAGTTCATGCGGGACAGCGTGGCATCGTCCATCGTGCCGCCCGCCTGCCGCTCGCGCCCGGCCTGGTCGACCAGGCGACCGGCAAATGGGTGAAAACGACCGGCAATGATGTCCGCTTCCCGGGCCCGAACCGTCTTGATGACATCGGCCGGTACGGACGGATGGAACGGTGCCAGCGCGAGCAGGCCATCCTTCATGCCGCCCCACACGGGCGTGGCGCGCCAGCTGCCGTCGAGGACGGCGCGGGCCACCCGGGTGTAGTACGCGCCCCACTGCTGCGTGATGGCGGTCAGCTGGGCGTCCGGGGCGAAGCGGCGCATGTCGCTCTGGTAGGCGATCACTTTCACGCCCTTGTCCTGCGCGGCCTGCGCGACGGCCGTGGAGCCGCTGTGGTTGGTCAGCACGTCGGCACCCTGGGCGATCAGCGCGAGGGCGGCCTCGCGTTCGCGCGTGGGGTCGAACCAGGTGTCGAGCCACAGCACCTTCACCTGCGCATCGGGACGGGCGGCGCGCATGCCGAGCGTGAAGGCGTTGATGCCCTGGATCACCTCGGGCACCGGGAAGCCGGCCACGTAGCCCGCGATGCCGGTCTTGCTCGTGCGGCCGGCGACGAGGCCCGCGAGGTAGCGGCCCTCGTAGTAGCGGGCGTTGTAGGTGTTCACGTTCGCCGAGGTGCGGTAGCCGCCGGCGTGTTCGAACGTCGTGCCCGGGAACTCGGACGCGACGCGCAGCGCCGGTTCGAGGTACCCGAAGCTCGTCGCGAAGATCAGCTTGTTGCCCTGCGCGGCGAGGTCGCGCAGCACCCGCTCGGACTCGGCGCCCTCGGGCACGGCCTCGACGATGGTCGTCTTCACGAGCGGCCCCAGGGCCTGCTCCATCGCGCGGCGGCCGAGGTCGTGCTGGTAGGTCCAGCCGGCTTCGCCGACGGGGCTCACGTACACGAAGGCCACCGGCAGCGGGGGCTTGGCAGCGGGGGGTTGGGCGCCGGCGCCGGAAGGCACGACCAGGGACAGCACGGCAGCGGACATCGCGCACAGCTGGACGCTGGCGCGGGCGAGGTTTTTGAACATGGTGTTCCTCTACATGGCCCCGGGGGTTGGACATCGGAAAAAAGAAACGCCTGCGGGGGCACGCAGGCGCTCAGGGGAGAGATTGTCGCAGATCAGGGAATGCGGTCGCCGTAGCGGATGGTCCGCAGCGTCCCTTCCTCGAATTCCAGGATCGTGATGAACTGGCCGCGGCCCGGGCGGTACGCCCAGCTGTCGACGTTGATGCACGGGCGCACGGAGCCGTCGCGCGGGGGCGGCGCGGGGTCGGGCTTGCAGAACGAGTCCCGCACCGCCGGCTCGCCGCACTTGGACAGCACGGACATCTTCGAGTCGCCGGGGTCGGCGAAGTTGTTGCCGCAGCGCAGGTTCTGCGCGAAGGTCGCGCCGCTGGCAAGGCCGAGCGCGAGGGCGAGGGCCGCGTGGGCCGGGGTGAATCGCATGGAGGGCTCCCTGGTCGATGGTGCGGGCCCGTCACCGGGCCGCACGTTGGCTAACGCCCGTGGGAGCCGTTGCGCTGACACCGGTTCCATCGCCGCGCGTCAGACGGCGGCGAAGACCCGGTCGAGTTCGGCGCGCCAGGCCTGCTTGCGCGCCTCGTCGACGAAGCTCGCCTCGAAGCTGTTGGCCGCAAGCTGGTGGGCCTCGCGCGGGCCGAGCTGCGGCAGGGCGGCGAAGGTCTCCAGGAAGTTCTGGTTCATGTAGCCGCCGAAGTAGGCCGGGTCGTCGGAGTTGACGGTGACACACAGGCCGTCGGCCAGCAGCGTGGCGAGGTTGTGGTCGGCCATCGTGCCGTACACGCACAGCTTGACGTTCGACAGCGGGCACACGGTGAGCGGCACCCGCTCCGCGGCCAGGCGCTTCACGAGCGCGGGGTCTTCCACGCAACGCACGCCGTGGTCGATGCGTTCGACCTTCAGCACGTCGAGCGCGGTCGAGATGTAGGCGGCCGGGCCTTCCTCGCCGGCATGGGCCACGAGGTGCAGGCCCAGCTCGCGGCAGCGGGCGAACACGCGCGCGAACTTCTCCGGCGGGTTGCCGCGTTCGCCGCTGTCGAGGCCCACGCCCACGAACTTGTCGCGGTGGGGCAGGGCCTGCTCGAGCGTCTCGAAGGCCGCTTCCTCGCTCAGGTGGCGCAGGAAACACATGATCAGCAGCGCGCTGATGCCCAGCTCGCGCTGTGCCGTCTCGCAGGCGCGCACGAGGCCGTCGATCACGGTGGCGAACGGCACGCCGCGGTCGGTGTGGGTCTGCGGATCGAAGAACAGCTCGGCGTGGACGACGTTGTCGGCCTTGGCGCGTTGGAAGTACGCCATCGCCATGTCGAAGAAGTCTTCCTCCTTCAGCAGCACGCTGGCGCCGGCGTAGTAGATGTCGAGGAAGCTCTGCAGGTCGGTGAACGCGTAGGCCGCGCGCAGTGCCTCCACGCTCGGATACGGCAGGCTCACGCCGTTGCGTTTCGCCAGCGCGAAGATCAGCTCGGGTTCGAGCGACCCCTCGATGTGGATGTGCAGTTCCGCCTTCGGCATGGCCTGCAGCAGGGCGGGCAGGCGGTCGCGGGGGATGGCGTCGAGGTTCGTCGTGTTCATCGAGGCATTCTCCCAGGAGTGTCATCCCGACGAAAGTCGGGACCCACTGCGTGCAAAGGCGCGCAGTGGGCAGGTGGGCCCCGGCGTTCGCCGGGGTGACCATCGGGCTTGCTTACTTCCCGCCCGGCACCTTGCCTTCCACGCCCTTCACGTAGAACGTGATGCCGCTCAGGAACTTGTCGTCGGCGACCTGGTCGGCCTTCAGCACTTCCTTGCCGTCGGCGCCCACGATGGGACCCTTCCAGATCGAGAAGGTGCCGTCTTTCAGGCCGGCCTTGACGGTCTCGACCTTGGTCTTGATCTCGGCGGGCACCTTGTCGGAGATGGACACGATGTCGATCGCGCCTTCCTTCACGCCCCACCACACACCGCCGGTGGACCAGGTGCCTTCCAGCGCGTCCTTCGTGGCCTTGATGTAGTACGGGGCCCAGTTGATCACGGCGGAGGCGAGGTGCGCCTGCGGGCCGTAGGCGGTCATGTCGCTGTCCCAGCCGAACGCGAACTTGCCCTTGCTCTCGGCCGTCTTCAGCACGGCGTTGGAGTCGGTGTTCTGCATCAGCACGTCGGCGCCGCCGTTGATCAGCGACGTGGCCGCTTCCGATTCTTTCGGCGGGTTCAGCCATTCGTTGACCCAGACCACCTTGGTCTTGATCTTCGGGTTGACGCTCTGCGCGCCCAGCGTGAACGAGTTGATGTTGCGGATCACCTCGGGGATGGGCACCGAGCCCACCACGCCCAGCGTGTTCGACTTCGTCATGGCGCCGGCGATGATGCCGGCCATGTAGGCGCCTTCATACGTGCGGCTGTCGTACGTGCGCACGTTGTCGGCGGTCTTGAAGCCGGTGGCGTGCTCGAACTTCACGTCCTTCAGCTCGGGGGCCACCTTCAGGATGGGCTCCATGTAGCCGAAGGTGGTGCCGAAGACCAGCTTGGCGCCCTGGCCGGCCTGGTCGCGGAAGACACGCTCGGCGTCCGCGCCCTCGGGCACGTTCTCGACGTAGTTCGTGCTGATCTTGTCGCCGAATTCCTTCTCGAGGGCCTTGCGGGCGTTGTCGTGCGCGAAGGTCCAGCCGCCGTCGCCGATGGAGCCCACGTAGACGAAGGAGATCTTCAGCGGATCGGCCTTCGGGGCCGGTGCCGCGGCGGACGCGGGTTCGGCCGGCGCCGGTGCGGGCGCCGGCTCTTCCTTCTTGCCGCAGCCGACGAGCGCGGCGGTGGCGGCGAGGGTGGACCACCCTGCGATGGACAGCAGGGTACGTTTCGAAAGTTGGGTCATCTTCTTCTCCAGGAAATAAGCGAACGCGGGCGAACGGAAGTCTAGCGAAGGGGTCGGGTCAGGACCCCGGTGAAAACGGCTTGCCGAGCGATGCCGGCATGTTGACGCGGATCCACGCGGCGTTGCGCGAGATCAGCACCAGCACGACGATGGTCGCGAGGTACGGCAGCATGCTGAGGATCTGGCTGGGCACGTCCACGCCTTCGCCCTGCAGGTGGAACTGCAGCATCGTCACGCCACCGAACAGGTACGCACCGAGCAATACCCGTGCCGGACGCCATGTCGCGAACGTGGTCAAGGCCAGCGCGATCCAGCCCTTGCCGGCCACCATGCCCTCGACCCACAGCGGCGTGTAGACCACCGAGATGTAGGCGCCGGAGAGGCCGCACAGCGCCCCGCCGGCCATCACCGCGGCGAGGCGGATGCGTCGCACCGGGTAGCCGAGCGCGTGCGCCGATTCGGGCGACTCGCCCACCGCACGCAGCACCAGGCCCGCGCGCGAGCGGTACAGGAACCAGGCGAGGGCGATCGTCAGCGCGATGGCGACGTAGACGAGCGGGTGCTGGCGGAACAGCGCGGGGCCGACGAACTCGAGGTGCGACAGGCCGGCGTAGTTCCACTCGGGGCGCGCCGGCAGCGTCTCCTTGGTGTAGCGGAGGCCCATGAACGCCGAGAAGCCCGTGCCGAACAGGCTCAGCGCGAGGCCGGTGGCGTACTGGTTCGTGTTGAGCCAGATCACCAGCACGCCGAAGGCCGCGGCGAGGAGGGCGCCCGCGCCCATGCCGGCGGCGAACGCGATCCAGTCGTTGCCGGTGTGCACCGCGGTGGCGAAGCCGGCGAGCGCGGCGACGAGCATCATGCCCTCGGCGCCGAGGTTCAGGATGCCGGCCCGTTCGTTGATCAGCAGCCCGAGCGCCGCGAACGCGAGCACCGTGCCGGCGCTGAGCGTGGTGGCGATGAGCAGGGGAAGTGCGTCCATCGAGACCATCATGCGGCTCCCGTGGCGTGGGCGGGCGCGCGGCTTCGCCAGCGCACGCGGTAGGCGATCAGCGTGTCGCAGGCGAGCAGCGTGAACAGCAGCAGGCCCTGGAACACGCCGGTGAGCGACTTGGGCAGGCCCATGCGCGTCTGGGCGAGTTCGCCGCCGATGTAGAACATGCTCATCAGGATCGCCGAGAACACCATGCCCACCGGGTGCAGGCGCCCGACGAACGCGACGATGATGGCCGCGAAGCCGTAGCCGGCGGGGATGTACGGCGTGAGCTGCCCCTGCGGGCCGGCCACGTCCAGCGCGCCCGCGAAGCCGGCCATGCCGCCGGAGATCAGCAGCGCCATCCACAGCGCCTTGCGCGACGAGAAGCCGGCGTAGCGCGCCGCCGCGGGCGCGAGGCCCCCCACCTGCAGCTGGAAGCCCGCGTAGGTGCGGAACAGGAACACCCACAGCACCCCCACCGACAGCAACGCGATGACCGAGCCGATGTTCACGCGGAGCCCGTCGAACAGCTTGGGCACCTGCGTGCCGGCGGCGAAGCGGATGGTCTGCGGGAAGTTGTAGCCGGCCGGGTCCTTCCACGGGCCGTAGACGAAGTAGCCGAGCAGCAGCGTGGCCACGTAGACGAGCATCAGGCTGACCAGGATCTCGCTCGCGTTGGCCTTGTCGCGCAGGAACGCGACGATGGCGGCCCACGCCATGCCGCCCAGCACCCCCGCGGCCAGCACGGGGATCACGAACCAGCGGCCCGTGTCGGCGTCCGCGAACATCGCGACCCCGCCGGCCGCGACCGCGCCGACGATGAACTGCCCCTCGGCGCCGATGTTCCAGACGTTCGCCCGGAAGCACACCGCGAGGCCCAGCGCGATCAGCAGCAGCGGCGTGGCCTTGAGCGCGAGTTCGGAGAGCGCGTACCCGTTCTTCAGCGGCTCGACGAAGAAGATCTGCAGTGCACGGACGGGGTCCTTGCCGAGCAGCATGAACATCGCGATGCCGATCAGCATCGTGATCGCGAGCGCCATCACCGGCGACGCGAAGGACATCACCCGGCTCGGGGCCGGCCGGGGTTCAAGTTGGAGCATGGGAGACATTCCGGGTGGGGTCGTTCGTGCCGTGGCCGTCCCACAGGCCAGACATCCATTCGCCGATCTGGGCGCGGGTGGCCTCGCGCGTGGGGATCGAGGCCGACAGCCGGCCCTTCGCGATCACCATCAGGCGGTCGGACACCTCGAAGAGTTCGTCCAGCTCCTCGCTGACGACGAGCACCGCGCAGCCGCCGTCGCGCAGCGCGAGCAGGCTCGCGCGGATCTGCGCGGCCGCGCCCACGTCGACGCCCCAGGTGGGTTGCGAGACGATCAGCAGCTTCGGGCGCGCGTCGATCTCGCGGCCCACGATGAACTTCTGCAGGTTGCCGCCCGACAGGCTCTTGGCCGGCGATGCGGGGCCGCCCGCCTTCACGTTGAAGCCCTGGATCAGCTGCTTCGCGAGCGAGACGACGGCGCCCGTGTCGATCCAGCCGCGCGGGCTGACCGCATGGGTGCGCGTGAGCAGCGTGTTCTGCGAGAGCGCGAGGCTTGGCACCGCGCCGCGGCCCAGCCGTTCCTCGGGCACGAAGTGCAGGCCCGCCTCGCGGCGCTGGCGCGGGGTCTTCTGGCCGATGGCCTTGCCGAAGAGCCGCACCGATTCCTCGGGCGCGCGCGGGTCCTCGCCGGACAGCGCGGCCATCAGCTCCTGCTGGCCGTTGCCCGAGACGCCCGCGATGCCGACGATCTCGCCCTCGGCCACCTGCAGCCAGATGTTGTCGAGCGTGGTGCCGAACTGGTCGAGCTTCGGCAGCGAGAGCCCCTTGACCTGCAGCACGGTGCCGCCCGGCGACGATTCGCGGTGGCGCAACGCGGGCGGCTCGGCGCCGATCATCATGCGCGACAGGCTCGCGTTGGTCTCCTGCGTGGGGTCGACCTCGCCCGTGACCTTCCCACCGCGCAGCACGGTGCAGTGGTGGCACAGCGACCGGATCTCGTCGAGCTTGTGGCTGATGTAGAGGATGCTGCAGCCCTCGCTCGCGAGCTGGCGCAGCACGACGAACAGCTTCTCGACGGCCTGCGGCGTGAGCACCGAGGTGGGCTCGTCGAGGATCAGCAGCTGCGGCTTCGTCATCAGCGCGCGCACGATCTCGACGCGCTGGCGTTCGCCGACCGATAGCGTGTGCACGGGCCGGCTCGGGGCCACGTCGAGGCCGTAGGCCGCCGCCACCTCGACGATGCGCGCCGTCACCTGCTTGAGCGAGAGGCTCTTGTCGAGGCCCAGCCACACGTTCTCGGCGACGGTCAGCGTGTCGAACAGGCTGAAGTGCTGGAACACCATGCTGATGCCCAGCGCCCGCGCCTCGTGGGGGTTCCGGATGTCCACCACCTCGCCGTTCCAGCGGATGACGCCCTCGTCGGGGCGCACGGCGCCGTAGATCATCTTCATCAGCGTGGACTTGCCCGCGCCGTTCTCGCCCAGCACGGCGTGGATCTCGCCCGGCTTCACGCGCAGCGAGACGCGGTCGTTCGCCTTGACGGCGGGGTACTGCTTGCTGATGTCCTGCAGTTCGAGTCTCAGCATGGGGAAACGGCGCCTCTCTGGTGGCGGGGAACGCCGGCCACGTAGGCGGCGGCGAGGTTTCGTTCGTCCGACAGCGTCATCCAGGCGAACACCTTCTCGTGCAGCGCGATGGCGACCTCGTGTCGGCGCTGCGCAACCGGGCCGGCGGCCCAGTCCCACACGCACACGTCGGCCACGCCGCCGGCCTCGAGCGAGCCGATCTCGTCGCCGAGCCCGAGGCCCAGCGCGGCGCCGCGCGTGGCGGCATGCAGCGCGGTCCACGCGGACAGGCGTTCCCCGGCCATCGCCTGCACCTTGTAGGCATCGGCCAGGTTGCGCTGGATCGACAGCGAGGTGCCGCCGCCCACGTCGGAGGCGACGGCCACCGGAATGCCGGCCGCCTCCGCCGCGCGCCAGCCGAACAGGCCGCTGCCGAGGAACAGGTTGGAGGACGGGCTGTGGGCGATGAGCGCCTGGTGGTCGTGCAGCAGCGCGCGGTCGGTGTCGTCGAGCCAGATGCCGTGGGCGAACACGCCGCGTGCGTTCATCAGGCCGGCACGGGCGTACACGTCGAGGTAGCTGCGGGCTTCGGGGAACAGCTGCGCGACCCACTTCACCTCGTCGACGTTTTCGGCGACATGGGTCTGCATGTAGAGCCCCGGGCGCGACGTGCACAGCCGTCCCGCCATCGCCAGCTGCTCCGGCGTGCTGGTGGGCGCGAAGCGCACGGTGACCGCGTACGCGAGGCGGTCGACGCCGTGCCAGCGGTCGATCAGGTCGGTGCAGTCGCGTTCGGCCTGCTCGACGTCGTCGCGCAGGCCGTCGGGCGCGTGGCGGTCCATCAGCACCTTGCCGGTGATCAGGCGCATGCCGCGGGCCCGCGCCGCTTCGAAGAGTTTGTCGGCGCTGACCTTGTGGACGGTGGCGAACACCACCGCGCTGGTGGTGCCGTGGGTGATCAGGGCGTCGAGGAAGCGGGCCGCGCCGGCCTCGGCCTCGGCGGGGTCGGCGTAGCGGCGCTCGGCCGGGAAGGTGTAGGTGTCGAGCCAGTCGAGCAGGGCCGTGCCGTGGCTCGCGATCACATCGAGCTGCGGGCTGTGCACGTGGGTGTCGATGAACCCCGGGAGGATCAGGTGCCCCCGGTGGTCGGCCACGGACCAGGACGGGTCGAGCGGCTCGGCCGCCGGCCGGGCGCCGACGATGCGGCCGCCTTCGACGAGCAGGTGGTGGTCCGGGCGGTAACGCACCGCGGTGGACGCGGTGTCACCCCAGACGGGTGCGGCCGTGAAGTCGAGCAGGTCGCCGCGCAGCGCCTGTCGGGGGGGAGGGGAAACGGCCATGTTCAGGCGAGTGTGTACAGCAGGGGTTCAGTCAGGGTCGGCATGGCGCATGCTTGTTCCATGCCAGCCTCCAGAGGTGGTGTGTTGTATTCCTCACCTGGTGTCTTAAGATTTGTGGGAAGGTCGGCTCCAACGGGCACCATCCGCACATCGTATACACACCCGCCCTGGAGGTGGATACCGGTCCCCCCGCATTTTCTCGTGTTCCGACCCTGCCGCATGACGTCCCAACCCATCCGCTTCTTCCACCGTGGCCAGATCGTCCAGGTGACGGACGCCCATCCGACCCGTTCCGTGCTCGACTGGCTGCGCGAGGATGCCCATTGTCAGGGCACGAAGGAGGGCTGCAACGAGGGCGACTGCGGCGCGTGCACCGTCGTGGTGGGTGAACTCGACCATGACACGCTGAAGTTGCTGACCGTCAACGCCTGCATCCAGTTCGTCCCCACGCTCGACGGCAAGGCGCTGTTCACGGTCGAGGACCTGAAACGCCTGGGGGGCGGGGCGCTGCACCCCACCCAGCAGGCGCTGGTCGAGTGCCACGGGTCGCAGTGCGGCTTCTGCACGCCGGGGTTCGCGATGTCGCTGTGGTCCACCTACGAGCGCCACCAGGCCTGCGGCACTCGGCCCACGCGCCAGGGGCTGGCCGACGACCTGTCCGGGAACCTGTGCCGCTGCACCGGCTACCGCCCCATCCTCGACGCCGGCGAGCGCATGTTCGAGCTGCCGGCCGTGCGCCTGGACGAGGCGCCGGTGGTGGCCGCGCTGAAGTCGCTCGCGAACGTCGGCGTGCTCGACTACGCCGCACCCAACCCGCAGGCGGAGGGGCGGGTGGACCGGTTCCATGCCCCCACGACGGTGGGCGCGCTCGCGGCGCTGCTGGCATCGCGCCCCGACGCGCGCATCCTCGCCGGCAACACCGACGTCGGCCTGTGGGTCAACAAGCAGTTCCGGGACGTGGGCGACCTCGTCTGGATCGGACGGGTGCCCGAACTGAAGCGCCTGGAGGCCACGGCCGAGGGGCTGTACATCGGCGCGGGCGTGTCGCTGGAGGACGCTTGGCGTGCGCTGGTCGAGCGTCACCCCGCGCTGACCGACGTGTGGCTGCGCTTCGCCTCGCCGCCGATCCGCCACGCGGGGACGATGGGCGGCAACGTCGCCAACGGCTCGCCGATCGGCGATTCGCCACCCGTGCTGATGGCACTGGATGCGGCCATCGAGCTGCGCCTCGGCGACCGCGTGCGCCGGATGCCCCTCACCGACTTCTACCTCGGCTACCTGAAGAACGCGCTGGAGCCCGGCGAGTTCGTGCAGGGCCTCGTCGTGCCCCACACGCACGCCCAGGTGCGCGCCTACAAGGTCAGCAAGCGGTACGACTCCGACATCTCGGCGCTGTGCGCGGGACTCGCCATCCGTCTGGAAGGCGGCGTGGTTTCGAACGTGCGCATCGCCTTCGGCGGCATGGCGGCCGTGGTCAAGCGCGCCGCCGCGGCCGAAGCGGCGGTGCTGGGCCAGCCCTGGACCGAGGCCACCGTGCAGGCCGCGCAGGCGGCACTCGCCACCGACTTCACCCCGATGACCGACCTGCGGGCCAGCAGCACGTACCGCATGACCGTCGCGCAGAACCTGCTGAAGCGCTGGTGGCTCGAGACCCGCGAGGACGAGCCTCTGGCGTCCACCGCGACCAGCGTGTTCGCGTCGATGGAACGGGAAGGGGCCTGACATGAACAAGCCCGTCGACTCCTTCATCCGGCAGGCGCAGGGCGTGCGCGTCGGCGTGAGCCGCGCCCACGAATCGGCCCACCTCCACGTGGCCGGCGAGGCGCCGTACACCGACGACATCCCCGAACTGGCCGGCACGCTGCACGCGGCGCTGGGCCTCTCGCCCGTGGCCCGCGGCCGGCTCGTCGGCATGGACCTCGACCCGATCCGCGCGATGCCCGGCGTGGTGGCCGTGATCGCGGCGGCCGATTTGCCCGGGGTCAACGAGTGCGGGGCCCTCGAACACGACGACCCCATCCTCGCCGAGGGCGAGGTGCGTTACGTGGGCCAGCCCGTCTTCGCCGTGATCGCCCGCACCCGCGACGCCGCCCGCCGCGCGGCGGCCCGGGCGAAGGACGTGCTGACGATCGAACCGCTGCCGCCGGTGCTGACGCCGCAGGAGGCCCATGCGCTCGGCCAGTACGTGGTGCCGCCGTCGCACCTGAAGCGCACCAGCCATCCGGGCGGTGTCGCCGGTGCCATCGCCGGCGCGAAGCACCGGCTCAAGGACACGCTGTTCGTCGGCGGCCAGGAGCAGTTCTACCTCGAGGGCCAGATCAGCTACGCCATCGCCCAGGAGGACGGCGGCATGCTGGTGCACTGCTCCACGCAGCACCCGAGCGAGATGCAGCACCTGATCGCCCACGTGCTGAACCTGTCGTCGAACCAGGTGCAGGTGCAGTGCCGGCGCATGGGCGGGGGCTTCGGCGGCAAGGAGTCGCAGTCGGCGGTGTTCGCGTGCATCGCGGCCATCGCGTCGCGCCAGCTCGGTCGCCCGGTGAAGCTTCGCCCCGACCGCGACGACGACTTCCTCGTCACCGGCCGGCGCCACTGCTTCCACTACGAGTACGAGGTGGGCTTCGACGACGACGGGCGCATCGTCGGCAGCGAGATCACGATGGTGTCCCGCGCCGGCCATTCGGCCGACCTGTCGGCGCCGGTGATGACCCGCGCGCTGTGCCACTTCGACAATGCCTACTGGCTGCCCGATGTCGCCATCCACGGGTACTCCGGCAAGACCAACACGCAGTCGAACACCGCGTTCCGCGGCTTCGGCGGCCCGCAGGGGGCCATCGCCATCGAGTACATCCTCGATACGGTGGCGCGCAAGCTCGGCAAGGACCCGCTCGACGTGCGCCGCGCCAACTTCTACGGTGTGGACGAGCGCAACGTCACGCCGTACGGCCAGCTCGTCGAAGACAACCAGATCGCGCCGCTGGTGGCGCAGCTGGAAGCCTCGAGCGACTACCGCGCGCGCCGCGACGCGGTGGCCGCGTACAACGCGTCGAGCCCCGTGCTCAAACGCGGCCTCGCGCTCACGCCGGTCAAGTTCGGCATCTCGTTCAACGTCGTCCACCTGAACCAGGCCGGCGCACTCGTGCACATCTACGGCGATGGGTCCATCCTTGTGAACCACGGCGGCACCGAGATGGGCCAGGGGCTCAACACGAAGGTGGCCCAGGTCGTCGCGCACGAGCTGGGCGTGAACTTCGAGCGGGTGCGCGTGACCGGCACCGACACGCAGAAGGTCGCGAACACCTCGGCCACCGCCGCGTCCACCGGGGCCGACCTGAACGGCAAGGCGGCGCAGGATGCGGCGCACCAGCTGCGCGAGCGCCTCACGGCCTTCCTCGTCGAGAAGCACGGCCCCGTCGACGTGCGCTTCGCCGACGACACCGTGTGGGTGGGGGCGCAGTCGATGAGCTTCGTCGAGGTCGTGAAGCAAGCCTACTTCGCGCGCGTCCAGCTGTGGTCCGACGGCTTCTACGCCACGCCGGGCCTGCACTGGAACCGCGAGACGATGCAGGGCAAGCCGTTCTACTACTTCGCGTACGGTGCCGCCGTGAGCGAGGTGGTGGTGGACACGCTGACGGGCGAGTGGAAGCTGCTGCGCGCCGACGTGCTGCACGACGTGGGCCGTTCGCTGAACCCGGCCATCGACATCGGCCAGGTGGAAGGCGCGTTCATCCAGGGCATGGGCTGGCTCACCACCGAGGAGCTGGTGTGGCTGCCGGCCGACTCACCGCGCGCCGGGCTGCTGGCCACGCACGCGCCCAGCACGTACAAGATCCCGACGGCCAACGACTGCCCGCCTGTCTTCGACGTGCGCCTCTACGACGCCGACAACGCGGCCGAGACGGTGCACCGCAGCAAGGCCGTGGGCGAGCCGCCGCTTCTGCTGCCGTTCTCGGTGTTCTTCGCGATCCGCGACGCCGTCTCCGCGGCCGGCGGCCACCGGGTCGACCCGCCGCTGCAGGCGCCCGCCACGCCGGAGGCCATCCTCACGGCGCTGGCCGCGGTGCAGGCGGCATGCTGAAGGACGACGCGGCCCGCTGGGTCGCCGACGGGCGGCCCGCGGTGCTCGTGTCGGTGGCCGACGCGAAGGGTTCGGTGCCGCGCGATGCGGGCACGCGCATGGCGGTCAGCGCCGACGCGTGCCTCGGCACCGTCGGGGGTGGCCACCTCGAATGGCAGGCCATCGCCACCGCCCGCGAGATGCTGGCGGCGGGGCGGGTCGTGCCGCACACCGTCGAACAGGCGCTCGGGCCGTCGCTCGGGCAATGCTGCGGTGGGGTGGTGACGCTGGCGTTCGCTCCCCTCGACGAAGCGGCACTCGCGGCCTGGACGCCGCAGCCGCGTTTCCACCTGCAGCTCTATGGCGCGGGCCACGTGGGCCGCGCCGTGGCCCGGTTGCTGGCCACGCTCGACGTGACGGTCGACTGGATCGACGAGCGTGAGGACGAGTTCCCGGCCGAGGCCGGCCCCGCGCACATCCGCCGCATCGCGGTCGACGCCGTGGAGGCCGAGGTGGCCCAGGCGCCGCCGGGCGCGTTCTACCTCGTGCTCACCCATCGCCACGACCTCGACGAACGCATCGCCGAGGCGATCCTGCGGCGCGGGGACTTCGCGTTCTTCGGGCTGATCGGGTCGAGGACGAAGCGGCAGAAGTTCATCCACCGCTTCGAACAGCGGGGTGTCTCGGCCGAGGCCATCGGGCGCATGACGTGCCCGATCGGCATCGAGGGGATCACCGGCAAGGAGCCGGAGGTGATTGCAGTGGGGGTGGTGGCGCAGTTGCTGCGGCAGCCGCCCCACTGATGTCATCCCGGCGCAGGCCGGGACCCTGTGCGTTCAACGGGGCGCCGTGGGTCCCGGCCTGCGCCGGGATGACGAGAGTGGGAAAAGCCGCGCGGCCTCCAGCAACACCAGCACCCCCACACTCCACCCGAACAGCGGCATCGCCCACCCCAATGCCGCGACCGCCACCCACAGCCACACCGGCGCCTGCCGAACCTGTGTCACCCCGAGCGGCGGTGCCGCGACACGCCCCTTCGGCCGCCGCTTCCACCACATCACGAGCCCCGACACCACCGAGAACACCGCCGCCAGCGCCGCGAACGCGAGCAGCGCCTGGTTCCACACGCCGAACTCCCCGCGGTGGAACGGGATGCCCACGCCGGTGGCCTGGGCGAGCAGCGGCTGTTCGTCCCAGCCCGACGAGAAGAGGGTCGCGCCGCTGCGGGCGTCGAGGGCCAACGTGAAGCGCTGGGTGGGCTGCGACCGGTCGAAGTTCTCGGCGCGCCAGACACCGGTCGGGCCCTTCGGCGCAGTGATCGACATCGCGATGTCGGGCGCCTGCTCGCGGGCACGCTCCCACACGGCCTGCCAGCTCTGGAGCGGCGCATCACCCGGTGCGGACATCAGGTCCTTCGGCACCTTGGTCGATTCCTGCCCCAGCGCCTGCTGCATCGCCCGGAACCGCTCGCCGCTGTGGCGCGACCAGGTCAGCCCCGTCACGAGCACGACGGCCAGCACGAGGCCGAGGGCGATGGCGACGGTGGCGTGCCAGTCGCGCCAGGTCGCACGGCCGTGGCCGCCGCGCGGGATCAACGCCTTCCATCCGCGGCCCCCGTCGGCCTGCGAACGCGGCCACCACAGCACGAGCCCGCTCGCGAACAGCACCAGCATCCAGCTGGCCCCGAGCTCCAGCACCCAGCGCCAGCCGTCGCCCTGCAGGGCGCTCGAATGCAGCTTCTTCGCCCACGTCTTGAAGCGCTGCATCTCCGCCAGCTGGCCGATCACCTCGCCCGTGCCCGGATCGACGTAGACGATGCGGCCGGTGGGCAGGCCGTGGTCATGGCCGCCACCCGCATCGGCGTGGTGGGCGTGGGGCGCGGTGACGTAGGCCTGGGTGGTGTCCCCGGGTCGGTGGGCCGGCACGACGAAGCGCAGCGTGCTGCCGGGCGCGTCGGCGAGTGCGACGGCCACCTGGTTGTCGAGCGGGAGGGCCGGCGTGGTGACCGGCACGCGGTCGAGGTGGCCGTGGCGCCAGCCTTCGATCTGCGGGCTGAAGACGTACAGCAGGCCCGTGAGGGCGGCGAACAGCACGATGGGCGCGCCGATGAGGCCGGCCCAGAAGTGGAGCCGCCAGAGGATGCGGTGCAGCGCCGCGCGGCGGGCGGCGGAGGGGGAGGTGTCCATGACGAGGTTCCTGACGGCCGGGCGCGAAAGCACGGCCAGGTGAAACGACCCGCGGCCCATGAGGCGGCGGGGAGGTCGGCGAAGTCAGGAAACCCGCGGCGGCGCGCGAGGCTGCGCGGCGGCCCACGCGAACGGCGTGCGCGGGGCGGAGAGGAAACGCTCGGGCGGGCCGGCGTGAAGCATGGAGAGCGCCGGCACCGACAGGGGCACCGGCGGCATGGCGAACTGGTCCGCGTGCAGCGAGCAGTACGGGCAGTGTTCGAGCAGGGGGCCGGCCGGGGAGGTCGATTCGTCGGACGACGCGTCGACCTTCACCCGCTTGGCGCCGAGCGCCGTGCAGACCTCGACCCAGGTGCTGTCACCCGCGCGGGACTGCAGGGCATGCGAGACCCCGGGCGCGAGCGCCCCCACGAGGATCGCGAAACACGCGATCCACGAGACGAGGCGGCGGATGGAGCGGCCCGGGTGCATGAGATGAACCGCTCCGTCGCCGTCGGGCGATCAGCCCGTGTTCCGCAACCCGGCCGCCACCCCGTTGATGGAGATGTGGATGCCGCGCTGCACGCGCTCGTTCTGCGGGTCGCCTTCCACGCGCTGGCGGTGCCGGCGCATCAGTTCGACCTGCAGGTGGTTCAGCGGGTCGAGGTACGGGAAGCGGTGCTCGATGGAGCGGGCGAGCGACGGGTTCGACTGCAGGCGGCGCGCCTCGCCGGTGATCAGAGAGAGCGCGTCGTTCGTGCGCTGCCACTCGGCCTCGATGGCCGTGAAGATGCGCTTGCCGAGCTTCTTGTCCTCCACCAGTTCGGCGTAGCGTGCCGCGATGGCGAGGTCGCTCTTCGCGATCACCATGTCGAGGTTCGACAGCAGCGTGCGGAAGAACGGCCACTGCTTGTGCATGCGGCGCAGCACGGTCAGGCCTTCCTTGCGCTGGGCCTCGTCCTTGCCGAGGAACTTCTCGACGGCGGAGCCGAAGCCGCACCAGCCCGGCAGCGCCACGCGGCACTGGCCCCAGCTGAAGCCCCACGGGATGGCCCGCAGGTCCTCGATGGCGCGCGTGGCCTTGCGCGAGGCCGGGCGCGAGCCGATGTTGAGTTCGGCGATCTCGCGGATGGGCGTGGCCGAGAAGAAGTAGTCGGTGAAGCCGGGGGTCTCGTACACGAGCTTGCGGTACGCCGCCATGCTGGCGTCGCTCAGCTGCGCGGCCACTTCCAGGAAGCGCTTGGGCGCGTCCTGCGTGGGGTGCAGCAGCGTGGCCTCCAGCGTGGCCGCCACCAGCGTCTCGAGGTTGCGGCGTCCGATCTCGGGGTTCGCGTACTTCGAGTTGATCACCTCGCCCTGTTCGGTGAGGCGGATCTGGCCGTTCACGGTGCCCGGGGGCTGCGCGAGGATGGCCTGGTAGCTCGGGCCGCCGCCGCGGCCCACGGTGCCGCCGCGGCCGTGGAACAGGCGCAGCGTGATGCCGTGCTGCGCGCGCAGCGACGTGAACAGCTCCACGAGGGCGATCTCGGCGCGGTACAGCTCCCAGTTGCTCGTGAAGAAGCCGCCGTCCTTGTTGCTGTCGCTGTAGCCCAGCATGATGTCCTGCTCCTTGCCGGAGCGCTTGATCATCGCGGCGATGCCGGGCAGGGCGTAGTAGGCCTGCATGATGGGTGCGGCGTTGCGCAGGTCGCCGATGGTCTCGAACAGCGGCGACACGATCAGGTCGGCCACGGCGCCGTCGTCCAGCGTGCCGCGCACCAGGCCCACTTCCTTCTGCAGCAGCAGCACTTCCAGCAGGTCGCTCACGTCTTCCGTGTGCGAGATGATGTAGTGGCGCAGCGACTCGCGGCCGTACTTCTGGAGCATCACCTTCGCGGTCTCGAAGATGGCCAGTTCGTCGACCGTGTGCTCGCTGTACGGCGCGGCGTGCACGCGCAGCGGACGCGCGTCGTGCAGCAGGGCCACGAGCAGGTTGCGGCGGGCGGTTTCGTCGAGGGCGCTGTAGTCGTCCTCGAGCTTGGCCACCTTCAGCAGCTCCGCCACCACGGCCTCGTGCTTGTCGGAACTCTGGCGCAGGTCCACCGTGGCGAGGTGGAAGCCGAACACCTGCACGGCACGGATCAGCGGGCGCAGGCGCGGGCCGATCAGCGCGGCGCCGTGGTGCTTCTGCAGCGAGGCTTCCACGGTGTTGAGGTCGGCCAGGAACTCGTCGCTCGACGCGTACGGGTTCTGCGGGGCCACGGCATGGCGCAGGGCCTCGGTGCCGGTCAGTTCCTGCAGCGTGGCGGCCAGGCGGGCGTACACGCCGATCAGCGCGCGGCGGTAGGGTTCGTCCTCGCGGTGCGCGTTGGCGTCGGGCGAACGGTCGGCCAGCGCCTGCATCTCGGGGCTGATCGAGTTCAGGAACAGCGACAGCGACAGCTCGGCGCCCAGCTCGTGCACCTCGGTCAGGTAGAAGCGCAGCGCGGTCTCGCTCTGGCGGCGCAGCGCCATCTTCAGCGTCTCGGCGCTGACGTTCGGGTTGCCGTCGCGGTCGCCGCCGATCCAGTTGCCCATGCGGAAGAACGTGCCCAGGTCGTGGCCGGGCAGGGCTTCCTCGATCTCGCCGTACAGGCGGGGGATCTGGCGCAGGAACGTGGACTGGTAGTAGCTCAGCGCGTTCTCGATCTCGTCGGCCACGGTGAGCTTGGTGTAGCGCAGCATGCGCGTCTGCCACAGCTGCGTGACGCGGGCGCGCATCAGCAGTTCGTTGTTCGCGGCGTCGCGTTCGGTGGTGAGGGTGTCGCGCACCTGCAGCAGCTCGGCGATGGCCCGCTCGGCGTCGAGGATGCTCTTGCGCTGCACCTCGGTGGGGTGGGCGGTGAGCACCGGCGAGATGAACGCGTTGCGCAGCACCTTGGCCACGTCGTTCGCACGCACGTCGGCCTGGCCCAGGCGCTCGAAGGTCATCGCGATGGAGCCTTCCTGGAGGTGGCCCTGCTGCTCGTGGTGGTCGCGGCGGCGCACGTGGTGGCGGTCTTCCGCGATGTTGGCCAGGTGCGAGAAGTAGCTGAACGCCCGGATCACGCTGACCGTCTGGTCGCCGGTGAGGTTCTTCAGCAGGCGGTCCAGCGCACGGCCGGCCTGCACGTCGCTCTTGAGGCGGTACGCCACGGAGAGTTGCCGGACCCGCTCGACCAGTTCGAAGGCGGCCTTGCCTTCCTGTTCCCGGATCACTTCACCCAGGATGCGGCCCAGGAGCCGGATGTCCTCGATCAGAGGACCGTTCTTGTCAGGGGTATCGACTTTCGAGCGGGATGCCATGGCTTTCCTTGTGAGAGAGAACGCGATTTTAGGTGGATGCATCCAGAAAATTGAGCGAGTTCGCGCGCCTGATAGCATTTCGAGATGCCCGACGCCACCCCCACCCTCCTGATCGCCACCCGCGAGAGCCGCCTCGCGCTGTGGCAGGCCGAACACGTGCGCGACCTGCTGCGGCAGCGGCTGGGCCACGAGGTGGGGCTGCTCGGCATGACCACCCGGGGCGACCAGATCCTCGACCGCACCCTCTCGAAGGTGGGCGGCAAGGGCCTGTTCGTGAAGGAACTCGAGACGGCGCTGGAGGAGGGCCGGGCCCACCTCGCGGTGCATTCGCTGAAGGACGTCCCGATGGACCTGCCCGACGGCTTCGACCTCGCCTGCGTGCTGGAGCGCGAGGATCCGCGCGACGCGCTGGTCTCCAATCGGTACGCCACGCTGGCCGAGCTGCCCGAGGGCGCGAAGGTCGGCACGTCCAGCCTGCGCCGCGTGGTGCAGCTTCGGGCGATGCGCCCCGACCTCGTCATCGAACCGGTGCGCGGCAACCTCGACACCCGGCTGCGCAAGCTCGACGAGGGCCAGTTCGACGCCATCGTGCTCGCGGCCGCCGGCCTGAAGCGCCTGGGCCTCGCGAGCCGCATCCGCTCGGTCTTCGAGGCCGGCGAGATGATCCCGTGCGCGGGGCAGGGCGCCCTCGGCATCGAGGTGCGCTCCGACGCCACCACGCTGCGCGGGCAGCTCGCCACCCTCACGCACCGGCCCACGTGGCTGGCCGTCCACGCCGAGCGGGCCGTGTCCCGTGCGCTGGGCGGCAGCTGCAGCATGCCACTCGCGGCCCACGCCATCTGGGTGGGCGACACGCTGCGGGTCGACGTGGCCCTCGGCGACCCCGAGGCCACCGACCGGCCGTTGCTGCGGGCCACCGTCGAGGGGGGCGTGGCCGATGAGGCCGCGGCCACCGCGCTCGGCACCACCGCGGCCCAGCGCCTGCGCGACCAGGGCGCGGCCGGGTACCTGCCGGCGGCCTGACCGATGCGTGTGCTGGTCACCCGGCCCGCCGGCCAGGCCGGTGAATGGGTCGAGGGACTGCGGGCCGCAGGGCTGGACGCCGTCGCGCTCCCGCTGATCGGCATCGGCCCGCCCGAGGACCTCGCCGCGGTCCGTGAGGCCTGGGCGCGCCTGCCCGGCCACGCGATGGCGATGTTCGTGAGCCCCAACGCCGCCGATCACTTCTTCGCGGCCCGGCCCGCGGGTGCGAACTGGCCGGCCGGGGTGCTGGCGGCGTCGCCCGGTCCGGGCACCACGGCCACCTTGAAACGCCTGGGCGTGCCGTCCGGCGCCATCGCCGAACCGGCCGCGGACGCGCCGCAGTTCGATTCGGAGGCCCTGTGGGCGGTGATCGGGCCGTCGCGTTCCTGGGCGGATACGGACGTGCTGATCGTGCGCGGCGAGAGCGGGCGCGACTGGCTCGCGGCCCGGTTGGCCGGGCAGGGCGCCCGGGTGGGCTACGTGGCCGCGTACCGGCGGGCCGCGCCGGTGCTGGACATTCCGGAGAAGCAGGTGCTCGCCACTGCGCTGGCCGATCCTGCTGCCCACCTGTGGTTCTTCAGCAGTTCCGAGGCCATCGACCACCTCGAGGCGCTGGCGCCGGGCACGGACTGGCGGGCGGCCCGGGCGGTGGCCACCCACCCGCGCATCGCCGAACGCGCCCGCCGGCTCGGGGTCGGCGAGGTGACGGAAGCCCGACCCGCGATGCCGGCCGTGGTCGGATGCATACAATCCCTCGCGTGAACGAAACCCCACTGCCACAGGACCCCCCGTCGGCCGAGCCGGCGCTGGTGTCCCCCGCCCCACAGCTGGCCCCGGCCCCGCGCCGCAACGTCGGCCTGCTGGTCGTGCTGATCGTGTTCGCGCTGGCGCTCGTCGCGAGCCTCGCGATCTCGGTCACGTCGCAGCGCCGCGTGCGGGTCGTCGAACAGGAACTGGCCCGCCGCCAGCAGGACACGCAGGGCGTGGCCACCGAGGCCCGCATGATGGCCAAGCAGTCGCAGGACACCGCGCGCGAGAGCGCCGCGAAGGTCGCGCTGCTCGAGGCGCGCCTCGCCGAGGTGGCCTTGCAGCGCACGCAGCTCGAGGAGCTGATCCAGTCGCTGTCCCGCTCGCGTGACGAGAACCTCGTGGTCGACATCGAGGCCGGCCTGCGGGTCGCGCTGCAGCAGTCGGCCATCACCGGCAGCGCCGAACCGCTGGTCGCCGCGCTCAAGCAGGCCGACGAACGCCTGGGCCGCTACAGCCAGCCGCGCCTCGACGGCGTGCGCCGCGCCATCGCGCACGACCTCGACAAGGTGAAGGCTGTCGGCGTGGCCGACATCGCGGCCCTCACGATCCGCCTCGACGAGGCGGTGCGCCTGGTCGACGAGCTGCCGCTGCTGTCGCAGGCGCCGCCGCGTCGCGAGGCGGTCCGTGCGTCCGCGAAGGCAACCCCGGCCGCGCCGGCCGCCAGCGGCCCGGCCTCGTGGTGGCAGTCGGTCACCGCCGGCTGGCAGCAGGGCCTCGACATCGTCTGGGACGAAGTGCGTTCGCTCGTGCGTGTCACCCGCATCGAACACCCCGAGGCCGCGCTGCTCGCCCCCGAGCAGGCCTTCTTCCTGCGCGAGAACGTCAAGCTGCGCCTGCTCAACGCGCGGCTGGCGCTGCTCAGCCGCCAGTTCGACACCACCCAGGCCGACCTGCAGGCCGTGCAGGTGATGCTCGACCGCTACTTCGACAAGTCGTCGCGGCGCACGGGCGTGGCCATCGAGCTCGTGCGGCAGGTGGGCGCTGGCGCGCGGAACGTGGCGCTGCCGCGGCCGGACGGCACCTTCGCCGCGCTGACCGCCGCGGCCGCGGGCCGCTGACCGGAGAGGCCCGCCGATGCGCTTCGTCGTCTGGTTCATCCTCCTCTTCATCGTGGCCGTGGTGGCGGCGAGCACGCTCGGGCCCAACGACGGCCTCGTCTCGTTCTACTGGGGCCACCAGCGCACCGACGTGTCGCTGAACCTGTTCCTCCTCGCGCTGATCGGCACGTGTTTCGTGCTCGTGAGCGCCATCCAGGCCATCAACGCCCTCGTGGGCCTGCCGCGGCGTGCGCACGAGTGGCGCGTGGCCCGGCGCGACCGCACCGCGCAGGCCGCATTGCGCGAGGCGCTCGCGCAGTACTTCGGCGGACGCTACAGCCGCGCGCACAAGGCGGCGCAGCGTGCCCTGGTCATCCAGGCCGAAACGCCCGACCTCGTGCAGGACAACGAATTCACCGTGCTGGGCCACCTGCTCGCGGCGGGCAGCCTGCACAAGCTGCAGGACCGCACGCGCCGCGATGAGGCCCTGGGCGCCGCGCTGGAACTGTCGAGCCGCAGCAGCCTCGCGCGGCCGGCCGAGGAGGGTGCCCGCCTGCTCGCCGCGGAATGGGCGCTCGACGACCGCGATGCGGGCCGGGCGCTGGAGTTGCTGGCCGAGCTGCCGCCGGGCGTGTCCCGCCGCACGCACGCGCTGCGCCTCAAGCTGCAGGCCACGCGCCTCGCGCACCAGCCGCACGAGGCGTTGAAGACCGCCCGCCTGCTCGCGAAACACCAGGGCTTCTCGAAGGGCGCGGCCCTCGGCCTGCTGCGCGCCCTTGCATTCGAATCGCTCGAAGGCGCCCGCGATGCCGACCAGGTGCGCCGCGTGTGGTTCGCACTGGAGCCGGCCGACCGCCGCGACCCGCTCGTGGCCGCCCGCGCCGCCGTGCGCCTCGCCGCCTACGACCAGGCCACCGAAGCGCGCAGCTGGCTGCGCCCGTTCTGGGACCGCCTGCCCGAACTCGCGGTGGACGAACGCGCGGCCGTGGCCGACGCGCTGGTCCACGCCCTGGACGGCATCGGCCCCGACTGGCTCCCGCGATTCGAGGTCGCCGTGAAGGCCCACCCGCGCGAAGCCGCCGTGGCCTTCGCCGTGGGCTGCGCCTGGGCCGAGCGCGGCCTGTGGGGCAAGGCGCGCCAATTGCTCGAACAAGCCACCAAGGCCAACGACCTGCCGAACGCCGCCCGACGTCACGCCTGGCTGCTGCTCGCGCGCCTGGCGGAGGAGCAGTCGGACACGGAGCGTGCGAACGACTGCTACAAAATCGCCGCCGGGCTTGCCTGACAGACGAAAACGTGTGTATACTTCGAGGCTTCGCGGCTGTAGCTCAGCTGGATAGAGTACTTGGCTACGAACCAAGGGGTCGTGGGTTCGATTCCTGCCAGCCGCACCAGAACTTACTGTTCTAGATCAACGGGTTAGCTCCTCACAGGGCTAGCCCGTTGTTCTTTGTGTGGGGGACTTTTGGGGGACTGAGGTTCCCCGCTGTTCCCGCCTCAGCGTCGCCAGGCTCTTGTTCCAGCGGCCCGTGTCTTCGCTGATCTTCTCCATTGCCGTGTGCAGCTCCACCACCTGCGCCACGCTGTAGTGCTGGGTCATGGATTGCTTCGAATGCCACAGGACGTCGGCAATCGTGCTTTCCGGCACTCCCATCTCTCGCAGCCTCATCCCGACCGTGTGCCTCAGGTCATGGACATGCAGGTCGCCCAGGCCGGCCTTCTTTCGTGCCGTTTGCCATGCGGTGTTGTTCATCATCTGGATCGGCCGGTATGCCATGGCCGGCGCTTCGTCCAGGTTCCTCACCCGTTCTCTGCGCCACACGAAGACGTACTCCTCGTGCATCCCTCTGACGGACTCGATGACCGATTGAGCCACCGAGTTGCACACCACGATCCGACTCTGGCGACGTCCTTTCACGTGCGACCTGGGAACCTCGAAGACCGAGATGCCCAGTTCCGGGATCCGTAGCTCCCAGCTCCACTGCAGGTTGCACACCACGTCGTCCCGCACGCCGGTGTTCAGGGTGAACAGCGCCATGCGAGAGAGATGCGGTGGCAGAGCCTCCAGCAGGATCCGTTGCTCCATCCACGTGATCGGCTGCGGTTCACGCTGATGCCCGATGAGGGGCAGCATCGTGATCGACGGCGCGTGCTCCAGCCACGTCAGCCCCGAGTCGTCCCGCCAGCTCTTCGCGCACAAGTTCAGGATGTGCCGGGTCAGACCCAACCCCAGGTTCACTGTCTTGTGCATGCGACCCGCTTCGAGGCGGGTTGCGACGTAGCCGGCGAGCGTTCCGTCATGGATCTTGCGGAGGTCCAGCTGCCCGATGTGCGGCATCAGCGACTTGAGCAGATATGTCTCGGTCTCGATGGACGGCTTGTCCTCGTTCGCGAGCAGGTACCGCGTCGCCGCTTGCTCGAAGGTTCGAGCGGGACGCTCCCCGTGGAGAACGATCGCCCGCAGCGCCTCGAGCTGCTTGATCAGCCAGCCTTCCGCTTCTTCATGACTCTGGAAACCGCGCTGGCGAAGTCGATTTCCTTCATACCACTTGTCGACCTGCCACGATCCATCGTTCGCGGCGTAGACGCCGCTTGTTTTTCGACCCATTGAATAACTCCTTTCTCGACGGGCCGTTCGTTCCGAGGGGCATTCTGGGACGTGGTTGTGTGCCTGTCATCAGGTTGACGTTGGAGCGCCACACCGGTGGCCTCTGCTTTGAATCGATCGAAGAGTCGATCGAGGTCTTCGCGATCAAAGATCACGCAGGCTCCTTGTCTCAGCGACACAAGGAGCGGTCGCCATCGCGCATCGAACGTGCGACGTTTGACGCCTGTGTAGGCGATGGCTTCCGAGTAGGTCAGGCCGCGCTTCATGACGAGCCTCTGCAGCGCGGGCCATTGGAGAGCGGCCCCGTAGGGCCGCGGGACTTGAGCAACGGTGGCATGTGAGATTTCCCAATCGACCAATGGGTCGTGACAGGGGATGACTCACACGCGTGTGTATTCGGGGCTGCGGATCAAGCCGAGGTCACGTTCGGTCCGCAGTTTCCGAGCTTGAGTGAAGGTGGCCGCCGGCATCGCGCCAAGGCAAAGGCGCATCGGTTCAGCTGTTGGGAATGTGCGCACTCATGTCACGCCCGGTGCCTGCCAGATGCTGCCGGGCGAAACAGCCGTCGGCTCATGTTCAGTCCGTGCGCGGCTGCGATTTCGATCACAGCCTGATTCGATTCGCCGGTAATCACCCAGCCATCGGCTCCTAGAAGAACTCGTGTATCGAAGTCGCCAGACGATGATTTCGTTCGCACCACCAGGCACCGAACAGGCATGAAGTCAGTGCCTTCGGGCGCCAGTTGAACCGGCAGCTTGCGGCAGCGGTCCGCGCTGCAGTAGCGGTCCTTCCAACCTTGCCGGGGAAGTTTCGCATCAGCAAACTTTCGATAGATGTTGTCTGCGCCCATGTCGTCCGGATGCATCGTTTGCGCCCTCTTGATCCTGGACTGCACGTACGGCCAGAGGTTGTTGTCCTGGACGAAGAGGCTCCGGACCTCTCGGGATTGCCAAAGGAGCCGGCAGATCAAGTCGATCTCATGGTCGAGATCGAGTGTGCGGCCTCCAGGTTCGGAAGGCTGGGGGTCGACGTCCTTGGGTTGTCGGATGAAGGTTCGAGACCTGGGTGTGTCGGCAGTGTGCTTCATGGCGATTCACGGGATGGCGGGTTTGAAGATTGGTGTGCGAAGCGATCGGGCATCGCATGCGAGATGCGCCGCCGGCACGGCGCAAGGGCCCATGTGCGAGCGAGAACTCCGATTGCGCTCGTTGGCGAATCGGCACAGGGGGGCTGGCGGATCTGGGGACGGGAGTTGGACCATGCTGCCTGAATCGAACTGTCGGATCGATGGAGGAGCCTCAGGGAGCGGCTCCGGCACGACGGCGTCGTGCCCAACCCCGTGATCGGGGGCTGGCTTGGCATGGTGGCGCGAATGTAAAGGCTTCGGAGATTCCGTGCAAGAGCGGCGGTGAACTCCGCGCCCACCGCTGGGCACCATTACGTGCGGATGTTGTGCATGCCCTCGGTACAGCGGCATTCGCTGCGCCTCTCTCGTTCAACCGAAACAAGTGGAGAATCGTTTTGCCGATGCGGACGTGAACGCGAAGTTCGCCATGACTGAAGCGCGCCGGATCCACGAACTCGGGCATTTGATCGCCGCCTTCGGTACAGCGCACCTGTCCTGCCTTGCCCTAGGCACACAGACCGTGGGTGTTGTTGCCCGGCCAGACTTTCCAGCTTCTACATCGACTCTTCAACGAAGAACCGCGGTTGCCTGACCCGTGCAGGTATCCGTTCGGTGATCGCTCCCTCATCGACATCCTCCCCTCTCTTCGGGCGAAGTTCGGCGGGGTGTCTGTCGATGTGGTCGATGCGGCGACTGGAAACGGGGGGGCCGAGGAAGTTCAGGTCGTCGCAGCGCTCAATCCAGTCCGGTCTGAGGTGTGGCGCCGGGCGGTCGTGATGAAAGGCCAGCCCTCGGGCCTTGGTCCGCATTCGCGAAGAGATGAAGGCGGCTGTCGAAGCCGAATGGCCAATGCAGAGTTGCGCCCCCATGTCAAAGGCGTGCCCTTCTGTGATGATCGGACTCCACTCCGCGGCGCAACTTGTCGGCAATGAAGTCCCTGTCCAATGGAGCGATCCTTCGGACTCTGACATGGGTGGGGTGGCCGTCAGGTGCCTCCTGCTCATGACCACGCAGCGCTGCGGTGATCTCGTCGAACAATTCTCACCTCACTCGATGCCGACTGTCGGCGGCAAGCTTCATGCAAGAACTCGAAACCTCAACGGACGTTCAAATGCTGGACGCACTTCCCATCTGGCCCGATGGCGCGTTGGGGCCGGGGGGCGCGACCCAAGCGGAGATTCAACATCAGTTTGGCGATTCGGCCTCCAACCTCGTCGTCCGGAACGTCACCCGCCCCACGATCACCCCGTTCCTGCCCGAGCCGTCCAAGGCAACGGGCGCTGCTGTGGTCATCGCACCGGGTGGCGGCTTCATGATGTTGAGCGTGAACAGCGAAGGGACCGACGTGGCTCGCTGGCTGGCAAGTCGAGGGGTGGCGGCGTTCGTTCTGAAGTATCGACTCCAGTCGACGCCGGCAAACAGCATCGCGTTTCGCCTGCACCTGGTCGCAGCGCTGACAGGACTTTCGAGGTTCAAGGGGTCGGAACTCGCTCAGCGGCTGCTGTCAGACAACGAGGCTGCGCTCGAGGATGCGAAGCAGGCCGTTCGGCTGATACGGGAGAGAGCCGCTCAATGGAGGATCGACCCGACGAGGGTGGGTGCTCTCGGCTTCTCCGCGGGCGCCTTCGCCGTGTCTGCAGCTCTGTTCGCCGACGACCGGTCGGCCCGTCCCGATTTTGCTGGACTGATCTACGGCGGCACGGTTCCGGAGGGGGCCGTCCCGTCCAAGGAGACATCGCCTTGCTTCGTCGCCGTGTCGAACGACGACGGCTTGCTCTTCGAGACCTCGTGGGATCTTGCGCTCCGGCTGCGATCCGCTGGCGTGCCGCTTGAGTTCCACCTGTATCGGCGTGGAGGGCACGGCTATGGCGTGAATGTCCAAGGCATGTCTTCTGATCACTGGATCGACCAGTTCTACTGGTGGCTGCAGGATCTCGGCGTTCAGAGAAACTAGCTTGATGCCGGCCTCACCTTTGATGCGAGGCCGAATGTCAGCTTCACCGTGTCACGAAGGGCTGGCTGCTTCGCGCGACAGGGTCGCAACCAGCAGCCTTCGCATGCGAACCTCCTTTTCGCGGGGGCTCCCATCAGGTCAACGGATCACTGCTCCTGGCAGGTGAAGTTGACAGCGTCCTTGGTAGAACCTGTGCCGTTGTAGACGGCTGTCTTGGGCCAGGGACACAACGGGCGAGTGGCGACAGGTGTCGTGCTCAACGCGCTGCGTTGTGTGGCGATGACGCGCTCGGGCGCTTGCCCACGTTCCACCCAGGCTTCCAGGTGCGGCACCATGTCGAAGACGTTCGGCGAGTTGCCCCCGCTGCAATGCTGCATGCCGGGCACCATGAAGAGACGAGCGTTGTCCGTGATCGTGTTGCCGACGATGGCACTGGCACGTTCATAGTGACGAACCGTGTTGCCTGCGGGGATCAGCGTGTCGTTCCAGCCGTGGTACATGATCAGCTTGCCGCCCCGACGGACGAATGCACCGATGTCAGGGTTGTCCGAGTCCACGGTCGGCTCGAGGAGCGCACGTGAATAGGGGTAGTCACGTTCGAGGAAGAAGCTGCCGCGAGTCCAGGCGGGATCTCCGTAGACCATCCAGCGGTAGTACTCCTCCCCGAGGCTGGTCTGGAGGCCGGTCCCCCATTGGAAGCCTTCGCTCCCACGCGCAAGGCCGGGGATGAGTTGCTCGCCACTGGCAAGCTTGGGGCCTTCGTACACCTTGCGAACCACGGCGATCTCATTCGTGGTCAGGCATGATGTGGTGTTGAACGTGCCGCATTGAAGGACTGCCGGGTCTAAGCGGCACTTCTGCGGATTCTCGAGGACACCATCCTGGACACCGTCCAGCGTGTCGCACGCCGCCAGCACGGCCTTGTTGAGTGCCGCCATCTTGAACGACAAGGCGGGCGTTCCCGCCACCAGCTGATCGTTCCACAGCAACTGTGATGCGGTCTCGCCCGCGGACATCGCCGGTGCTCCGGCGATCACGCCGTCGTAGTCTGCGGGATAGCGGCTGACCGCCATCATGGCTTCGCGACCGCCACCGGAGCAGCCTTGGAAGTACGCTTGTCTGGCGGGGCTCTGGTAGTAGGCGCCGATCACCTGTTTGGCCGTGACTGCGACGAGGTGGTTCGCGCGGTGACCCATGTCGATGACTTTCTCGGGCTGGTTGTACGCCCACTGCGCACTGGAACTGGTCGGATGTCCCAGGTCGCTGGTCGCGGACGCGTAGCCCTGGCCCAGGGTCTGGTTCAGCGACGTGTTGATGGTGGGCCCTCCCAGGCCGCCGGAGAACCCTCCGCCGCCGTGCGTGAACAGCTTCTGGTTCCACGTCTCCGGCAGCCACACCTCGACGTTGATGTCCGAGCTCTGCGTCGGACGCAGCTTCAGGGTCGCACGGCAGAAGTTGGTTGCGACCGTGATCACGGACAGGCCGCTCATGATGATCTGGCCTTTGGTGAATCGCTGGGCGGCAGCCACGACCCCGGTGTCCACCTGCATGCCGACCAACGCGGTGCAGGTTGCCGCGTTCGGTGGGGTCTGTGCGAAGGCGCCTGCGCACGCCAGGCTTCCTGCGGCGATGACGCCGCCCAATGACGTGACCTTCAAGCGTCCTCTCGTTGCAATGTTCATCTTCGATCTCCTTCCACTTCAGTTGGCGCAGGACTGCGGATGTCCGTGGGCCATCCCAGGACGATGCGCGATGGGTGCGCCGTTGAACCCACGCAGCAGCTTGGTTGCGGTGAGATGCCGAAGCGTTCGCGTCCAGCGGTGAACTCTTCCGCCCTGAACGGGGCGCACGCCACTCGATGACCAGTGGCCATCGCTCGAAACGGGCTCAAGCGAAGGCAGGAGGCGGGGAGATGAGCGGCGTGATCGCTGCGTCAGGTTTGCGAACGGAGCGTGGAGGACGACCCGAGCGCGAAGCTCGCGCGGAGTCGTCCATGACCTGTCGTTCGCCTCACCGGCGGGGCGGCATGTGCAGCAAGGGCACACGCCGTCCACCAGGCGTCAGGGATTGCGGCAGGTGTAGCTTGCCGCAGTGGTGGTCGAGCCGGTGCCGTTGTAGACGGCGACCTGAGGCCACGGACACAGCGGATGCGTGGTCGTGCTGAACAGCGCCTGGGTCGTGTTGATGACCTGAGTCGGTGCCTGTCCCTGCTCCACCCACTTCTCCAGATGCGGGACCATGTCGAAGCCCGCCTGGCAGTGCTGGGCACCCGGCACCATGAACAGTCGAGCGCTGTTTGAGAGCGTCGAACCAAGAAGCGCCTGGGCCTTCTCGTAGTACCGGACCGAGTTCGCGCTCGGAATCATCTGGTCGGCCCAGCCGTGCCACATGATCAGCTTGCCACCGCGCTGGATGAACGCGCTGATGTTGGGATCACCCGAGTCCGAGATCGGTTCCACCCGCGCGCGGGACTGGGCCACGTCCGTGTCGAGGTAGAAGTTGCTCGGTGTCCAGCCGGAGTTGTTGTAGACCATCCACTTGTAGTACTCCGGGCCACCGCCCAGGTAGTTCAGGATGTAGGCCATGAGCCAGCCACCTTCGCTGCCCTTCGCCAGCCCGGGGATCAGCAGCTCGCCGTTGGTGAGCTTCGGGCCCTCGTACAGCTTGCGCATCGCCGCGATCTCGGCATTGTTCAGGCACGAGTTCGTATCGAAGAGCGAGCACTTCATGACCACCGGGTCGAACGTGCACTTCTGCGGGTTCTCGAGGATGCCGTC
Organism: Piscinibacter gummiphilus; assembly: GCF_002116905.1. Taxonomy (NCBI): domain Bacteria; kingdom Pseudomonadati; phylum Pseudomonadota; class Betaproteobacteria; order Burkholderiales; family Sphaerotilaceae; genus Rhizobacter; species Rhizobacter gummiphilus. The sequence continues at coordinate 1,420,226 of NZ_CP015118.1, forward strand.
CTGGACGCCATCGTTCTTGTCGCACGCTTTCTTGACCGCCGCGGTGATGGCGGAGAACTTGTTGGCCAGGTTCGGCGCCGACTCGCGGATCTGGGCCGTCCAGACATGCTGCGACATGAGTTCGCCCCAGTCCATGGCGGGTGCACCGGCGATGACGCCGTCGTAGTCGCCCGGGTAGCGGCTGACCGACATCAGCGCTTCGCGGCCGCCACCGGAGCAGCCCTGGAAGTAGGCCCGCTGCACGGGGGCCTGGTAGTAGGCGTTCATCACCTGCTTGGACGTGACGGCGGAGAGGTGTCCCGCGCGATGGCCCCAGTCGATGATCTTCTCGGGCTGGCCGCCCGCCCATTCGGCGGTGGTGCTCGCGGTGTGCCCCAGGTCGCTCGTGGCCGATGCGTAGCCCTTGCCGGCGCTCGTGTTCATGAGCGTGGCGCTTTGCCCCAGGCCACCCGACAGGCCGCCGCCGCCGTAGCCGAACATCTTTCCGTTCCAGGTCTCGGGCAGCCAGACTTCCACGTTGATGAGCGAACTGGCGGTGGGCTTGAGTTGCAGCTTCACGCGGCACAGGTTCGCCGTCGCCGTGACGGTGGCATCGCCGCCGAACAGGCTGCCCGCACCACCGCTGGTGCTCGGTGCGATGGACGCGCCTTTGGCGAATCGCTCGCTGGCGGTGACCACGCCGGTGTCGACCTGCAAGCCGACGAGTGCCGTGCAGTTGGCCGGCCCCGGCGCGGTCTGTGCGCTGGCCGGTACGGCGATGCCTCCTGCGATGGCGAGACCGGTCACGGTGCCGAGAAGCCGATGGCGTGACAAGGGGAAGAATGAACGTCGCGAGGAGCGAGATTGCATAGGTTGTCTCCGGTGTACTTGAAATCAGTTTCTTGGTCGAATCAGATGGGCCGTGTGCGCCTCAGGATCACGGACAAGACAGCTGTGTATTGAATCAGCCATCTCGTGGAGAGACTGTTCTCCGCTCAACAGTCGTGGTAGGGGCATACCCACAGACTGTTGACGACGGAGACATGGATCGGAGGAACGAGAGGCATGCGACGTGAGTTGGGAGCTCGTCCACCAGCACTGAAGTGAATCGAGGGGCCGACACAGGTCTGCACGCCGCTTGACAGTCCCCACCAAGGCGGTGTTCGCGAGCGTGTGATGTGGCTTTGCCTGTCAAGGGTGAGACAGCGAAACGGGCAAACCCTATGCGGCGAGCGATTTCGCGAACCCTAAACTTTTCGGTGCAATGGTGTATGTCCAACGTGGTTCGAGAAAAGAGGGAGGCATGTCGGACTCGTGCCGTCACGAGCAACCGGCTGCCCTCCTCCAGGATCGCGCAGGCTGCACCGTCCACGACGCGGCGCTCAACGCACGGCGTGTTCACGCGGTCGGGAGCACCCGGATCGTTGTTGATCTTCTTGATCTCTGGAGACATGGGCCATGCCGAAGCGCACACGATCGAAACCATCTGAAGAATCCGGCCCGACCGCTGCGCCTGTGAAAGGCGCAGCCCTCGATGCGTCGACGTCTCGAGAGCAATGGGTGGGGCTTCGTCGTCGCCCGCTCCTGATGGCCGCTGGCGCCGCGACGCTCCTGGGAGGTGTGTCCCCGCGCGTGCGCGCGTCCTCAGGTGAAATCGTGGTGGGACAGAGCATCCACTTGTCCGGTCCGCTCGCGCCCACGGTGACTGGCGTTCTGAAGGGGCAGGAGGTCGCGTTGAACGCGGTCAATGCCCGTGGCGGCATCAACGGTCGCAAGGTCAGACTGATCACCCTCGACGACGCGTACGACGCGACGCGATGTGTGGCGAACTGCATGAAGCTCATCGAGCAGGAGCGTGTCACCACGCTGTTCGCACCGGGCTCCACGGCCAATGCGGTCGCGTTGCTTCCGATCCTGCTCAAGGAGCGGGTGCCGTTGATCGGAACCTACAGTGGCGCCCCCGTCGTGCGCACGAAACATCATCCCTACTTCTTCACCACGACCGCGAGCTACCAGGATGAAGTCGTGCAGATGCTGCGCAACTTGATGATGCTGCAGCGTGGAGAGGTCGGCCTTGTCTATCAGAACAACCCGTTCGGGCAACTCATGCTTCCGGTGGTGGAGGCTGCCGCGAAGGAAGCCGGTGCCACGCTGGTGGCCAAGGTGCCCCTCGACATCAACGGCGCCGACGCCGCCGCCGCTGCCGAGCGGATGGCGGCGCAGCGCCCCCGGGCGGTTCTGCTCATGGCTTTCGGTCCGTCGATGGTGTCGTTCGTGAAGGCGGCCAAATCGCAGCTGGGTGTGCCGATCTACTGCACCTCGGTGTCCAACTCGCAGCCGCTGATCCAGGCACTCGGCGACGACGCACGAGGCCTCGCTTTCACGCAGGTCGTGCCCTACCCGTGGCGGGCGACGACCCCGTTGGTGCGTGAGTTCCACAAGGCGATGGAGTCCGCCAACCAGCCCGTCGGATATGACTCGTTCCTGGGCTACCTCAACACGCGGGTTCTTCTCGAAGGTCTGCGGCGCGCAGGCAGTCAGCCGACGCGGGATTCGGTGGTGGCCGGCATGGAGGGCATGAGCCGTGTGGACCTCGGTGGCTACACGGTGGACTACTCTCCGACGAACCATCACGGGTCGAAGTTCGTGGAGATCACCATCGTCGGACCGGGTGGTCGCTTCATGAAGTGACGACTGGCGCACGGCCGCACCAGGGCGTCTCCGGGCGCTCGATCGGTTCCGCTAGACTAGCTGGATGAACGACGTCGCCACGACCCGCGCGGTGCCTCGAAAGGAGTCGGGTCGCCCCATGCTGACCCCGGAGACCTGGATCTCCGCCGCCATCGAGCGATTGATGCTGTATGGGGTGGACTCCATCCGGGTGGACGTGCTCGCGAAAGAGATGTCGGTCACGCGCGGGAGCTTCTATTGGCACTTCAAGGACCGGGATGAACTTCTTCGACGCGTCCTGAAGGCGTGGCAGGACGGTGCCACCGAAGCGCTGATCGCGAAGTTCGAGGAACAGCACCACGAAGAGCCCTTGCTGCTCGTCAAGGACCTTCTGTCGCTGCCGTTTCGGGGGCGGGCCGCGAAACGTGCGGCCAGCATCGAGTTGGCCATCCGGGCCTGGGCGCGGAGCGACGAGACGGCGCGCCAAGCCGTCGAGGACGTGGATTCCCGGCGCATCGCCTACATCGCACAGGTCTTTTCCGCGCTGGGCTTCGGCATCAAGGACGCACGCTCCCGCGCCTTTGCACTCTACGCCTACACGGTGACGGAGTCCCTGCTGACCGGGCAAGGCAGCGAGGCCCAGAGCACCGAGCGCAGCGCGTTCATGGAGAAGATGCTCCTGTCCGTGCCCAAGTGAGGCGGCGGGGGCGTTGCGCGGGAAGCCTGACGCAGGCGCGACGCTTCATCGAGGCTCACCCGCGAGAGCCCCTTCCGGCATGTCTGCTCCAGCGCGGCGCGATGCGACGCCCGACCCGGGACTTTCTCTGAGGCATTCGGCCCGATGCCTTGCCGGGAAGGTGCACGCCCCTGGTGACACTTCGGTGAATTAGCTGCGCTAATGAAGGACCCCTCGCTGACTTGATGGTGCCGTGCCGACTGCGTCGCGACAATGCGCACCTCCTCACGACGCGGTCCGCTGGTTCCGGTGACGGCCGTGCATAGAAAGGCGTAGCGATGAAGCGGTCTTCCGTAGCCCTCGCGGACCTGTTGCAGGACACCCCGTGGTTTCGCGTGCTCACGACGGACGAGCAGGCGCGTGTCAGCGCGGACATCTGCGAGCGTTGGTATTCGGCCGGCAGCGTGGTGGCACACAAAGGTGAGGCCGCCCAGTCCTGGATCGGGGTCGCCGATGGCCTGCTGAAGGTGAGTTCCGTCCTGGCCAGCGGGAAGGTCGTGATGTTCGCCGGAGTGCCCAGCGGATGCTGGGTGGGGGAAGGCTCGGTGCTGAAGCGCGAGGTCCGCAGGTACGACGTCGTTGCGTTGCGAGAGTGCCGTGTCCTGCACCTCCCCGCGTCGACGTTCCGGGCGCTCCACGAGTCGAGCCTGGCGTTCAACCAGATGCTCGTCGGAAGGCTCAACTCTCGCCTTTCCCTGTACGTGGGCATGCGCGAGATCGACCGGATGTCGGATCCGGTGGCGCGTGTCGCGCGGTACATCGCGACGTTCTTCGATCCGGTCCCGTACCCACATGCCGATGCCTCGGTGCACCTTGCGCAGTCGGAACTGGCCGAGCTGGCGGGGCTTTCCCGAACCACGATCAGCCTCGCGTTGCGCCGCCTCGAGCTCGAAGGTCTGCTGACGACGCAATACGGGAGGATCCTGGTGCACGACCTTCCAGCGCTGAAGTGGTACGAGGCGGATGAGGGCCGCCAGCCGTTGCGGCGCGGCGCGGGTTCGCCAGCCGTGGCCGTCGGGTGACCCCGTCAGGTGCATGTGGGTTTGTCCCATACAGAACTGTCCGGCGCTGAACAGTGAGTGCGAGTCAAAGCTGATGCAATTCATCGGCTTGGCGGGGCCCTGGCAATCGATGCCGTTCGCCCAACTGCCAACGCTGATCCTTTGAATCAGGAGCGATGATGTATCAGAACTTGATCCGAGTTCCCCGGACCCATCGAGGTCCGATGTGCAAGGCTGGTGCGATGAGCATGCTGGTCCTTGCGAGCCTGTTGAGCACGGCCGCCGGAGCGCAGACCTTGCCCGGACCGGCAACGTGCACGGGCCTCGTCGGCCTGCAGGTCGACACCGGCGTGGTCACCGCCAGCGAGCGATTCGCCAAAGGCGCGTCCATCGCACCGAGCACCAGCGGTGGTGCGGGCAGCCTGTTCGGCGGCGATGCCACCGTCACGGCGACGGCGAACCTGTGCCGCGTGAAGCTGCAACTCAAGCCCACCGCCAGTTCGCTCATCAACGTGGAAGTCTGGCTGCCCGAGACCTGGAACGGAAAGATGTTCGGCTACGGCGGCGGCGGCCTGTCGGGTGGCCTGGGGCAAAGCGCCACGCTCATGAACACGAGCGCCGGCAAGGGCTACGCATCGGCCACGAGCGACCTGGGGCACACCGCGAGCACCACCGCCGAATGGGCGGGCGGCCAGCCCGAGAAGATCATCGACTGGGGCCATCGCGCGGGACACCTCTCCGCCGTCACGTCCAAGCAGGTGATGAACGCCTACTACCAGGCCCCCGTGCAGCGGGCCTACTTCCAGGGCTGCTCCGGTGGCGGCCGCGAAGCGCTGATGTCGGTCAGCCGCTACCCGGGCGACTACGACGGCGTCATCGCCGGTGCACCCGCCATGGACTGGGGCGAACTCATGTCGCAGCATGTCTGGACGGCCCAGATCCGCGAGTCGGCGCCGAACCTGGCCAACAAGTTCTCCGCCATCACCGCGGCGGTCAAGAAAGCGTGCGACAAGAACGATGGCGTCCAGGACGGCATCCTCGAGAACCCGCAGAAGTGCACGTTCGACCCGGTGGTCATGAAGTGCTCGCTCTTCGATACGAACTCGTGCCTGAACAATGCCGAGATCGCGGCGATGCGCAAGCTGTACGAGGGCCCGAAGCTCACCAACGGCGAGCTGCTGATCCCCGGGCTGGCGAAGGGCAGCGAAGGTGGCTGGCTCATGGCCTACATCCTGAACTACCTGGGCGGTGGCCCGGAGTACTACAAGTGGATGGTCTACAACAACTCCGGCTGGACACCGAGCAACTTCTACCTCGACACGGACGTGGCCCAGTCCCGCGCGCGGGTGGAACCGATCTCGGACTCGGGTGATCCCAACATCAGCGCGTTCATCCAGCGCGGTGGCAAGCTGATCATGTGGCACGGCTGGGCCGACCAGATGATTCCGAGCGCGAACTCGGTCCGGTACTACGAGAAGGCCCAGGCGCTTCTTGGTTCGACGCTCTCAAACAGCGCTCGACTGTTCATGGTGCCGGGTGCCCAGCACTGCCAGGCGGGCTTCGACATGGTCCCGCATCTGGAGAAGTGGGTGGAGCAGGGACAGGCACCGACTCAGGTCATCAACACGACCCAGGCGCTGTTCAGCACGACCACGCATCCGCTGTGTCCGTGGCCTCAGGTTGCCGCCTACAACGGCAGCGGTTCGACGACCAGTGCGGCGAGCTACACCTGCAGAGAGCAGCCGTAAACCATTAAGGGTGGCCCGATGCGGTTACGACATTCGCGTCTGGTCACCTAGCGCAAATTTGACGGCGGCAGAGGCTTGCTCTGCTACCCCCGCGGGTCGGAAGCGGATCTGTCCAGGATCGGCTGCTGTGCGCTGCTTGCATTTCTGGGCGCTTTCGCTAAAACGGAAGGTGACGCCGGCAACGGCGTACCGGGGCGTACGACGGCGAGCATCCCGACCTGGCCCGTGCGGTGGTCCTTGCGGAAGCGGCGGGTCTCGCGGTCTTCGACCAGCACATGGGCGGCGCCCACGGTGCCGCGCAGCGCGCGCAGCAACGCGTCGGCCGTGCTCATCGCTCGCGCACCAGCAGGGCGCCGGTGATGTCGGACACCTTCGCCACGCTGGTGAGTGTCATCGCCACGCGCATCTCCTTCTCGAGCAGCTCAAGCAGGTGCTTCACGCCGGCCTGGCCCGCGACGGCCAGCGCGTAAATGTATGCGCGGCCGATCATCGTGGCGTCGGCGCCTAGCGCCAGCGCCCGCACCACGTCGAGGCCGTTGCGGATGCCCGAGTCGGCGAGGATCTTGATCTGGCCCTTCACCGCGTCGGCGATGGCCGGCAGCGCGCGGGCCGACGACAGCACGCCGTCGAGCTGGCGGCCGCCGTGGTTCGACACGATGATGCCGTCGGCGCCGAAACGCACCGCGTCGCGCGCATCGTCCGGGTCGAGGATGCCCTTGATCACCATCGGGCCCGTCCAGAAGTCGCGGATCCATTCGAGGTCGCGCCACGAGATGGATGGGTCGAAGTTGGCGCCGAGCCAGCCCATGTAGTCGGCGAGACCCGTGGGTTTGCCGAGGTAGGCCGAGATGTTGCCGAGGTCGTGCGGGCGTCCGAGCAGGCCCACGTCGAGGGACCAGCGTGGGTGCATCATCGCCTGCCAGTAGCGGCGCAACGGGGCGTTCGGGCCGCTCATGCCCGAATGCGCATCGCGGTAGCGGGCGCCGGGCACCGGCATGTCCACCGTGAAGACGAGCGTGGAGCAGCCCGCGGCCTGCGCGCGCTCCAGGGCGTTCTTCATGAAGCCGCGGTCCTTCAGCACGTACAGCTGGAACCACATCGGACGCTTGAGTTTCGGGGCCACCTCCTCGATCGGACACACCGACACGCTCGACATCGTGAACGGAATGCCGTGCGCATCGGCGGCCTGCGACGACTGCACCTCGCCGCGGCGGGCGTACATGCCGCCGAGGCCCACGGGCGCGAGCGCCACGGGGATGGAGAACTTCTCGCCGAAGAGCTCGATGCTGGTGTCGAGCCGGCTCATGTCCTTCAGCACACGCTGGCGCAGCGCCACGGCCGCGAAGTCCTCGACGTTGCGGCGCAGCGTCTGCTCGGCGTAGGCGCCGCCGTCGAGGTAGTGGAACAGGAACGGCGGCAGCCGCTTCTGCGCGGCGGTGCGGTAGTCGGCGGAGGAGGAAATGATCATGGTGGGGGTCTCATGCCCGTCGGGGCGGGTCGGTGGGCAGCAGGAGCGATGGCGTGGCGTCCAGCGGCAGGCGGGTGGACCGCTCCCGGCGGGCGCGGTCCTCGTCCATGCGCTGGATGGTGGTGCGCACGTGTTCCAGGTGGTCGCCGATGCAGGCGCGCGCGCGGGTGGGGTCGCCGTCGAGGATGGCCTGCATCAGGTCCTGGTGCTGCGCGGTCAGCACGCGCAGCGTCTCGGGTGCACTGAGGCGGAACATGTCGTGGCGGTTGCGCTCGACGGTGGACAGCACCACGGCGAAGAGGCTCTGCATCGCCTGCACGAGCACCACGTTGTGCGATGCCTCGGCGATCGCGAGGTGGAACTGCGCGTCGGCCCGCGCCGCCAGCTCGGCGTGGCCGCTCTGCTGGTGCTGCATCATCACGTCGAAGCAGCGCTGGATGCGCTCCTTGTCGGCAGGCGTGGCGCGCTGCGCGGCCAGCCACGCGGTGCTGGTCTCGAGCGCGTGGCGCGTTTCCAGCAAGTCGTAGCGGTAGTGCGGGTCGGCGTCGATCAGGCGCACCAGCGGGCCCATGGCCTCCTGCAGCCATTCGGCCGGCGCCGTGCTCTGCACGTAGGTGCCGTCGCCCACCCGACTCACGAGGGCCCGCTGGCTGCTCAGCTTCTGGATGGCCTCGCGCAGCGAGTTGCGCGACACTCCCAGATCGGCTGCCAGCTGGCGCTCGGCGGGCAGCCGCTCGCCGGCCTGAAGGCCACGGGCCTGCACGAGGGCCAGCAGCTTTTCAACGACGTGATCGACGAGGCGCATGGGAACTTCCGGCCGAAGAGTCAATGACCCAGGGTCTTCCACGGCAAGACGTAGGCATGCAACGTCGTCAGCGCGCCGATGATCGCCGCGAACAGGCGTACCGTGTAGTTGTGGCGAAACGACTCCGGCGTATGGACGTCGAGATCCCACTTTCTCCATGAGGAACCGGCCGAAATCCCTGGCATTTCTCTCTCCCTGGGCGACGCTCTGCTTGGGCTCTGGATCTTCATTGGATTCCTTCCGGTTTGGAGAGCTGCCCGCTAGGGCTGTTCTTGGTCACAGCACTTCCGGGCCTACTCCGGTCAATCACCACTACTGCAGTTTGGAGCAACGAAGAGCGAACGCGGGCATGCCCATCGGCGAGGTTCACTGGCTTGAGGTTAGCCCGGAAGCCTCCGCCATCGACTTCGCGCAAGAAACTTCGATGCCTGTGGCTTTGACGGTGAGCCAGCCGTCACGCTCGAAACGCTTGAGCGCGACGTTCACACGTTGGCGGCTTGCTCCGAGCATGTTGGCGAGGTCCTGCTGGTTCAGGTACGGAGCGATTCGGACGCCACCTTCGCACGGTATGCCGAACCGCTTCACGAGCATCTGGATCTGGCGGGCGACCCGTTGTTCCGCCGTCAGCGACACGCGCTCGGTGAACATGTCGAAAACCCGGCGGGCGTTGCTGTGGCTCAGCTTCGCCAGCACCACGGTCAGGCAGGGCTCACGAGCAGCAAGTGTGCGAAGGCGATCCAGAGGGACGGCCAGTAACGTCACCGGCGTGCAGGTTTCACCGTCGTTGATCAGGCGTCGCTCGGACTCATCCTCGAGGTGGGGGAGGCTGCCGAACCAGTCCCCTGCGACGGCCAGCGACAGGACCACCTGGCGTCCGTTGATCGTGTTGGCGAGGAGCTTGACGACGCCTTGGGCCACGCCGAACCATTCGTCCGCCGCCGCCAGACTCCGAGTCATCCGCGCGCCAGCACCGAGGCGCCGAACCGATCCGGCCGCCAGCATTGACTGCGCGACCCTGCCGGGAAGGCCCTGGCACAACCGCGACTCGAGCAGAGACCGCTCTTCTGCGCCACTCAGTACCGTCTCGGGCCTTCGTCGAACGCTCCAGGTTGCTTCCTCCAGGACGGGAGGCTTGCTTTCAGTCCACGTCATGGTGAATCAATGCAGCATCGATCGTCATGAGAACTGGTGTCGCCCACTTCCAACGGAATGTGTTCGTCCGCGCCATGTCACTGAAGCCGTGGTGTTCACGGGTACCTCTACCTCCAGACCCTTGGCGTCCCAACCGACGGACACCGTGCCATGGACCGTTTCGTGCCGTGCCCTGCACCAAGCCAGCGGCGAATCGTCCGGCGGCACAACCTGGAAGTGATCGAATCCTGCCTCGCCACTTCGCAGTCCAGCGAGATTGCGGAACATCCAGTCGCCCACGCATCCGAATGCGTAGTGATCGAAGCTGGTGAGCTTGGGGGCACCGTGCTCGTCGATGGCCTTCCAGCTTTCCCAGATGGCGGTCGCCCCTTTGTCCACTGCGTAGAGCCAGGACGGTGCCTTTGCCTGCCACAGCAGTTCGTAAGCGAGGTCCCTTCTGCCGATCTTGGTCAGGACGTCGAGGAAATAGGGTGTCGCAACGAAACCTGTGTCCAGACAACCTCCGTTGGCTTCCAGCAAGTCGACGAGCTTGGTGGCGTAGCGTGTGGTGTGTTCAGGTGGCACGAGGTCGAAGGCGAACGCGAGGACATAGGCTCCCATCAGCTGCCATGGCAGTTCGTCGTTAGCCATGAACGCGCGTTGAATGGCGTCCTTCATGCGTGCAGCATGACCCCGGTAGTGCGCTGCGTCGGCCTGTCGATCGAGGGTTTGGGCCACTTCACCCATCAACCGTACCGAGAGATAGCCGAAGAAGGGGGCCACGTAGGCGGCAGAGATCTTCGGGATCTGCCAGTTCGGCCCACCCGGCTGCTCCTGGCTCGGAATGAGCCATTCACCGAAGTGGAAGCCGGTGTTCCACAGGTACTGATCGATGGCTGGATCCAAACCAGCGGCTCCACGACGCTCGCGCGCGGTGCGGATGACGTAGTCGGCCCAGCGCTTCATGGTGTCGTAGTGGTCGTTGAGGACCAGCCGGTTTCCTGTCAGACGGTGCATGGTGTGCGGCACCATCACCGCTGCGTCGCTCCAGCCTGCGATTCCGGTGATTTGCGTGTCACCGAATTCCTTGCCCACCCCCAGCGAGAGGCGTTCGTACAGCGTGGTGAAAGGAACAGTCATTGGCACCACGCCGTCGTCGGCCTGCGCCGCTGCCAGGTTCCGCAGCCAGGAATCCAGAAATGGCGTGACGTCCTCGTTCAGAAGGGCGGTGGCGGCGTAGATCTGGATGTCACCCGTGAAGCCCGCCTTCTCCCGCGTCGGACAGTCGGTCGGGACGGACATCATGTTGTTGCGCTGGGACCAGCGAATGTTCTCGTACAAGCGGTTCAATCGGCCGTCCGAACAGCTGAAGCTTCCCGCGTCTGCTTTCTCGGTCGTCAGCGGGATCGCGACGAAGTCCCGCTCGCGGAGTTGGTTCAGCCCGGTAACCCGGATGTACCGGAAACCGTGGAAGCTGAACCGGGTCTCGTAGTCGCGAGCCACGCCGTCGGACACATAGACGTCCTTCTGGTCGGCGATCATCGAGTTGAAGTAGTTGCCGTGCTCGTCGGTCACCTCGAAGTACTCGAAGGTGACCTCCGTGTCGCGCGGCACGTCGATGCGGATGCGCGCCTTGCCGGCGATGATCTGTCCGAAGTCGACGATGACCTCTCCGCGCGGTGATACGTAGATCTGCTGGACAGCCAGTGATCCGAAGGGGCGGACCGGAGCCATGGGCTGTGCCGCCAGCTGGGCGTAGCCGTAGTCGGGCAGCCGAACGGGCTGCGGTGTCCCGAACGGTTGCCGGGCGTCGAACAGTTCGCCGCGGAAAATGTCTGATGACAGCACCGGGCCGGTCGCGCATCCCGTGTCTTCACCGGACGCGACGATTACGGAGGTGCCGTTGGCCAGATGGATCTCGAGCTGGAAGAGCACGGCCGGCGCGCCGTGGTAGTCCTGCATGACGGGGCGGCCGTGGGGGCACAAATACCAGCCATCGCCGACGTAGAGCGTCAACTGGTTGCCGCCGCGGCGTAGCAGGCGAGTGACATCGTAGGTCTGGTAGTAGAGGATGCTTCCGTAGGCGGTGTGCTCCGGCGCGAACTCGCGGTCGTCGAGACGCTCTCCGTTGAGCTGCGGCAGGTACGTTCCATAGGCGGTTGCGTACAGGCGCGCATGAACGACGTCGCCCGGAACGTCGAAGTCGCGGGAGAAGAGCACCGCGGGCGGCTGGGTGCCCCACGCCCAGGCTTCCGGAACGGCGCGTTCGATGGAACTCTCCGCCCAGGCAGCAACCCAGTCGCCGGGGTGCATGAGCGCGGTCTCGAACGACGAATGGGCTGATGCTTTCTGGCCATGGCTGTCTCGGACCGACAGCGTCCATTGGTAACGAGTGCGACTGCGAAGCGGCGCACCTTCGTAGCGGACGAAGGCTTGTTGCCGGCTGGCGACTTCGCCCGAGTCCCATGCCACCTGATCCCCGTCGGTCACCGTGATGCGGTAGCTGACTTGGAGCGTGTTCGGCGTCCTGCAGTGCAAGACCCAGGAAAAGTCGGGCGCGCGGTCGATGCCAAGGGGCGCATCGGCGCGTCCCGTGGCAAGGCGGTCGAGGCTCAGCATGGCTTGCGGATCTCGTAGGAACCAGGCCCGAGCACGAGTACCTCCCCGTGCCATGTGTGTAGGTCCGCCTCGGCGCCTTGGGGAACGGTGCACTCGATCACGATGTCGGCGTCATTTCGACGCCAGCCGCAGGTGACTTGGCCATGGCGCGTTTCAAGGGTCGCCCGCGCCCAGTCGAGTCCAGGGCCGGGCGTGGGTTGAAGATGGATGCGCTGGTAGCCAGGCTGGGCCGGTCGGATGCCGGCGACCGCCTTGTAAAGCCAGTCCACCACGGCACCCAGGGCGTAGTGGTTGAAGCTGGTCATCTCACCTGGATTCACAGTGCCGTCCGGCAACAGCGAGTCCCAGCGTTCCCAGATCGTTGTCGCTCCCATTTTCACGGCGTACAGCCACGAGGGATTGTCGGTCTGCAGGACGAGCCGATAGGCCTCCTCCACGAACCCGTGCGTCGACAGGGCCCAGGTGACGTACGGTGTTCCTGCGAAGCCGGTGCTGACGTGGTAACCGCTCTCGCGGACGAGTTCCGCAAGGCGCGCCGCTGCAGCACGGGATTGTTCCGGATCGAGCAAGCCGAAATGGATGGCGAGCGCATAGACGGCCTGAGCATCCGAACGCAGACGTCCGTCGGGCTGAAGGTAGTGTTGCTGGAAGGCCGTGCGGGTGCGCGCGGCGATGTGCCTCCATCGGCGTGCATCGTCGGGCTTGCCGAGTTGCTCGGCGGCCAGCGCGGCGAAGCTCAGCGTGCGATACAGGCAGGCGGTCGCGATGACCCCCGGATCGGACTTTGAGGCGAGCGGCTTGTCCGGCGGCGCCGTGGGATCGAGCCAGTCACCGAATTGGAAACCCTTGTCCCAGAGGCCCGTGTCGGAAACCCTTGGCAGCACGGATTCCAGATGGCCAACGACGGCGGGATAGTGCTCGGCGAGTCTCGCAGCATCTCCGTAGGCCCACCACAACGCCTCCGGTACCCATGCGGCGGCATCGGCCCAGATGGCCGTGGGCCCGAGGATGTGGGCGTAGTTCTTGAGGGCCGCCTTGGAGGCGAACTTGAACAGGTTCGGCACCACGAACGGCACGTAGCCGGCCTCCTGGAGTTCGACCTTGAGGTCAAGCAACCATCCGTGGAGCACATCGGCCACGTCGAACTGAAAGGCCGCCGAAGATGCGTAGACCGCCAGGTCTCCCGTCCAACCCATGCGCTCGTCCCGCTGCGGGCAATCGGTCGGCAGGTCGAGAAAATTGCCCTTCTGGCCCCACACCGAGTTCTCGACCAGGCGGTTGATCAGCGGATTCGAGCACTCGAAGTGGCCCGTCCGGCGCATCTGTGAATGCACGACCACCGCCTCGACGTTCTCTGCAGAGAGGGGGCCAGGGTGTCCGGTCACCTCGGCGTAGCGGAAACCGTGGAACGTGAACGTCGGCTCGAACAGATCGTCTTCACCGCTCAGAACGAAGGTGTCCGTGGCTCGAGCGCTCCGAAGCGGTCGCACGGCCAACGCGTCGCCCTCGAGAACTTCCGCGTGACGAACGACGATTCGGCCGCCAGCGCTTCCCCGGGCGCGCAACCGGACCCAGCCGACGAGGTTCTGCCCGAAGTCGATGATGAATCGCTTGTCGTCCGGCACCGTGATGGAGATGGGATGGACGACTTCGTGCCGCAGGACAGGAGGTTTGACCTGCGCCACGAGCGTGGAGCGATCAAACTCCACGATGCAGGTGGTTAGCGGCTTTCCGCTCAGGCTCTTGTCGATGACTTGGCCGTGATAGATGCTGTTCTCGCCGACTTGACTGGTTTCTGCCGTCCACGACGCATCGGTAGCCACGAACTGCACCGCGCCTGATGCGTAGACGATCTCCAGTTCCGCGATGAATCCGATGTGGCTGGCGTAGTCGATGTCCATTGCCGTGAATCCCAACCGGCTCCGCCACCATCCGTTGCCGATCAGGGCCTCGAGCCGGCAGCCTTGGCGGACGAACTCGGTGACGTCGTAGGCCTGCACCTGCAGCCGCGAGTCGAATGCGGTCCAGCCGGGTGCCAGGACGCGCTCGCTCACGGGTTGCCCGTCGATGCGCACCTCGTAGGCGCCATGCGCGGTGGCGTGAAGGGTCGCCTTTTTGATGGCCTCGGCGCTGTTCAAGTCGAGTCGGGTCGAGAGGACGAAGGAGGGAGCGTTGCCGGCGACGGTCACCATGCGCGCACGTGTAAGGAGCCGGGGCTCGATGAATGGTTTCGAAGTCTGGTCCTGCATGATGTGTCGTGTCGGCCTTGGATGGGGTGCGCGTTGCGGAGCGAATGGCAGTGCCGCGGGGGGCGTTTCCGCGCTGGTGAAGGCGGCCCCTCAGCGGAAGGGGACGTTGAGCATCGCGGTGGCCTGTCTGGCCAGGCCGTCCGCGACGTCGATGGAACGGTTTCTCAGCCAGAGCGTCTGCAGGCCGAGCGTGGCCGAAAGAAACAGCGTCGCTGCGGACTCCGGCGTCTGCTTCTTGTCGAGCTGGCCCGCGGCCTTGATGGCCTTGAAGGCCCTCACGAGGATGTCGTTGGCGCGCTGGTAGCGGTCCTTGAAATACTCGTGTGCCGGATGCTCGGGAGACGAGGCCTCGGCGGCCAGCGTCGTTTCGAGGTCGACCAGCATGGGGTTCCCCACGTTGCGCCGCGTGGATTCGATCCACGCATGGAGGACCTCGATGCCGACGGGTTTCGTGGTGCGGGCGAGGCTCAACGCCGCCTCGTCTCGCCACTCGAGCACGGCCATGAGCAAGTCCACCTTGGTCGCGAAATGATGGCGGATGCCCGCGTGCGTCATGCCGACGCGAACGGCGATGTCCCGCAGCGAGCCTTCGCGGAAGCCCGACTCCGAGAACGTGGCGGCAGCGCCGGCGATGATTTCAAGGCGCCGTTGCGCCGTCTTCGCGTACAACCCGCGAGGACCTCTGGCGGTGGCAGTCGTGACGTCGGAGTCTGGGGATTTGCTCACGGTGGTTCCCGGTGTGTGCGCGAGGTCCGGAAATTCTAGGTGGGTCAGCATGGCCTGCCGTTCGTGTGCGGGTCGGGGGTTGTGGATCAATACCAGTCGTTCCGCATCAGGCGGCAGACGGATTCACGTTCGGTCACGACGCCGAGCCAGGCGCCGATCTTCGGCAACTCGAAGCGGAAGAAGTAGCGTGCGCAGGATCGTTTGCCTCCGATGAACTCGGGGGACAGATCGGCGGCGTTTTCTTCGACGCAGCAGAGCACATCCAGCCAGATCCATGCGAGGACCACATGCCCGACCGCCTGGAGGTACGGCGTGGCGTTGGCCAGGGTCTCGTCCGGCTCGCCTGTGCTCCAGCTCGCGCGCGTGGCCCCCCGAAGCTGACCTGCCGCGTGCGCCAGGTCTGCGGAATGGCCGCGCAGGCCGGGGTGATCGAGGGCGCGCACCGCTGTCCGCTCCATGTGGTCCAGTAGCACGGTCAGGCAGTCACCGTCATCCATCAGGACCTTGTCTCCGAGGAGTTCCAGTCCGTGGGCGCCGTGGGTTCCGTGGTGGATCATGTTCAGGCGGTTGTCGCGCCAATGCTGCTCGACCGGAAACTCCCGCGTGTACCCGGCGCTGCCGAACACCTGGATCGCGAGGCTGTTGGCCTCGAGGCACCATTCGCCGGGCCAGCTTTTCGCAACGGGAACGAGGACTTCGAGCAGCGCCCTGGCCTCACGCGCCGTCGCGGGTGCCCCGGTGCCCACGTCATCGATGAGACGGGCGCAGCGCAGTTGCAGCGCGAGAGCCCCTTCGGAATAGGCCTTCTGAGCCAGAAGCATTCGCTTCACGTCGGCCAGTTCGATGAGGGGGACCTGAGGCGTCCAATCGGGTCTTCCCGGGGCTCGCGCGTGGAGGCCCTGGCACGCGACCCGGGCGTAGGCCAGGCTGGCCTCGAACCCCGCCATGCCGAGCATCGCCGCGGCAAGGCCCGCGCCGATTCGGGCCTCGCGCAGCATCTGGGAGACGTATGCGAGGCCGTGGCCGGCTTCTCCCACCAGGTAACCCACGGCGCCCGGCTTGCCGTGCGGAAGGTGTCGTCCGTCACCGAGGTGAAGTCGGGCCGTCGTCGTGCCGCGCCAGCCGCACTTGTGGGCAAGGCCGTCGAGCACGACGTCGTTCCGCTCTCCCGACGGTTGTCCGTCGGGGCCGATCAACTTCTTCGGGACGACGAACAGGGAGACGTCCTTCGCCCCAGGTCCGGTTCGCCCGTCCGCGCCGGGGATCTTGGCCAGCACGAGGTGGACGATGTTGTCGTTGAGCTCGTGGTCTCCCGCACAGACCCAGGTCTTGAGTCCGAGCAGGCGATGACGCGCGCCGAGCGGATCCGCCCCGTGGCCATCTCCGTCCGGCCACGCGCGGGTTTCGATGTCGCCCCAACCGGCGTCGGCCTGTGGTTCACCAAGGCAGAGGGTGCCGGCGAACTTGCCGGTGAGCAGATGAGTCGAGAAGGCCAGCTTTTGCCGAGCGCTGCCATGGGCCGTGATCACACGGGCGACGCCGGCCGTGGAGGGGCCGGTGCAGAGCCCGACGGAGCCCTTCAGGAAGAAGGCGTTGCCTGCGGTCTCGACGACGAAGGGGAGCTGCATGCCACCGTCTTCGTAGTCCTGGGACGCCGCGAGGAGCCCGGATGCGGCGTATGCGTCCCAGGCTTCCCGGGTCGCCTCGGGATGGACCATCGAGTCGCCCTCGATGCGTGGCTCTTCGGCGTCGACCAGGCGGTTGAAGGGCCGGAATTTCTCCCGGGCGATCTGCTCGCACGTGTCCAGTGCCTGGCCGAAGCTCCCCAGGGAATGCTCGGAGAACCGGCTCCGGTCCACCAGCTCGGGGATCCCGAGCCAGTACAGCAGGAGGAAGTCGACCGTCTCACGCATCGGACGACGTTCCCCTGCCGCCGGCGCAGGACTCGATCACCACGTCAGCGGACGCGATGTCCGCGTCGTTCGTGGTCGTGCTGAGAAACGCCATCCGGACGGCGTACTTGTACTCTGCCAGCGTGCGCTGCCTCACTTGCGATTCGTAGGTCCGGCGAATCAGGGCCACGCCGCCTTCGAGCGCCCCTCGCCCATGAGCCACCAGCGTGACCGGAATGCCGGCGTCGAGGAAGCTCATGGCGATTCGCGCGCCGGCTTCATCGGCACCGACAATGGCGACGCTGCGCAGGTGGGTTGGAGGCCAGTTCATGCGATCCGCCCATGCCGATCACTGCGCGTCGCTGGTGCGGCGCTTCAGCATCTCGTCCTTGAGCTCGCGGCGCAGGACCTTGCCCACTGGGCTCTTGGGCAGCTCGGCGCGAAGCTCGATCGTCCGGGGGCGCTTGTAGCCCGTCAGCTGGGCTTCGCAGAACGCACGGACGTCGTCCACGTGCAGGGAAGCGTCGCGCGGCACCACGAAGAGCTGCACGGACTCGCCGGTCTGCGAATCCGGGACGCCGATCACCGCGCACTCCGCGACGCCGGGCATCGAAGACACCACCGCCTCCACCTCGTTCGGGTAGACGTTGAATCCGCTGACGAGGACCATGTCCTTCTTCCGATCGACGATGCGGACGTAGCCACGTTCATCCATCGTGCCCACGTCGCCGGTCTTGAAGAAGCCATCGGGGGTCATGGCGGCGGCGGACTCGTCGGGTCGGCCCCAGTAGCCGGACATCAGCTGCGGTCCCCGGACGACGATCTCGCCGGCTTCTCCGGCCTTCAGACGCTGACCGTCATCACCCACGATGCGGATCTCCGCGCCGGGGAACGGGAGGCCCACGGTGCCGGTGAAGGTGTCGGAGTCGGCTCGGTTGCACGTGATCGCCGCCGTCGTCTCGGACAGCCCGTAGCCTTCCACGATGGGGCAGCCCGTGAGGGTCAGCCACCGCTCCGCCACGCTCGGCATCACCGCGGTGCCTCCACCGACGCTGACGCACAGCTCGCTGAAATCCAGGCTGGCGAAGTCCGGGTGCGCGGCCAGGCCGTTGAACAGCGTGTTGACCGCCGGGAAGACGTGCAGCTTGTGCGGCCGCAGAAGCGCCAGGGTCTGGGCCATGTCCCGTGCGTTCGGAATCAGCAGCACCTGCGCACCGGTGCGCATGCCGAGAAGGGCGCAGGTGGTGAACGCGAAGACGTGGTACAGCGGCAAGGCACAGACAATGTTCAGCTGTCCGGTGATGGTGCGGCGCTGCCAGCCAGTCTGGAGCCAGGACTCCGCGCCGAGGACGTTGGCCAGCAGGGCGCGATGTGACAGGCTGGCGCCCTTGCTGACGCCCGTCGTGCCACCCGTGTACTGGAGGACGGCGATGTCTTCAGGTGCGAGGGTGGGACGCTGGAACGCCTGCGCCGATCCTTGCGCCAGCGCCAGGTCGAATGCGATGGCGCCCGGCCCGTCCGCGATGGCCGAGGATTCGGGACCCGGCGACAGCCGGTCCGCTGGATTGGCCAGCACGACGGTCTCGATGCCCAGTCCCTTCAGCATCGTCTGCAGTGCGTCACCCATCCCCTGGAAGATCGGCGCGAAGATGACAAGGGCACGGGCACCGCTGTCACGCAGCTGGTGTTCGAGTTCTCGCGGGGTGTACAACGGGTTGACGTTGACGGCGATCAGCCCGGCCCTCAGTGTGCCGGCGGCGGCCACCGGGTAGTGAAGCAGGTTCGGCAACATGATCGCCACGCGGTCGTTCCGAACCAGGCCGCGGGCCTGAAGGTAGGACGCGA
Organism: Piscinibacter gummiphilus; assembly: GCF_002116905.1. Lineage (NCBI taxonomy): Bacteria > Pseudomonadati > Pseudomonadota > Betaproteobacteria > Burkholderiales > Sphaerotilaceae > Rhizobacter > Rhizobacter gummiphilus. The sequence goes on from NZ_CP015118.1 coordinate 1,439,095, forward strand.
ATGCCAGCGAGCAGCGGTCCAGTGCCGAGTAGCTCAGGGACTGGGGGCCCAGGCGGTACGCGACGGCGTCGCCATACAGCGCGAAGCTCTCTTCCATCAGCGAGACGACGCTGGGATATTCACTGGTGTCGACGTCGTGAGGCACCCCGGCGGGGTACTCGGCAAGCCACGGGCGGTCGTTCATTCGAATCTCCAGGGTTCCATTCAGACGTTCTCATGGTGGCGAAGGTGCCGATCAGGGTGTGATCGGACATCCACCGCCACCCGGCGCCCTTCTGCCGTCGACGCAACGCGCGGCATGGCTCGAAATCCCAAGTGGAAACCCTAGGTTTGCACCAATCACCGGCGCAGGCGCGTTGCGTCGCGCGCATGCGTATTAGCTTGGCTACTGCCCTCGACGACGCGCACATGCCGTGGACTTCGACGCGGATTTCACGGTGGCGGCGTTGAAAAAAATTCCGCCTTGACTCAAAATTCGTCCAGTTGGAAAGTTTTCGGATGTAGCTCGAGGAGACACGATGCGAAACTTCACTTTGCGCTCGCTGCGCATCTTTGAGGCCGTCGCTTCGGCATGCAGCTTCTCCCGGGGATCGGAACTCGTGGGCATCACCCAGTCGGCTGCGTCGCAGCAGATCCGGACACTCGAGGAAGAGCTGGGGACGCGCCTGTTCGACACGGTGGGGCGTCCGATTCAACTGACCCCTGCGGGACGCGCGCTGCTGGGCCACGCGCGATTGATCCTCGCGCAGATCAACGTCGCGTCCGACGCCCTGGCATCGTTGGAGGGGGAGTTCCGCGGCCAGCTGCACATCGGTGTCGTGTCACCGGCGTACTACTTCGTGCCCCGGCTCATCAAGGCGTTTCGAGCCCGCTACGCGGAGGTGCGGGTCAAGCTCAGCCTGGGCAAGCGCGACGCGCTGCTGCAGAAGCTGGCGGGGCATGAGATCGATCTGATGATCGGTGGATTCCCATCGGCCGAGACCGAAGTCGAGGCAGAGACGTTCGCCCGGAACCCGCACTGCCTGATCGCACCGGTGACGCATCGACTGGCCAGGCGCGATGATCTCTTCTGGCAGGACCTTCGTGACGAAACCATGATCTTCCGCGAGGCGGGCTCCACGACACGCAACTTCTACGAACACCTGCTGCAGACCCAGGGCATCGACGTCAAGGCGAGGCTGGAGTTCGAGGGCAACGAGACGGTCAAGCAGGCGGTGATGGCCGGCCTCGGCATCAGCTTCCTGTCCGCGCATGCGTTCCAGCTGGAACTCGAGGCCGGCAAGCTGGCCGTGCTGAAGGTCGGTGGCACGCCGAAGTGGTTGGACTGGTGCGTGCTCAGTCGTCGGAACGAAGCCGCGCCGGCAATCCGGCAGGCCTTCAAGGACTTTCTCATGTCGGAGGGCCTGGCCTATGCGGCTTGCCAGTTCCAGTCGCCGGAAACGACGCCTCGGCGCCTGGAGCCCGTTGCTCAGTCCGCTCAAGGAACCAAGCGGGTCGAGGCGCCGCTCACGCGCAGCCCCGTGGCCGCATGACGCCGCATGGCGCGGTCGTCCGGTCTCTGCGCTGGCAGATCCCGGGCCGACCGACAGTCGGCCTCACAGGATCGGAGCGACCCGTCCCCTCAGCAGGTGCGCGTCGTCCGGGACCGCGACGGGGCGGACGAGTGGTGGCGTCAGGCGCGCATCGGTCCAGTGAGCGAGGACGTACCCTCCGCGCGCCGTGCCCTCGACGAGGTCGTTGCTCGCGTGGACGTCACCTTGCATCGCCGCCAGCAGTTCCAGGTAGACCTCGTTGCTGGCCAGAGGGCCATCGACGGTCAGCGGCCCCACGGCGCCCAGTGCCTGCACGCAGTTCATCGTTTCGTGAGCGGCGTACATCGCGGCCAGGGTCGCACGCTCCCTCGCATCGAAGCGGTCCACGAGGCCTTCGGCAGAGATGGATTGGCCATCGGCCATCCGCACGCGCTGGCCGCCCCGCTCGATCGACACGCCATCGGCGATGAGCTGACGCAGTACATGGCGATCGGCCAGGCGCGGGTCCGCACCGGCGCACAGTCTCTCGATGTCGCGACCTCCCATGAAGCGGCCGGTGGGGACCGCCTCGCCTCGCACCGAGACGTTGGCCAGGAAGTCCCCTTTTCCGTCGAGGGCGGACAGAGAGGCGCTCGAGGCCATTACCACCACCCAGGTGCCGCTGGACACCAAGGTCATGCGGGGCCAGCTGCGAAGGTAACGCGCCAGGCAGGCATTGCTGTCGTGTGCGCCGCAGAGGATGCGAACGCCCGATGGCAATCCCAGGGAACTGGCGAGTTCGGGCCGGACGAATCCGAGGGTGTCCCATGCGTGGCGCATGGGCGCGAATCGACGGTCCCACCCTTCGCGTCGGGCCAGCGCGGACCAGCCGCCTTCACGCGGCTTCCACAGCAGGGTGTGGCACCCCAGTGCCGACACCTCGCTGCTCGCCACGCCGCTGAGCCACCAGGCCCAGTACTGCGCGTAGGGCATCCAGTGCGAAACCTTCGACATCCGTCCCGGCAGATGCCGCTGCATCCAGTCGAGTTGCGTGGCGGCGTTCAGTCCGAGCGGGAGGATCGGGCAAAGGGTGGATGCGAACGGATCGACGCGCTCGGCCCAGTCGGCCGGCCGGTCGTTGAAGCCCTCGAACTCGTAGTCCGCCACCGGCACGGCGAGTCCCGACGGGCCGATGCCGGCCAGTGCCGCGCCGTGCGTGATGGGCACGATGCGGCGGACGGACTTTCGCAGGCTCCCGACGCCGGCCAGCGTGTCGGACAGCCACGTCTGCACGCTGCCGGTATCGAGGGCCAGGTACCCGGAGGTTGTTTCGATCGACTGGCTGTCGTACCCCCAGCTCTGCAGGAGCCGGCCTTCGTCGTCGATGACCAGGAGCTTCGTGCGTGTCTTGCCGACATCCAGAACCAGGGTGAGCGCCGCTTCAGACAATCCCGCCTCCACCGCCCTGGCTGGCAGGGCGCTCTGCGGCGACCTTGGCCCGATAGCCACTGGCCCGGTAGCAGCCCAGCAGGTCGATGGCGCCACCTTCCTCGAGGCGTGCCTGCTGCAGCAGGGGCGTGACATCCGTCTCGAAGCCCTTCTTGAGCAGTTGCGCAGCCACCAGCACGTCGTTGCCGTCCTGTGCCGCGTCGAGGGCCACCCGGTCGACCAGCAACGCCTGGGCGTAGCTGCGCTGGACCTGTGCGGCACTGCTCATGAGACTTTCGATGGGATCGGTGACGTTGTGGCTCTGGTCCAGCATGTAGGCCGGATTGAATCCGGTGACCCCTTCATGCGCTGCGGCCACCAGTTCGTTGAAGACGAGGAAGAGGCGGTACGGGGCCACGCTGCCGGCGTCGAGGTCGTCGTCTCCGTACTTGCTGTCATTGAAGTGGAAGCCCGCGAGTTTTCCGGCGGCGATGAGCCGGGCGACGATCAGCTCGATGTTGACGTTCGGGGCGTGATGTCCCAGGTCCACCAGGCATTGCGCCTTGGGGCCGAGGGCGTTCGCCGCGAGATAGCTGGAGCCCCAGTCCTGGATGACGGTCGAGTAGAACGCGGGCTCGCAGATCTTGTGCTCGAGGAACATGCGCCAGTCGTCAGGCAGCGCCTTGTAGATCTGGCTCGCGCTGTCGATGTAGCGGTCGAAGGCACGGCGGAAATGCTGCTGCCCGGGGAAGTTGCTGCCGTCGCCGATCCACACCGTCAGGGCGTTGGAGCCGAGCTGGCGACCTGCTTCGATCACCGCGATGTTGTGCTCTACCGCTTGCGCGCGGGTGCTCGCATCGGTGTGCGTGAGGCTGCCGAACTTGTAGCTGTGGGCCTGGTCCTTCTGGTCCGAGAACGTGTTCGAGTTCATCGCGTCGAAGTACATGCCCTGTGCTTCGGCCTTGCCGCGCAGCTCGCTGTAGTCCGTGCAGTGGTCCCACGGAAGGTGCAGGGAGATGCCCGGGGTGGCGCGGGTCAGCTGGTGGACGACGCCGCAGTCCTGGAGTTTGTCGAACACGTGGCGGGGTTCGCCGCGGCCGGGAAAGCGCGCGAACCGGGTGCCGCCGGTGCCGACCCCCCAGGACGGCAGGGCGACCGCGAACTGCTTGACCTTCGCCTTGATGGCGTCGATGTCGACGCCGCGGCGCGCCAGTTGTCCGCCCAGGTGAGCGTAGTCGCTCTTCTGCTGTTCGAGGAGGGGCGCGTTGCTGGCCGCGATGGTGTCGACCGAGATGATGCTCATGGTGTGGATCCTGACCTGCTCAGCGCGTGAACGCCGCGAGGTTGCCCGCGTCCACGTTGACGATGTTGCCCGTGCTCTTGGAAGAGAGTTCCGACGCGAAGAAGTAGGTCGCCTCGGCGATGTCCTCGGCGAACACGCTGCGCTTGAGCATCGAGCGGTCCCGGTAGAAGGCTTCGAGGTCGCCTTCCTCGATCTTGTTGGCGGCGGCGCGCTCTTCGCTCCATTTGCCGGTCCAGATCTTCGAGCCGCGGATCACGGCGTCGGGATTGACCACGTTGGAGCGGATGCCGAACGGCGCACCCTCCAGCGCGATGTTGCGGCTCAGCTGGATCTCCGCGGCCTTGGCCGCGCAGTAGGCCGTGGCCTGGTTGCTGGCGACCATGCCGTTCTTGCTGGCCACGATGACGATGCTGCCTCCGAGACCCTTGGCCTTCATCTGCTTGAACGCTTCGCGGCACACGAGGAAGTAGCCGGTGGCGAGGATGCTCTGGTTGCGGTTCCAGAGCGCGAGAGAAGTTTCTTCCAGGGGGGCGGCCGACGCGATGCCGGCGTTGCTCACCACCACATCGACACCACCGTACTGCGCTGCGGCGTAGTCGAATGCGGCGATCACGCTGGCCTCGTCCGTGACGTCCGTGACGACCCCGCGGATGTGGTCCGCGCCGTACTTCTTCGCCATCGCGGCGACGGCGGTCTCGAGCGACGCCTGGTCGATGTCCGAGAGCACCACGCATGCGCCTTCGGCCAGCATGCGGTGCGAGATGGCCTGGCCGATCCCGCCGGCGCCACCCGTGACCAGGGCCACCTTGCCGACCATGGGTTTCGGGCGCGGCATCCGCTGGAGCTTCGCCTCTTCCAGTAGCCAGTACTCGATGTCGAACGCCTCCTGCTCGGGCAGCCCGATGTACTTGTCGACGGCGTTGGCTTCGCGCATGACGTTGATGGCGTTGACATAGAACTCGCCGGCGATGCGCGCCGTGGCCTTGTCCTTGGCGATCGTCACCATGCCGATGCGCGGAAGCAGGATGACCACCGGGTTCGGATCGCGCAGCGCGGGGCTGTTCGCACGCTTGCAGCGTTCGTAGTAGGCCGTGTAGTCGGCGCGATACGCCGCGAGCAGCTGTTCGATCGTCTTCGTGAGTTCGTCACCCGATTGGCTGTAGACCGCTTCGGAGATCACCAGGGGCCGGATCTTGGTGCGCAGGAAGTGATCCGGGCAGGACGTGCCGAGCGCGGCGAGCGCCAGGAGATCCTTCGAGTTCACGAACTCGAGCACCTCGGCCGACGTGTTCACATGGGCGAGCATGGGGTTCGCCTGGGACGCCAGGCCGCGCAGGACCGGCAGCACTTTCGCGAGCACCGCGTCGCGCTGCGGGGCCGCCAGATTGTCGAACTGGGCACCACCGAAGGCGATGGCGCCGCGCTTCTCGCGCTCCTGTTCGAGCCAGCTCTGCGCGCGGGCGATGAGGTCCACCGTGTTCTCATAGCAGGACTTGGCGGTGTCGCCCCAGCTGAACAGCCCGTGGCCGGCCAGGACGATGCCCCGGAGGCCGGGGTGTGCTTCGTTGTAGGCGGCCAGGCGCTGCCCGAGCTCGTAACCCGGTCGCAGCCACGGCATCCAGCCGACCTGGCCCTCGAAGACCTTCCTGGTGATCTCTTCCGAGTTCTCCATGGCCGCGATCGCGATGACCGCATCGGGGTGCATGTGGTCCACATGGGCGTAGGGCAGCGACGAATGCAGCGGCGTGTCGATCGACGCGGCGCGGGGGTTCAGGTTGAACGTGCAGTGGGGCAGGTAGGCCACCATCTCGTCCTCGTGCTCGAGGCCGCGGTAGAGCGCCTTGAGGTCACGGAGCTTGTGCATGTAGAGCGTCGAGAAGCCATCGAGCTTCATCGACCCCAGGTCACCGCCGGACCCCTTCACCCACAGCACTTCGGCCTGCATCCCGGTCAGCGGGTCGCGTTGCATGACCTTGGCGGAGGTGTTGCCGCCACCGTAGTTGGTGATGCGCAGGTCGGAGCCCAGCAGGTTCGATCGGTATTGCAGGAGCTGCGGCTCGTCGAAGCCGGCTACGAACTGGTCGTCCCAGCTGGGGAAGGGTTTGCTCATCGTCATGATGTTTCGGTTCTCGGCACATCGAGGCACGACTGGCCCCGTCTTGAGACGAAACTGTAGGGGCGCACCTCCGGCATCACAACGCCGTCGCGCTGGGGGACATGATTAGCAAACCTAATGCGGGTCGACCGGGGTGGAGGAACTGTGCCTTCCCTCGCGCCTGAGGCTGCAGTGCGTCAGGGTGGACTGGCCGCCCAGGGGGGCTGAACCGCTCGCAAACCCCGAAGTTCTTGTTGGATCGCCCGGGGAATCGGCAGCCTCGGCTTCAGGGGCCTTCCGCCGTCACCCTGCATTCGGCGATGCGTGCTCCCTCGGCCAGGATGAAATCCTGAAGCGCGCGGCGGGCGGCCGGTTCTTCGGCTTCGCGGCGGGTCAGGACACACCAGTCGAGCCATTTCGGAAGGCCGATGACGTCGAGCACCGCGAGCTTGCCCATCTGGAGTTCGAGCTGGAACACGTGGGCGGACAGGAAGCTGATGCCGAGTCCGGCCATCACGGCCTGCTTCACGGCTTCGTTGCCTTCGAGTTCGAGGTTGAGGTTGACCTGCAGGCCCTGGACCTGAAGCAGGTGTTCCAGGAAACGGCGGGTGCCGGAATCGGCTTCCCTGGCGATGAAGGGTTCGTCGCGCAACTCTGCCCATTCGATGTTCCGCCGGCTCGCCATCGGGTGGTCGATCGACGCGACCAGGCAGTGAGGGTGTCGTGCGAACACTTCCGCCTGCACGTCGGTTTCCGAGGACGGGTAGCCGCTGATGACCAGATCGAGCTGGTGTGCGCTCAGCATCGCGAGAAGGTCGTCCCGTTGTCCGAGGTTGATCTTCGCCCCCATCTCCGGGTACTCCTTCCGGAAGGCCGCGATGATGGCGGGCAGGAAGTAGTTCGCCGGAGACACGGCCCCGATCTGCAACTGGCCGCGGAACTGCCCGTCGAGGGAGTTCAACGAGTCCATCGCCACGTTGACCTGGGACAGCACCAGCCGCGCGTGCCGCAGGAGCTCCCGGCCCGCGTCGGTCAGACGGATCGGGCGCGCCTGGGTGTCGAACAGCTTGACCTTGACTTCGTCTTCGAGCGCGCGGATCTGCTGGGAGACGGCGGACTGGGTCATGCCCAGCATCTCGGCGGCACGCGAGAAGCTGCTCGTCGAGGCCGCGGCATCGAAGATGCGCAGGCTGCGAAGCGTGAGATCACGCATGGCATGGCTCCTCGTGCGTCTTCGTCGGAGGGCTGGGCGGGGCGGAACGGGGCGCGTGCACGGGCGGCTCAATCAGGCGATACGTTCCGGGAATGGTAGCGCGTCGGGGACCGTTCAGCGTGCCTGCTCGCGGTTCGGCGCTGGCGGTCCCGCCTGTCTGGCGCTGCGCTCGAACGCGAGGAGGCGGCCGAACTCGAACATCGCCAGGCCGAGCAGCCCGACGCCGTTCGCGAGGTACAGGAACAGCTCGGTGAAGAACTCCGCACCGATCTCCGTCCGCTCAGGTGCAAGCCATTGCATCAACGGCGGCGCGATCCATCCCACGGCGGCCGTCACCGCGCCGCCATGGAGAAGCAAGGCCCCCAGCCAGCGGACCGCGCGTGCGACTCCACCCGTCCGCGGTGACGCCAGTGCCCTGCCGTCGCGCACGACCGATCCGATTCGGTAGATGCCGAGCAAGACGAAGATCGCGGGGCCGATCGAAGGCACGAGCCCCAGCCCGACCCCGCCCACCACCAGGCCGAGCCATCCGGCCTCCGCCCGGCCATGGGGCAGTACCGCGGCGATGAGCACGATGACATAGGCGGCGCGAAGCGTGATGGATGGCTGCTGGTTCACGTCTTGTCAGTTCCTGGGTGGCGCGGCCTTGCACCGGAAGCTGCTGGCCGACCGCTTGGACCCCTTGCCGTCGTAGTGGGCGGTCTGCGGCCAGGGGCAGAGGGGGCGGGTGAAGCCCGTTCCCTCGGGAGAATCCGCCTTGGTGGCCACGAGGTGCCCCGGAGGTTGGCCTTCCTCCACCCATTTCTCGAGTGCCGGCTGCAGGTCGAACTCTGTCGCACCGGGGCCGCCAGCGCAGTGACCCATGCCGGGGACCATGTACAGGCGCACGCTCTTCTCCGCCGAAGGACCGAGCGTCTTGCGCACCTCGTCGACGTAGCCGATGGTTTCGGCGGCCGAGATGACCGGGTCGTCCCACCCTTGATAGATGATCAGCTTGCCGCCGCGCCGCGTGAAGGCGCCGACGTCGGCGCTGGTTGCGTTGACGACGGGCGCGATCTTCCGCAGTGCGAGGGGGTAGTCGCGGTCCAGCTGAAAACTCTCGACGTTCCAGGCCGGGTCGTCGAAGACCATCCACCGGTAGAACTCCTGACCGTAGGCCCGGGTCTGCGGGGTCGTGATCCACGCGGACCAGTTGTCCTTCAAGCCTTCGCTGCCCAGTGCGGGGCCCGTCATGACCGATTGACCACTGCTCAGGCGCGGCCCGTCGTAGACCTTGCGAAGGGCCGAGACCTCGGCGCCCGTGAGGCAGGTCGACGATGCCTCGCCTCGGCATTTCAGCTCGGCAGGGTCGAAGCGACAGGCCTGGGGGTTCTCGAGAAGCCCGTCCGTCACACCGTCGAGCGCATCGCACTTGCGCATGATGGCGCGATGCACCAGCCCGAGCTTGTCGTCGAGCTGGGGCGCGCCGCCGGGTCCGAGCACGGCGTCGTAGTTCCAGATCAGTTTGGTGAGGATCTCGAGATAGCGCCTGGCGGGTGCGCCGACGATCACGCCGTCGTAGTCGGAGGGATACCGTGTGACCTCCATGAGTCCCTCTCGGCCACCGTTGGAGCAGCCGAGGAAGTAGGCATGCGTGCTGGGGCGGCCATAGCGCGCCGCGATCACTTCCTTGGCCACGACGGCAGCCAGGTGGTTGCCGCGATGGCCGAAGTCGATCACCTTCTCGGGCTGCTTGTGGACCCATGGTGCCAGGCCTGGCACGGCCTTGTGCCCGACGTCCGTCTGCACGGCGGCATACCCCTGGACCACGGCCCGGTTGAGCGTGGCGGCTCCGCCCGGGGACAGGCCGCCATCGAAGCCGGCGCCTCCGAATCCCTGCATCCTGCCGTTCCAGGTCTCCGGCATCCACACCTCGACCTTGATGTCCGAGCCCGCCACGGGTTGCAGGCGGACCCGGGCCCGGCACATGTCGGCCGCGGCAGTGGCTCCTTCGGTCTCTCCTCCCTTGATCACTTCGCCTGCCGAGAAACGTTCGGCCCCTTCGACGGTGCCTGCCTCGACCTTGAGGCCGCCCAGCGCAGTGCAGGCGTCAGGCGTCGGGGCACCGATGGCGCACGAGGCCCCTGCGACGAGGCTTGCGCAGATGATCAGCGTCCGGATTCCCGGCTTTGCCATCATGGTGCCGTCGCCTTCTCGGACTTCGCTTCCATGAAGCCTTCCGACTTGAGCCAGGCGCCGAGGGCCTCGGGCCAGCGGCCGACGGGGAGCGATGGCAGTCGCATGCCGAAACCGTGGCCGCCCTTGGCGTAGATGTGCAGCTCGGACGGGCGTCCGACGGCCTGCCACTGCTGGAACAGCTTGACGCTGCCACCGGCGGGGACCGTGCTGTCGTCCTGCGCGTGAACCAGGAACAGGGGCGGGGCGTCGGCCGCGGGTTGGGTGTCGATCACCGGCATGCCGTAGGCCGACACCGCGAAGTTGGGCCGTGCCTTGGCGTCCGCCTGCAGGACCACCCCCAGGGTCGTGATGGCGCCTGCGGAAAATCCCATCATGCCGACGCGGGTCGGGTCGATGCCGTACTTGCCGGCCATGCCGCGCACCAGCTTCAGCGCCTGGGTGGCGTCGGCCACCGCGAGCACCCGTCCCGGCTCCATCATGCGCAGCATGCCGTCCATGTCCCGCGGCGGGGCCTGGCCCGGCGCCAGGTCCAGGTGCCCCACGCGGTACTTCAGTACGAAGCCGGTGATGCCGCGGTCCGCAAGCCAGCGGGCCGGCTCGAGACCTTCGAGATCCCATGCCAGACCGCCGAAGCCGCCGCCCGGCAGGACCACGACCGCCGCGCCATTCGCCTTGCCCGGAGCGGGACGCACGACGGTGATCGTCGGCTCGTTGACGTTCGTCTTCACGAGGGTCTTGCCTGCGCCCGGCAGATTCACCTCGGTCTGTGTCTCGACCATCACCTTGTGCTCGGTGCCCGGTGCGGCGCCTGGCCATAGATTGAGTACCTCGTAGCCGACGAGCGATGTGACCATGTCCATGTGTGAGGGTTCCTGTTGCGACAAAGCGAAGTTGCAGCGCCGGGTGTCTCGACTTCTCGGGTCGAACCGGACAACTGCGTTCCAGGAATCATGCCGAAGCAGGCCTGTGGGCTGTAGCGGAGGATTCCCACCGCATGACCGTGGTGCTCGGCCTCGTCTGGGAGGAACGCTTCCCCGCGAGGTCAGGGTAAACGCGTGACGCGTCCTCTGAAGGTGGTGCGACGTCGCCTGCACGGACCCAATTCGTGGCGTTGATATCGATGCGCGAGCGCCGCCGTGAGGCGGTCGTCGAGCGTTGCATGTCGCTTCATCGAGCCCGCTGCGAGATCGGATTGTCGACCTTTCGAACGGCATAAGTGTCGCTAATGCGATGGCGGTCATCAGCTCTCTAGGGGCCCTGCACATGCAGGACTGCATGAACTCGGCGATGCCGCCACATTGCGTCGGTGGAAACCCGGCACGAATGCGCGAGGGTGGTTTGCGTGGGGGTGACGCGCCTCGTGGCGAGTCTCCGTGAATCTCCGCTGCGGCCGACAATCATGCTTAAACCATGATTGCACCAGGGCTTGATGAGTTCCGACCGCGGGGTCGGCCAGTGAGCCTCCTCTGCCTGACGCAGTCACCATCATCATTGGAGTCAATGTGACGACCAAACGTACCACCAGTTTGCCCCTCGCCGCGGGCCTCGCACTCAGCGCGATCACGCAGGCCGTGCTTGCCCAGGCCGTGACGCCCGCGCCCAGCGCGCCCGCCGTCGTGCCGGCTCCGGAGAGCGCCGCCTCGAGTCCCGAATCGTCCGTCGCGCCGGCCGCGGCTGCGCCTGCCGCGAAGCGCGCGGCGCCGTCGACGCAGCTCGATGCCGTGGTGATCGTCGCCAACAAGCGTGAGGAACGTCTGCAGGAAGTTCCCGCGTCCGCGGCCGTCGTGCAACCTCAGCAGCTCGACCAGCAGCGCGTCGTGTCGGTCGAGGACCTGCAGCGTGCGGTCCCGACCATGCAGGGGAGCGGGAACGGCCTGAGCATTCGCGGCTACGGTGCCACGTCGTTCTCTCCGACGGCCGAGGGCGCCGTGGGCGTCGTCGTCGATGGCGTGTCGATGGGCGGCTCTTCGGAGACGCCTCCGAACCTGTTCGACGTCGAACGTGTCGAAGTGCTCGAAGGCTCGCAAGGCACGCTGTTCGGCAAGAACGCATCGGCGGGCGTGGTGAACATCGTGACGGTCGCTCCGAACATGAAGAGCTTCGGCGGTGTCGCCCGCATCGAGGGTCGCACTCGCAGCAGCGGTGGCGCCCAGTTCGCGCTCAACGTTCCCGCCAGCGAGCAACTCGCCTTCCGCATCTCCGGCGGCCTGGTCCAGGATCCGCGCGTCGTGCACAACATCCCCGATGATTCGTGGGACGGAACCCAGCGTCAGAACGCCCGTGCGCGCATGCGCTGGCTGCCGACGACCGACGTGCGGGTCGACCTGAGCGTCGACAACTCGGTGAACAAGATCAAGGGCGGCACGCCGACTGTCTTCTACAAGACGACCCCTGGATCGCCCCTGACCGCAGCGCTGGCCGCGTGCGGTGTGACCGTCGGCGAGGAAAACACGCAAGGCTGCGCGAGCGAAGGCTACAAACGGAAGGACGAGAGCCGCGGCGCGTCCGGGCAGGTCGACTGGTTCCTGGGCGACTACACGCTGACGTCGATCACGGCGATTCGCCGAGCGTCGACCGAAACCACGTCCAATGAACTGGACGGCATCAACGTGCCGGTTCCGAGTGCAACGCAGGCCCCTCTCTTCAAGGACTTCAAGAACACGAGCCAGGAGTTCCGCGTGGCCTCGCCGGACTTCGAGGCGGGCAACTTCGTGCTCGGCGCGTTCTACTACAACCAGGACATCGACGGCGGATCCGAGCGGAAGATCGTGGTGCCGCCGGGGCTCACCCTGGGGGATACCAAGCAGCAGACCGGCAGCACGCGCAGCCTCGCACTCTTCGGGCAAGGGCTCTACCGTGCGACTCAGGATCTGTCCTTCACGCTCGGGGCGCGTCTCGGGCATGAACGCGTGTCCACGACCGCTTCCGGCGCGCTGCTGCCCGGCGCCATCGCGCCGGTCATCGCCGCCAACCTGAACCCGGTGAATGCCGAGCTGACGGACACCTACTACTCGTACAAGACGGGTGCGCAGTACCAGCTGACCAAGGACAACATGGTGTACGCGCTGTACACCCGGGGCTACAAGGGTCCGGCCATCAACGACGTGATTCCGTCGCCCGATACCCCGGTCATCGTGCAGCCGGAAATCCCGAAGACCTGGGAACTGGGCCTCAAGAACCAGTTCCTGAACGGGCGGGTCGGTCTGAACTTCACGGCGTATCACACCAAGGCCGAGAACTACCAGACCACCGTTCTGGACCCGATCACGCTCAGCTTCGTCTCCGGCAATGCCCCGTCGGCCACCTTCAAGGGCGGTTCGGTGAGCTTCTATGGTCGCGTCACCCCGGACCTGATGCTCAACGGTGGCCTGTCGCGCATGACGACGGAGACCGAGCGCGCCTCCATCGGTGCAACCGGTTCCGAGCCGACCATCCGGGCCACCCTGGCTGCCACGTACGGCTTCTGGGTTTCGGACTTCCGCGCATCGGTCGGGACGGACGTGACGTACGAGGACCGTCCGGCGGACGATCCGTCGGCGCCGCTCTCCTGGGCGCACAAGGCCACGATCGTCGGCGCGCAGGCCGGCTTCCGCTCGCCGGACGGCAACTGGGGGCTGACGCTCAACGTTCGGAACCTCTTCAACAAGTTCGACCCCGCCGGTCGCAGCGGCTACTTCCTGGGGCAGTTCGTCGGGGACACCGGCGCTGCATTCCAGACCTTCAAGCCGGAATCGCTCCGCGTGATCGGTCTGACCCTGGACGCGAAGTTCTGACGCCGGACTCGCTGTAGGTGCCGATGCGGATCGGCACCGCCCTGGGCCCGCCTGCCTGTGCAGCCGGGCCCAGACCATTGAAGATCCCGAAAGCCGCAGATCCGTCCGTGACGGATCTGCGGTTCGCATCAAGTGGAAGTTCGGAGAAGGGGATCGCTCGTGACCAAGAACGCAGCAACGCGTCGACCCGGAAAGCGGTGGACCGTGTGGCGAGTACTACGTTGGATTGCAGGAGTTTTGATGTCACTGCTGGTTGCATCGGCCCTGGCGCTTGCCGGGCTGTCATCGTTCCGCGAATGGACCGCCACGAAGATGCTGACGGACCCCATCGTGAGAGAGCGTCTGGCGAGCGTTCCGACGAGGACCGAGCCGGCGGACGTCGAGAAGCTCATGGTGCGCATGCGCGACGGCGTGGAGTTGAGCACGCAGGTCTTTCTGCCGAAGGGCCAGGGTCCATGGCCGGTGATCGTGGTTCGGGATCCCTACAGCTTCAGCCACTACCTCTCCTGCAAGGTGTTCGTGCGGTATGGCTACGGCTGTGTCTACCAGGAGGTGCGGGGACGGGGACCGTCGCAGGGCACCTGGTACCCCTTCATTGACGAACGCAAGGACGGACTCGACCTGCTGGCCTGGGTGCTCAAGCAGCCGTGGCAGAACGGGCGGATCGCCCTCCAGGGGGGCTCCTACGTGGGTGCCGTCCAGTGGGCGGTAGCGGGAGACCTGCCACCGGAAGTGAAGACGTTCGTGCCCACGGTCGCGCATGGCGACGTCTACGAACTCGCCTATCGCAACGGCATGTTCAACGAAGGCATCGCGGGCGTCTGGTTGCACAGCCAGGGGCGCTCGCTGCTGGGCACCGTGACGGCGGGTTCGAAGTGGGCCAAGAACGTCGCCGGCAAGTTCCCGGCGCAAGGGGTGGATGCCGGCGAGTTCCCGCTCGGGTGGGCGGCGTACCAGGACTGGATCAGGCATCCCGACAAGGACGATGCCTACTGGCAGTCCCCGGAGTACGTGGCGCTGCGCGAGGCGCATCGCAAGGTGCAGGTGCCCGTCATGATGATCGGCTACGCGAACGACTTCTTCCTTCCCGGCATGCTCCGCACCTACGAAGAGCTGCCGACGCGTGACAAGAGCGTGCTCATCGTCGGGCCGGGGAATCACGGCGGCCAGGCGGACCCGGAGGTCCAGGGCAGCTACACCCAGGACTACGCGGACACGCTCGCCTGGTTCGATCATCACCTCCGCGGTGAGCCGCTGCCCGAACGGCTGCGCCCTGGCGTCAACGTCTTCGTCCACGGCGCGAACACCTGGCGGCATGCCGAGCGGTGGCCCGCGCCGAAGGCGCCGCTCTTGCTGAACCTCGACCAGCTGGCGGGTGCCCAGCCGTGTGATGGCGGTTCGCTCTCCGACGACACGCCCGCGGCCGGGCAGACGGTGTCCTACGTCTACGATCCTCGCCACCCGGTCCCCACCCGCGGAGGCGCGTTCGTGCTGTTGAGTGATTCCGTGGAGGCGCAGCGCAACGACCTGTGCGAACGAGAGGACGTCCTGTCGTTCGCCTCGGCATCGTTCGACGCGGAAACCCTCCTCGATGGGCCGATCCGGATCCGGTTGCGCGTCTCGAGCGACGCGCCGGACACCTCGTTCACCGTGAAGCTCTCCGAGCATTTCGCCGATGGTCGCGTCTACAACATCCGCGACGACATCAGCAGCCTGAGCATGCGCAATGGCGCGCAGCATCGCGTGGCGTACGTGCCCGGTGAGCCGGTCGAGGTGACGTTCGATCTGACGCCGATCCTGTGGCAGATGAAGAAGGGGTCACGGCTGCGCCTGGACGTGTCCTCGTCGAGTGCGCCGGCCTTCTTCCCTCATCCCAACCGGAGCGGCCTGTGGAGCGAAGTCGCTGACCCCGTGGTCGCGCGGCAAGTGCTGCTGGGCGGGACGGTCGAACTTCCCGTCAAGTGATCGCATCGTCGCCGGGACGTGTCGGCACGCATCACGGCTGCTGGACGCAGGTGAAGTTGTCCGCGTCCCGCGTGGATCCCTGGCCGTTGTACCTCGCGGCCTGAGGCCAGGGGCACAGAGGATGGGTGGCAGCCCTCGTGCCGACCCATGACGACGTGCGGGTGGCGAGAATGACCCGTTGCGGCGCCTGGCCCCGTTCCACCCAGTCCTCCAACGCCTGAAGCATGTCCGCGCCCTCGCCGCAATGAGGCATGCCTGGCGCCATGAAGAGGCGGACGCTGTCATCGGTGCGAGGCCCGAGTTTGTTTCGGACGGTCTCGTGATAGCGAACCGTGTTGTGGGCGGAGATCAGGGTGTCCGCCCATCCGTGGTAGAGGATCAGCTTGCCGCCACGTTGGACGAATGCGTCGATGTCGCCGCTGCTGGAGTCCGTGATGTGTCCGGTGCGGCTTCGGGCGAGGGGGTAGTCCCGGTCCAGATCGAATCGGGTGGCGTCCCAGCGGGGATCGCCGTGCACCAGCCAGCGGTAGTACTCGGGCCCTCCGATGCTGGTCATGATGGAGGACATCACCCATCCCGCGCCCTCGCTGCCCAAGGCCGGGCCCGCGATGAGGTGCTCCCCCGTCGCCAGGCGAGGACCGTCGTACAGCTTTCGCAACGCAGACAGTTCCGCCGCGTTCAGGCAGGCGGCCGTGTCGAAGACCTTGCATCGCAGGACGGCCGGGTCGAAGCGGCACTGCGTCGGGTTCTCCAGCACGCCGTCGTCCACGCCGTCCAGCCGGTCGCAGGCCTGCAGCACGGCCTGGTGGACGGCGGGCAGCTTGGTGTGCAGCGTCGGTGCGGTCGCGAGGATCTGCGAGTTCCAGATCATCTGCGCCATGATCTCTCCGAAGTTCATGGCGGGCGAGCCGGCGATCACGCCGTCGTAGTCTTCGGGATATCGGCTCACTTCCATCAGCGCCTCCCGCCCACCGCCGGAGCAGCCTTGGAAGTAGGCGTGTCGCACAGGTGCCTTGTAGAAGATCTCGATGAGCTGCTTCACCGCAAACGCGATCTCGTGGTTGGCGCGATGACCGAAATCGTCGACCTTGTCGGGCTGGCGATGGGCCCACCGCGCCGTTGCGCTCACGGCGTGACCGAGGTCGCTCGTCGCGGTGGCATACCCTTGCGCACTGCTCGCGTTCATGAGCCCTTCGCTCTGGGCGATGCCGCCGCTGAATCCGCCGCCACCGTAGCTGAGCAGCTTGCCGTTCCAGGTGTACGGCAACCAGGCTTCGGCCCGGATGTCCGAGTTCGGCGTCGGTCGCAAACGCAGTTGCACGCGGCACAGGGATGTGGATGCCTTCGCGCTCATCACGCCGCCGAGGGCCTGGCCCTTCTCCAGGCTCTCCGCGCCATGGATCTGCCCGGTCCCCACCGTTCGCCCCACGAGTGACGCACAGGCTTCGGCCGGAGGCTCGACTTGGGCGCCCGCCGCAGCGGGCATCAAGGCCAGGAGGGACGCCAGCGCTCCCCATTTGACCCACGGGTGTTGTTCTGCCAATCGCATGGTGCTCGGATGTTCAAGTCGCGGTCAGCCCGCATCGGCATGTTGCCGCCGGGCGCGCCGGCGGGCGACGGGAGCTTCACCACGGCCACGGCGCTGAGCCGACACTTGGAGGGGCGGCCGGGACGGGGCGTGCTCGGGTGCAAACCCCAGCGTCCGGTTCGCGTCCCGCATGGAGGAAGGACGGCTGCGGTGCGGGCAACACCGCCGCGGACAGGGCGGAGCTCGTGCCTCAAGTAGTCGTCCTTTTGAATGGCATTAGCTGCACGTTGATCGACGGCGTTTCGCCAGGGGAATGCCCGCCGTGACACAGACGGGCATGCACAGTCCCCAGAGAAACCCGGAACCGGCCAACCGGAAGGCGCTCCGGTCGGGGGGCGCCAGCGATCGGAGGGGCCCGTGAAGCCCCCCTGTTTCAGAGTCGTGCCACCGTCGAACAATGACGGATCGTGTTTCCATCGAGCCGGCTGTCGGAGTGAAAGTGAAGAATCCGTGTTGTGGTGTGCTGTTCGCCCTTTCCCTGGTCGTGCTGTCGGGATGTGCCCGCTCCGTTGAACCGGATGCGGCCGCCGTCGCATGTTCCGCGCTCACGGGGAAGGTGTTGAGCCATGGCATCGTCAAGCAGGCGACGCCCGTGACGGCGGGGCAGTCCATGTCGCTGGCAGGCGTCGACGACAAGGTCGTCGCGCCGTTCGGCTTCTGCCGCATCGAGGCGACCCTCCGGTCGGAGCCCGGGTCCGAGATCCAGTCGCTGTACTGGCTGCCCATGAAGCCGTCCTGGAACGGCAAGTTCGTCGGACTGGGCAACGGGGGGTTCGGCGGCGTGATCCAGGAGGCACACATGTTCCCGGCATTGCGTCAGGGCTTCGCCGTGGCCGCCACGGACATGGGGCATCCCGCGAGCTTCCCCCAGAATTTGGCGCCGATGAACGGCAAATGGGCCTACCAGCAACCGGTCAAGGTGCTGGATTGGGCTTACCGCGCGAACCATTTGACCGCGGCGACCGGCAAGGAACTCATCGACGCCCACTTCGGCCAGAAGCCCAAGCGTTCGTATTTCCACGGCTGCTCGGATGGTGGCCGCGAAGCGCTGATGCAGGCGGGTCGCTATCCCGACGACTATGACGGCATCATCGCCGGTGCGCCTGCCGCGGCGTTCACCGACTTGATGGCACACGCCCAATGGAACAACCGCCAGGCGGTCCCCACGCAGCTGACCGAAGAGAAGCTCGACCGGCTGCATGCCGAGGTGCTCGATCGTTGCGACGCACTGGACGGGGCCAAGGACGGTCTTCTGGAGAGCCCGTCTGCGTGCCGGTTCGATCCCGAAGTGCTGTCGTGCAAGCCGGGGGACGACCCGAAGCGCTGCCTCACTGGTGCCGAGGTCGAAGCCGTGCGAGCCACCTACAGGGGCCCGCGCACCGCGGACGGTCAGCAACTCTCCGCGGGGTTCAGCCCGGGGAGTGAGTACAAGGAAGGGTGGAGCCTCTGGATCACGGGGCCGACCCTTCCGCTGGTCGGCACGGTCAAGAGCATGACGGGCGGGAGTCTTCTTTCGACGGACTTCTTCCGTTGGATGGTGCACGCCGATCCGGACTGGGAACGTGAGCGGTTCGACCTCGACAAGGATTTGCCGCTTGCCCGCCAGCGCCTCGCGGCGACCATCAACTCCGACCAGCTCGACATGACCCCGTTCTTCGCCCGG
This sequence comes from Piscinibacter gummiphilus, assembly GCF_002116905.1. Classification (NCBI taxonomy): domain Bacteria; kingdom Pseudomonadati; phylum Pseudomonadota; class Betaproteobacteria; order Burkholderiales; family Sphaerotilaceae; genus Rhizobacter; species Rhizobacter gummiphilus. The sequence continues at coordinate 1,457,812 of NZ_CP015118.1, forward strand.
AACGGCAAGCTGATGCTCTATCACGGCTGGTCCGATGCGGCGTTGCCGCCGATGAACACGGTTCGCTACTTCGAAAGGCTGCAGGCCCGTCACGCGGACGCGGCGACGCAGCAGCTGCGCCTGTTCATGGCACCCGGGATGGGGCACTGCATGGGCGGCCCGGGTCCCAGCGTGTTCGATGCCCTGGACGCCATGGATCGATGGACGGAGGGTGGGCCGCCGCCGGAACAGATGGTGGCCACCAAGTTCGACAAGGACGCTGCAGGCGCCTTGGGTCAGACCGCCAAGGTGCAGCGCACCCGCCCGCTGTGCGCGTGGCCCAAGGTGGCACGGTGGACGGGCCAGGGCTCGATCGACGCGGCCGAGAACTTCAGCTGCCAGACCCCGTGAGGGCCTCGGAGCAAGGTCGGTGAAGGTGATGCCGCGTGTCGCCGGTGTGTGTCGGGGCGACCTTGGAATTCATCGCGGGACACCCCGTGGAACGGGGTCGTCAGCCAGGAGTACCACTGATGATCAAGCGTGTCGTTCGATCGCGGGCGGCGGGGAAGCTCGCTCTCGCCATCTCCGCGGTCGTGAACGTGCTGACTGCGCAGGCGCAAGGCACCACGCCGACACCGTCGGCCGTCAGTCCGCAGGCCATCCGGGAGGCTGACAACCCGCTGCGGTTGATCATCGAAGCGGGCAAGCTCAAGCGCCGAGCCAAGGCGGATGAGCCCGCCGCAGCGGAGCCTGAGAACCGGCCGACACGGGCAGCACCAGCACCGCGCCAAGCCGCGCCCAAGCCTGCGCAGATGCCCGCGAAAGCCCTGCCGTCCGCCAGCGAGGGCGTGGTTGCCGCAGAGTCTCTTCGCGCGCCGCCGCCCGAGGCGATCGCCTCTGCGCCGTCCATGGCCAAGGCGGCAAGCGGAGCCGAATCGGCCCGCCTGCCCGAGCGCGCGTCCGTCGAGGCACCGGGGGCCACCCCGGTCCCTTCGCGGCTGGTGCAGGTCGTGGAGCCCGAGATTCCCCTGGCCGTGCTGCGCCGCATGACCAGGGACATCGAAGTGGTGGTCGACTTCATCGTGAACGTCGACGGCAGTGTTTCGGATGTGACCGTCCGTTCCAGTCCGATCAAGGCGGTGGAGCCCGCGGTGGTGCAGGCCGTGGCCCAATGGCGCTACGCCCCGGTCTCCGAGGCGCGGGCGCAGTCGGCGCAACTGGTGCTTCAGGCCGGGCCCTGAACGGGCCCGGGCGTCAGCCCTGTGCGCGATGCGAGGAGACCGCGTCGCGAAGCACGGGGGCGATCACGCTGGTCAGGTTCGCACCCGGCTGCTGCACCATCGACACCACCGCCAGTTCGAGCTCCGGATCCGACCAGGTGACGGTGCCGTAAGCGCCGCCCCATCCGAACGTTCCCAGCCCTCGCCCGTGGCCGCATGACGGGTCCTCCAGCACCGCGACACCCAGGCCGAATCCGAAACCTCCGGTCCAGTCCGGGTAGACCTCGTCGAACAGCTGACCAACGTGGTTCCGCGCCATCGATCGGACCGACTCCGGCTTGAGGATCTGGCGCCCCTCAAGCGTGCCGTGGTTCAACAGCATCAGTTCGTAGCGCAGGAAGTCGTGGGCCGTGCTGAACAGATTGCCGGCCCCCGAAAGATGCCGGTACGGGCCATCGCCGAACATCGAGGGAATGGCCTGCCAGCTGTCCCCGGCCCTCTGGACGACCGGGACGATGCGCCCGCGCTCCGCCGCAGGCACGTTGAAGGCCGTGTCCCGCATGCCGAGGGGCTGGAACAGGCGCTCCTCGAGGAACACGTCGGCGCTCAGGCCCGAACAGACCTCGACGATGCGAAGCAGCGTGTCGAAGCCGTCGGTCGGGGAATAGGCCCAGCGGCTGCCAGGCTGGAAGTCCAACGCCATCGATCCGAGGCGATCGACGTAGTCGGCCAGGCTGTCGCCCTGACGGCGCTCGACCTTGTTGATGAGCGATGCAACCGACGTCAGTCCGCCCATCGGGGCGCTGGAGAGGCCGCCGGTATGGGTCAGCAGGTCCTTGATCCGGAGCTCGCGTTGTGCAGGGACGAGCCGGACCTCTTCCGGTGAGGTCGTTCCCGGCGGGGCGACGGCGACCTGTTGATCCTTGAAACTCGGAATGAAGCGGCTGACCGGGTCATCGATGTCGAGGCGCCCGTCTTCCTGCATCATCAGCACGGCCACGGCCGTGATGGACTTCGTCGACGACATCATCCGGAACAGATCATGAGCCTGCAGGCGCATGCCGGATGTCGCGTCGCGGAACCCCTGAGCTTCATGGAAGATCAGTTCGTTCCTGTGTGCCACGGCGGTCACGGTGCCGAGGATCCGGTCCTGGTCGATCTGCTGCTGCAGCGCGGCTCTCAGCGCGTCCACAGGCGGTGGAAGATGTGTTCCGGATGTGTGGCTCATCGTCAGTACGTCGCCCGACCCGCCGAAAGGTCGAACACGGCGCCGGTGGCGCAGGAGTTCTCCTCCGACAGCAGCCAGCAGACCATGGACACCACTTCGTCGACTTCGACGAACCGGCCCCGCGGAATCTTGGAGAGCATGTAGTCGATCTGGGCCTGTGGCATCTGATCGAACATCTTCGTGCGCGCCGCCGCCGGCGTGATCGCGTTGACCGCGATGTTCAGCGTTGCCGTCTCCTTGCCCAGGCTCTTGGTCAGGGCGAGCATGCCAGCCTTCGCGGCACCATACGCTGATGCGTTGGGATTGCCTTCCTTCGCCGCGATCGACGCGACGTTGACGATCCGGCCGTAGTCGGCCGCGATCATCACCTTGACCACGGCCTGGTTCACGTGGAAGGTGCTCACGAGGTTGGTTTGGATCACGCGGTTCCAGTCCTCGGGGGGGTAGTCCGCCAGCGGCGTGGTGGGACCCGTGATGCCGGCGCTGTGCACGAGGCCATCGATGCGGCCGCGGCGGGCCATCACATCGCGCACGGCGTCATGCACGGCGGCGTTGTCGGTCAGGTCGATGGACCGCGTTCCAACGCGGTCCCCGCCGTTCAGTTCCTGGCTCGCCGCGTCCAGCGCGCCGGCGTCGATGTCCCAGAGCTCGATGCTCGCGCCACTGGCGAGCAGCCGGGCGGCGATGCCCTTGCCGAAGCCGCCGGCGCCGCCGGTGATGACCACCACGCGGTTCTTGAAGTCGTAAGCGTTCATGGGTCCTCCGTCAGCTCGCCACCGTGAATTGAGACTGCTCGCCCAGACCCTGGATGCCCAGGCGCATGCGTTGTCCGGCGCGCAGGAAGACGGGCGTGGGCTTGATGCCCATGCCGACACCCGGTGGCGTGCCCGTGGAGATGACGTCGCCAGGCTGCAGGCTCATGAACTGGCTGAGGTAGGCCACCAGTTGCGGCACCTTGAAGATCATGTGGCGGGTGTTGCCGTTCTGGTAGCGGTGGCCGTCGACGTCGAGCCACATGTCGAGCGCGTGCGGGTCGGCCACCTCGTCCGACGTGACCAGCCACGGGCCGATCGGACCGAAGGTGTCGCACCCCTTGCCCTTGTCCCAGCTGCCGCCGCGCTCGAGCTGGTAGCTGCGTTCCGAGACGTCGTTGATGACGCAGAAGCCCGCGACGTGCGCCATCGCGTCCTCTTCCCGGATGTAGGCGCCGCCCTGGCCGATGACGACACCGAGTTCCACCTCCCAGTCCGTCTTCTCCGACGCGCGCGGAATCCTGACGTCGTCGTTCGGGCCGACCACCGACGAGAGCCATTTGCTGAACACGATGGGCTCGTTCGGAATGGGCATCCCGGACTCCGCCGCGTGATCGGAATAGTTGAGGCCGATGCAGATGAACTTCCCGATGCGACCCACGCACGGCCCCACACGCAGGCCGGCATCCAGCGCCGGCAGGCGGGTGTGGTCGAGCGCGCGCAGTGCCTGCAGCCCCTGGGGCAACAGGACCTCGCCGCCGATGTCCGGGACCACACCGGACAGGTCTCGGATCACTCCGCTCGTGTCCAGCAGGGCGGGACGCTCTTGGCCGGGGGCGCCGACGCGCATCAATTTCATGGTTCCAAACTCCTCTGTCTTGTCTCGCGCTTGTCGCCGGGGGCGTTCAATGCGAATGGGCGGGAATGTCGGCGCCTCGGCAGCCGACGAGAAAATCGAAGTCGCAGCCTTCATCGGCCTGCAGGACGTGTTCGAGGTAGAGGCCTCGGTAGCCGCCGGGGGGAGCGACCGGCGCGGTCTCGGCGGGCTGTTGCTCGCGGGCGGCGAGGCGCGCCTGCAGTACCTCGTCGGAGATGTCGAGGTGGATGCGACCGCCCATGGCATCGATCTCGATCCAGTCCCCATCGCGCACGATGGCCAGGGGGCCGCCGGCCCGTGCTTCGGGAGACACGTGCAGGACGACGGTGCCGTAGGCCGTGCCACTCATGCGGGCGTCGCTGATGCGGACCAGGTCGGTGACGCCTTGGGCGAGCAACTTCGGCGGCAGGCCCATGTTGCCGACCTCGGCCATGCCCGGATAGCCGAGCGGGCCGCAGTTCTTCAGGACCATGACGGACTGGGCGTCGACCGGCAGGTCCGGGTCGTTGATGCGCGACTTGTAGTGGTCGAAGTTCTCGAACACCACGGCGCGACCCGCATGCTTCAGCAGGGACGGTGTCGCGGCCGAAGGTTTCAGGACGGCGCCCCGCGGCGCGAGGTTCCCACGCAGCACGCACAGTCCGCCGTCGGCGGCGAGCGGCTTGTCGATGGGACGAATGACCTCGTCGTCGTGGATCGGGGCTTCGCGAACGTTGTTCCAGAGGGTGTCCCCGTTGACGGTCAGTGCGTCCGGGAAGGGGATCAGTCCGGCTTCGCCCAGTCGCCTCAGGACGGCAGGCAGGCCACCGGCATAGTAGAAGTCCTCCATCAGGAACTTGCCCGACGGCTGCAGGTTGACGATCGTGGGCGCGCCGCGTCCCCAGCGCGTCCAGTCGTCGAGGTCCAGCGCCACGCCGATGCGCCCGGCAATCGCCTTCAGGTGGATGACGGCGTTGGTGCTGCCGCCGATCGCCGCGATGGTGCGGATGGTGTTGCAGAAGGCCTCGCGGGTGAGGATCTTCGACAGCCGCAAGTCATCCCAGACCATCTGCACGATCCGCATGCCACTCATGTGGGCCAGGACGCTGCGGCGCGAATCCACGGCGGGGATGGCGGCGTTGTGAGGCAGGGTCACACCGAGCGCTTCCGCCATGCTGGCCATCGTGCTGGCGGTGCCCATGGTGTTGCAATGGCCCGCGGAGCGCGACATGTCGGCCTCGGCCGCCATGAAGTCGTGAATGGAAATGGTGCCGGCCTTCACTTGTTCGGAGAGCTGCCACACACCCGTGCCCGAGCCGATCGTCCCGCCCTTGTGGCGGCCGTTGAGCATGGGTCCGCCGGAGACGACGAGTGCCGGCACATCGCAGCTGGCAGCGCCCATCAGCAGCGCCGGCGTGGTCTTGTCGCAGCCGGTCAACAGGATGACGCCATCGATCGGATTCCCGCGGATGGCCTCTTCCACGTCCATGCTCGCGAGGTTCCGGGTCAGCATGGCGGTGGGCCGCAGGTTCGACTCGCCGTTGCTGAAGACCGGGAACTCCAGCGGGAAGCCGCCCGCCTCGATCACGCCTCGCTTCACGTGTTCCGCGAGCTGGCGGAAGTGCGCGTTGCAAGGTGTCAGCTCGCTGAACGTGTTGCAGATGCCGATGATCGGTTTGCCTGCGAACTGATGCGAGGCGATGCCCTGGTTGCGCATCCATCCGCGGTGGATGAAGCTGTTCTTGTCCGCGCCACCGAACCAATGGGACGAGCGAAGCGGCTTCTTGGCCTCAGTCATGCGCCTTGTCCTTCGTCAGCAGGTCCCGCAGGTCCTCGCCGGGGTCCGGCTGTGGCTGCATCTGGACATCGTCGGGCAACGAGCCGATCCGCGCGATGTTGCCGTAGAAGTAGGCGCTGCTCTTGGGCTTGCGCTCCATCGTCGTGCGGTCGACCCCGATGAGGCCGAACTGCATCTTGTAGCCGAAGTACCACTCGAAGTTGTCGAAGGCGGACCAGTAGAAGTACCCCAGCACCTGGATGCCTTCGGCGATGCACTGGTGGACGCCCGCCAGCGATCGGCCGATGAACTCGACCCGGTCCTTGTCGTTGGCGACGGCCGCCCCGTTCTCGCTGATGAGGATCGGCTTGTCGGTCTCGCGGGCGATGGTCCGCAGGACGCCGGCCAGGGCCTCCGGCGCGAACTCGAACTTCATCTGCGTCTGCATGGTGCCGGCGGGCACGTGGTACCGGCCGCCGACGTCGTAGATGGTCCGGGTGTAGGTCTGCGTGGAAACGAAGTCGTCATCGGCGATCAACGGCAACCATTGGCGGAACTTTCGTTGCCAGGCATCCAGCGCGTACTTCTCCGCGCCGGGCTTGGCCTGTGCCTGCTGCAGGGACAGGGAGAAGCCGACCTTGGCATGCGGTGCGACACGGCGGATCACGGCCCGTGCGGCCCGGTGCGCGGCCATGACGGTGGCGACGCCCTTCGCATCGACGGCCCCGATGAAGCTGCAATACAGCGACTCGTCGTCGATGCCGCAGCGCTCCGCGGCGGTCTTCTTCCATTGGTTGTTCGAGATGCGGTCGATCGCATCCCGGTCCCCCTTCACGATGAGCTGCTGGACATAGTCGTGCAACACGGCAGAGATGTTGCATTCGTTCATCGTCACGACGTGCCGCACCCGCGCTCCCAGTCGCTGCATGACGCGCTCGACGTACTGCGCGAAGCGCACCGGCGTCTCGTCGCCTCGCCAGCCTCCGAACTTCATCAGCCACTGGGGCGAGGTGAAGTGGTGCAGCGTGATGACCGGCTCCAGGCCGTGCCGGATGCAGGTGTCGCAGACGTCGGCATAGTGGTCCAGAACCTCGTCGCTCCATACCCCCGGGGCGGGTTCCACGCGGGCCCACTCGATGGAGAAGCGGTACGCCTTCAAGCCGAGCCTGGCGAGCAACTCGATGTCGGTGGCGTAGCGGTTCCAGTGATCCAGCGCGTCACCGGACGGTTCGACGAAGGGCGAACCGGGCAGTTGTTCCTCGAGCCAGAGGTCGGCGTTGGTGTTGCGACCCTCGACCTGGTGGGCCGAAGTGGCGGCACCCCAGAGGAAGCCGGCGGGGAATGTTCGCTGCATGTGTTTCGATTCCGTGTTGGTCGTTCGGCGGGTGTTCCGAGGGATTCTCCGGACGGCACTGCGGCGCGCACACAGTGCTTGTCCGCGCACCGCATGGGTGGCCGGGGTTCGCTCGATGGGGGGCGGGGTTGGGGATACCCCCCGGTCTGGCGGGGCCGGACGGACGTTTCGAGCCGCGCCGGGGCGAGCTTCGCCCGCGCGCGGCCTCGCGGACGGCGATCTCGGAGGGCGGGACGCAGGAGGAGGCCCGGCATTAGCCGGGCTTATCCCGCAGTTCAGCTCGAACGTGTGGTGTCGTCAGGACGAACGTTTGACGGGCACGATCAGCGCCGCGGCCACGACGACGACGGCGGCGCCGACGATCCAGACCAGCTGGTAGGAGCCCGTCAGGGCGACGACCTGGCCCGCGACGATCGGGCCCAAGGTCATGCCCAGCGTGGTGGAGGCGTTCGTCATGCCGAGATCGCGGCCCGCGGATCCGTCCTTGTCGGGCAGCACCTCGATCATCAGCGCGGTGTCGATCGCGTAGTACATGCCGAGGGCGATGCCGGCGATGGCCTGCTGGATGAAGATCGCGGGGAGCGTCGGCCAGAAGGCGGGCACGAGGAAGGAGAAGGCCATGGCCAGCGACCCGACGATCACGAAGATCTTGCGCTTCTTCCAGCGGTCCGACAGCTTGGCGGAGAGGGCCATCGCGATCAGCGTGGCAGGCAATGCCACCAGGCCCATCAGCGGCGCGATCTTGGCGGCTTCGGTCACCGACAGCGCCGGCTGGATGTAGCTCTGCAGCATGTAGACGGCGAAGGTGCCGGTCAGCTGCCAGCCCAGCATGAAGACGGCGCGGCCGGTCCACACGAACGCGAAGTCACGGTCCTTCAGGGAGGCGAACAGCGAGCGGAACATGTCCCAGGGCGAGACCTTCGGCGCCCGCAGGTCGAGTGACGAACGGTCCGGCGCGAAGCGCAGGAAGGCGAAGCACAGGACGATCAATGCGACCCCCAGGGGGAGGGCCGCATTGACGCCCATCACGGCGTACAGCTGCCCCGTCGTCACGGCGCCGCACAGCGCGCCCAGCATCAGGCCCAGGCCACCCAGCGTCGATACGCGCGCGAGGTTGTCTTCCGGGACACGGTCGGCGACCGTGGTGTTGAGCGGGCCCTGGGCCAGGCTCACCGCCAGTTGAACGAGCGAGAACGCTGCGATCAACAGCCCCACGGTCGTCGAGAAGCGCAGTGTCGTGATCGCCGCCGCGCCGAGCACCGCTCCCGCGGCGATCCAGGGCGCGCGCCGGCCCCAGGCCGATCGCGTGCGGTCCGAGAGGACGCCGACGATGGGTTGAACCAGCATGGTGAGGGCGAACACGATGGTCATGCCCAGAGAGAGGGCGCCGGCACGGGCCACCTCGTAACGGCTCAGCAGGTCGAGGAGTCGGGTTTGCTCCGCATCGGGAACGACCTTGCCCGCCGTGATGGCGGCTTTGAGGTCGGTCAGCTGCTTCAGGTCGACGCTGGCGTCGGGCCCGACGAAGAACTTGGCGAACTCGATTCGCTGGAGCTCGAGGGGGAAGATGATGGACGACACGCCGCCGAGCGCCGCCGTGATGGCGAAGACGGCCAGCGGCATCGCGATCTTGTAGCGGCGGAAGGCAGGCCCCGGCGTGTACTTGCCGGTCGGCTCCGCCGCGGCCGCCTCGGGCCCTGCGTGTTCGTGGACGATGGTCGTCATTCCTGGTCTCCGGTGATCATGCCGGCGCGTGCGTCCGGCACATGAAAAGTGATGGCTTCAGCTTCGCCTCGGGCGCTCATTCGAATTCTTCGAGCGACCATTCCGATCGCCACTCGATGCGGGGCCGGTCGCCGTCGAAGCGCAGCGGAAGCCACACATGACCCGACTTCGATGTGTCGACCGCGGCAAACAAGGTGTGAGCCAGCTGCTTGTCTTCGTCGCTCAGCTCCTGCTTCGGGACCGCGAAGGCCTTCTCGAAGATGGACCACACACGGGCGGACAGTTCCCCGCTCTCGAATTCGGCGCCCTCCAGGGTGAGCCACCGGTCCGCGATGGCGATGTAGAGGTCGCGCTTGCCCGGATGCTTGAACACGGAGCTGATCTGCGAGTTGAAGGAGGTCCGGGTCACATCGGTCGGGTGCAGGTCACCCAGCTCCGTCCACGGGCCGTGGATGTTCTCCGCGACCGCCGCTTCCGATGGGTTGGGGAAGTAGTGGGTCGTTCCCGACGTCAGCAGGTAGTGCTTGCCTTGTCTGTGGAAGTGCGCCGGTGCCTCCCGGACCGACGGCACGCCGGGGCGAGGGAAGTGGGCGCTGTGGTGGCCGGTGAAGTCCGTGTAGTCGTCGGTCAGGTCGGCGCAGATCATGTCCGAGTGGACGCGTTCGAACACCATGGTGCCGCGCCCGGTGATCGAGTCCACGACCAGGTCGAAGTCGCCGGCGCTCATGCCCAGCGGCAACTGATCGCGGCGGACGAGTTCGTAGGGGCCCAACAGCGAATCCGCCGTGAGCACGGATCGGGTCTGCGCGGTCTCGCCCATGACCTTGATCCAGCACACGTACTTCCTGGTCTTTGCGTTGAAGACGATGTGAGGACGGTCCATCATCCGGGCCGGGTGCAGCGGCGAGCTCCGGTCTTCGGGCTCGGGGGCGATGATGACGCCGCGGTCCTCCCAGTGGTACAGGTCCTTGGACGAGTAGCACTTCACGCCCCAGTGCCAGATGTCGTCCTTGCCCGTGGTGCGTTCCTTGTTCTCGCCGTACCAGAAGAACGTATCGCCTTCCTGGATGACTGAGCCGCCATGAATTGCGATCGGTTTGCCGGAGATATCCAGCCAGGTCATTCCAGGGCGAAACATGGTTACTCCACGGTTACTGCGAGGTGGACGGGGGCTGCACGGCCGGGCCCGCCTTGGGGGGCTCGCCGGTACGGACCGGCGGGCGCGGTGCATTGTCGACGTCGTTCACGGGTGCGTCCTATAGCTCGCTGCTTCTGCTCAACATTCGATGTACTAATGTGGGCGGATCACGAATCGGCGGCGTTGGCGTCAGGCCAGAGAGGTGGGCATGTTGTGCGCGCGACATCTCGCGGTCGGTTGCGCCGAGGCGGTGGGCCTCGAACTTTTTACCGGGTTTTCACTGTTCAAGTGCTGCAGTGCATCAGATCCTGAAGCAGCACGAGCCTGATGCAGTGTGGTGAATCTCCAGTCGCTCCGGAATCGCTGCTGGGGCACCATCGTGCGGAGAACCGTGGTCATGCGGCGGGAGGCCGTTCGCCACGCCCATCCGACAAAGGAGCACATCCGCATGAAAAACTCTTCCGCCATCTATCCCAGCCTGGCCGGCAGGCACATCTTCATCACCGGGGGCAGTTCGGGGATCGGTGGCGACATGGTGGCCGCGTTCGCGCGACAGGGGGCCCGCGTGTCCTTCGTCGGACGCAGTGCCTCGTCGGCTGAGAAGGTCGTGCGCGCCTGTGAGGGTGCGGCGGTTCAACCGCACTTCATCCCCGTCGATCTCGCCGACGTGGACGCCTTGCGCGCCGCGTTCGGTGAAGCGATCGAGCGATCCGGTGACCTCGATGTCCTGGTGAACAATGCCGCCAACGACGAGCGCCACGCCTTCCTCGAGGTGACACCCGAGTACTTCGATCAGCGCGTGGCCATCAACCTCAAGGCGCACTTCTTCGCGGCACAGGCCGCGTTGCCGTCGATGCGGCGGCGTGGGGGTGGCAGCGTCATCAACGTCGGCTCGACCAGCTGGAAGCTCAAGGGGGCAGGCTACGCGGCCTACGCGACCTGCAAGTCGGCGGCCACCGGGCTGACGCGCAGCCTGGCTCGCGAGTTCGGTCCCGACAGCATCCGCGTCAACACGTTGACGCCGGGCTGGGTGATGACGGAGCGGCAGCTCGACCGGTGGGTGGACGAGGCCGGGGAACGCGCCATGGACGAGAACCACTGTCTGCCGGGGCGCATCCTGGGAAGCGATGTGGCCGATCTCGCCCTCTTCCTGGCTGCCGACGAGAGCCGGATGATCACGGCACAGGAGTTCGTCATCGACGCAGGGTGGACCTGAGTCGATCGCCCGGGCTGAAGTCTTTGAAGGCTGGCCTGGCGCCCGACGAGGGTCGCCAGGCCAGCTAGCCGGGTCACTGACCTCTGAAGACCACGTCCAGCGGCACGATCATCTCGGCCTCTCCGGTGGCGCTGCACTGGATGCGGCGAACCGCCGGCAGGACGTAGCGCTGATAGGCCTTGGGACCGGAGACCGGCTGCACGTCGACGATCCGGTTTCCTTGAACGCGAAGGGAAACCTTGACGGTGCCATCGATGCCGACTTTGTCGTAGACCCCATCGAGCGCCTGCTGGAGGGTCGCCATGTACCCCGGGCAGGCGATGGATGCCTCGACGCTCACGGGGGCCGGCGGCGGTGCGGGGGGCGCAGGCGGCGCGGGCGGCGGCGGCACGGGCTGCGTCGTCTGGACCGCCGTGATCGTCGGGGCCGCAGGCGCTGCCACGGCCACCTCGGGTGGGGGCACGTACGCGGGCGGCGGCGGCTTGGGCGCCTTCGGCGCATCCACGATCTTCTCGACCTTCCGCGGCGGTGGCGGCGGTGGCGGCGGGGGCGGAGGTGGTGGCGGCGGCAGCTTGACCTCCTGGATGATGCTCGCCTCGAGCGGTTTCTTGACCACCTCGACCGCCTTGCGGGCCAGGCCGGACACGAGGGCATAGCCCAGCAACCCGTGGAAGCCGACCATCACGGCCAGGCCGACGGGGCTGAACTTTCCTTTCGGCTTGAAGTCCCGGCTGGGACGTGGTGCGGGGGCGTTGATTGCGCTGGCATTCATTGGACGAACTGCTCCGAGCCGACGATTCCGATCTTGGTGAGCCCCTGCCGTTGCGCCGAGGCCATGACCCCTGCGACGACTTCATATCGCGCCTTGCGGTCCGGTCGCAGGTGCACCTCCGGCTGGATCGGTTGGGCCGCGATCAGCTCCATGCGACGCTGCAGTTCCGGCATGTCGGGGATGCTCTCGCCGTTCCACAGGATGGTGCTGCTCGCATCGATGTCCAGCCGCAAGACCTCAGGCTCCACCGTCGGCGGCGGCGGGTTGCCGGTCGGCATGTTGATGTCGACGGAATGAAGCTGGATCGGGATGGTGATGATCAGCATGATGAGCAGGACCAGCATCACGTCGATCAGCGGCGTGGTGTTGATGTCCATCATGGGTTCGTCCGCCGTCGCGGTGTATCGACGGGCTTTCGCCTTGTTTTTCATTCGTCACCCGTTGGATGGCGGTTCGGTGATGAACCCGATCTTCGAGATGCCCGCCCGCTGGCACGCATAGATGATGCGGCCGACGGGTTCGTAGTCGCTCTTCCAGTCGCCCCGGATGTGGACGCCCGGCTGGGGCGACATCACGGCCACCTTCTTCAGCCGGTCGACGAGCGCCTCCGTGTCCCTGATGGGCGCGTCGTACCAGTAGATGCGACCCGCACGGTCGACCGAGATGACGATGTCTTCCGGTTTGCTCTCCCGGACTTCGTTGCGCTCTTTCGGCAGATCGACCGGCACCGAGTAGTTCACCACCGGAATCGTGATCAGGAAGATGATCAGCAGGACCAGCATCACGTCGACGAGCGGCGTGGTGTTGATCGTCGAAACGAGCTGGTCTTCTCCGGCACCCGAAGAAGGAATGTTCATGCCCATGGCAGCGCTTCCTCGGCCGGCGTCAGGCCGTCTGCGGTTTCGCGAGCAGGACCGAGTGGAGTTCTCCGCTGAAGTCGCGCACGTTGTCCATCACGGCCGTGTTCCGGCGCAGCAGCCAGTTGTATCCCAGCACCGCGGGCACCGCCACGGCGAGACCGATGGCCGTCATGATGAGTGCCTCGCCCACCGGGCCGGCCACCTTGTCGATGGAGGCCTGGCCCGCGACACCGATGGCGGTCAACGCGTGGTAGATGCCCCAGACGGTGCCGAAGAGGCCGACGAACGGGGAGGTCGAGCCGACGGTCGCCAGCAGCGACATGCCGTTGGACAGGCGACGCTGCACCCGCTCGGTGGCGCGGTGGATCGACAGATCCACCCAGTCGTTGAAGTCCACCGCGGCCCGCAGGCCGCTGTGCTTCTGCGTCGCTTCGATGCCGGCTTCGGCAATGAACCGGAACGGGCTTCCATCGGCCAATCGGGTTGCGCCGGCCTTGACCGTTCCGGCCTCCCAGAAGTCCTTCTCGGCCTTCGCGGCCTGGCGGCCCATGCGGGACTGCTCGAGGAGCTTCGTCACGATGACGTACCAGCTGGCCATGCTCATGATCGCCAGCATCACCAGCACGCCCTTCGCGACGGCGTCACTCTGGCGCCACATCGCTTCCACGCCGTACGGGTTGTCCACCTTGGCGGCCGCGGCCTTGGCGACAGGCGCTGCGGACGCCACGGCGGCCGGCACCGACGACGCGGGTTGATCCGCCTGCGCCACCGCCGCATCCGTACCGACCAGCATTCCCAGGCAAAGGCACGCGGCCGAGGCCACCCGTTGCATCCAATACTTCCGCACACTCATCGTCACTTCTCCAACTGTCAGGTATTGATGGATTGAGCATCCGCGGACCCGAGGTGGTCTTCGCGACGCATGTCATGACGATAGTGAGGGGGGCTGTTCATCGCGATCGGACATGCCCGGGGCTGGGCGAAGCATGTGCCCGATGTGGGGTTCGGGCGCGTGCTCAGGTGACTCAGGGAATCCACCAATCTCCTTCGCCGCGAGATTTCGCTTCAACCCCTCTCCAACGGGGCCTCGGCCGTGGGAGTTCGACGCTTCGAAGCTCACATTAGGAAATCGAATGCAGCACATGGGCTGCGGGATGTCGCTCCCAAGTCCGCCTTTGTCGGTCAGAAGTCACTGAGCAGCGCCTCGCCTTGCGGGCCCTCGCGATCGGGCGGCTCTCTACAATCCGCAGTTCGCCAGCAAGCAGATCCATCATTGTGAAAATCCTGATCGTGGAAGACGAGCCGGAGCTGGCCCAGGCAGTCGCTGCGGCATTTCGAAGAGACAACGCAGTGGTCGACTGCGCCGAGTCGCGTCTGGTGGCCGAACACCTGGTTCTCTCGGGCTCCCACGACGTCGTCGTCCTGGACCGTGGACTTCCCGACGGGGATGGCCTGAAGCTGATCGAATTCATGCGGGACGCCGGATTGGCGGCACCTGTGCTGGTACTGACCGCGATGGGTGAAGTTGCCGAGCGGGTCAAAAGCCTGGACTGCGGTGCCGACGATTACCTGGCCAAGCCGTTTTCCATGGACGAGCTGACAGCGCGGGTGCGCGCGCTGACACGCCGGCCCAGCCTTCGCAGTGCCAACGTGAGCACGCTGGGGCGGCTTCGCTATGACCACGATCGACGCGAGGCGACCTGCGGCGAGGCGTTGCTGGTGCTGACCCGCCGGGAGCTCCTGGTTCTCGACACCCTGCTGCTGCATCGCGGCAGGACCGTGCTTCGAGACACCCTCCAGCAGGGCGTCTACGGCGATGCGGAAGACATTCGCTCGAACTCGCTCGACGCCCACGTTTCGCGTTTGCGGAGCAAACTGCAGGAGGCGGATGCGCAGGTCGAGATCCACGCCATTCGCGGCGTGGGTTACCTGATCAAGGCCACCGTCGCGGCATGAAGATCCAGTCCCTTCGTTGGCGACTGGTCAGGGACCTGGTGGTGCTGCAGGTCGCGGTCAGTTTGCTGGTGTTGTGCGGCCTCCTGATCTTGAGCTGGAGCCTGGACAAGCTTCGCGATGAATCCGGCGACCGGTCGGCAGCGATCCTGGTGGCGGCCCTGGGGCATGGCCCTGATGGGCTGAGTCTGGAGCCGACGGAGGACGTTCGGTGGCTTCAGTCCGAGGCCACGGACTTGTGGTTCGTCGCGCGAGACGACCGTGGCGGCGAGTTGAAGCACGGACACGTGCCTCCTCGCTACCTCTCGCTGATCGATTCGACTTCGGGCTTCGGCGCGGCCTCGCTCGATTTTCCCGTCGTGGAAGATGGGCGTCAGGCCGTGCGGTTGCGGCGCTGGCAGACCGCCGACGGGGCGATCAACCTCGTCGTGAGCACGGGCGCGCCGTTGCGTGTCCATGACGTCTTCCGCGGCACCCTGCTGGCCTTCCTCATCCTGATCGCCCCGATGGCCCTCTTCACGAGCCTCGCGTTCGTGGTGGCCGTGCCCTGGGTCGTCAAGCGCGGACTTCGCGGGCTGCAGCTGATGGGCAAGCGGGCCGAGCGGATCAGCATGACGCAGCGGTCGGAGCGCCTTCCGCTGGACTCGGCGCCGTCCGAGGTGCGGCCTCTGGTCGAGGCTGTCAATCGCGCGTTCGATCGGCTGAATCAGGGCTATCTGCAGCAGGAGCGGTTTCTCGCCGATGCGGCCCATGAACTGCGCACACCCATCGCCACACTTCAGGTGAACATCGAAGCGCTCCCGGAAGGCCCGGGGCGCGCCGCGCTGTTGCGCTCCGTGATTCGCCTCGGAACGTTGGCTGAACAACTCCTCGATCTGCAGAGGCTGGTGCGTCCGACGGCTTCTCGCGAATCGTTCGACCTGAAGCCGCTGTGCGAGAGGGTCGCGGCGGACCTCGCGCCGCTGGCGATCCAGAGCGATTGCAATCTCTCGGTCGAAGCACGTCCGCTCATCGTGACGGGGGACGAGACCTCCATCGAACGCGCATTGAGCAACCTGATCCAGAACGCCATCGAGCACGGTGGCCCGGGTTGTGACATCAATGTCGCGCTCGTGCATCCGGCATGCATCGAAGTCTCCGATTCGGGGCCGGGCATCCCGGAGGCCGAACGTGATCGGGTGGTCGAGCCGTTCCACCGCCTCAAGCCGCGATCTCGCGGCGCCGGTCTGGGCTTGCACTTGGTGGCCGAGGTCGCGCGTCTGCATGGCGGCCGCATGACCGTCGGACGCAGTTCTGCGGGCGGGGCGTTGATCCGGCTCTTCTTGAGCGACCAGGGCGAAACGCCTGCGGTCGATGCGAGTGCAGGGTGAATCCGGGAACGGGTGCCGGGCGCAGGGACGATGGTCAGATCAGTCGTTGGTGTTTCTCGAGTTGACGGAGCACCTGTTCTCCGTCGCCTTCGCACACGACTTCCACGATGGTCCGATGCCCGAAGTCTGGCAACTGTCGGCCAGCCAGCCAGCGCTTCGCCTTCAGCCGGTCGGCCTCCAGCTGGTACGCCAAGTCTGCGATCTCTCGCATCATCCGCCTTCTCATCGTCATGCGCTCGTTCCGGTCATCGATCTTCGACAGGATGATCGGCCTGGACCATTGCGCCAACATTGCGTGGTCACGGCATGCGCTTCGGGGGAGCGCGATAGCGATGGGCGGCAGGTCGCCGCCCTCACGCGCCGCAGTACCTCGAGGCTTCTTGTGAAAGCCGAGGTCCGTTGTCTCCGGTGAAGGCATTGGAACAGCGGTCAGGGTCTTTGCAGAGGCGGAGATGTCCTCAACGGCGACCGCGTTCACGGTGCGTCGGTGCAAGGGACATCTGCGCTTCGGATGAGGGTTAACGCTGAGCGGTACGGTCGCGAGTTCGGAATCACCCTTCGCTGCGGGCCGTGCCGGGCCGAAAACGCCTGGAACGGCGGCCCCATTAGTTCCACTAACCCAGAGGATGCTCGCCTTCGCGGCCATAAGAATCCGCGCGGGTGCGCAATAGTTCCAGAGGTTCCACGGACAACCTGACGATATCCCCGCGATGGAGTGGTTCAATCATCTCGACCCAGACGCGCTGCTGGCCTTCAACCTGATCCTCGGGATCTCCATGTCGGTGATCCTGGTGGTCACACGCCTCGGGCTCGGGAATGCCGCCGGCCGGGTCGACGTGTGGCTCGTCGGCTCGTTTCTCCTGCTCGCCGCGCGGCTTGCCGTTCCGCTCGGCCAGTTGCTGCTGCCCGTCGCCTGGGAGGTCGACACCTCGGAGATCGTCTTCCCGCTGGTGCTCGCGGGGCTGTACTGGCAGGCCGAGGGGATGCGGGTCCTGCACCGAGGGCCGACCCGGTTGAGACGGATCGTCATCGTCTCGTTGACGTTGGCCGTGGTCGCCGGCCTGGTGCAGTCACGCATCGACGAGCGGGTTCTCCCCGCGCTGCTGTGCGCCGTCAACCTTCTCCTGATCCGGAACGCCGTCCTTCTCGGGCGGCACTTCTGGGGCGGCCGGTTGCTGGCCGTGGCGGCATCCATCCTGCTGACGTTCAACGTGCTCATGGTCACGGCGGCAGGCCACTCTCCAGAGGAGATCGGGCGCAGGGCGCTGCTCCTGGAGATGGTCTGGGCCCTGTTCAGCACCGCGGGCTTCCTGCAGTGCCTGTACCAGGACATCCGCGACCGGCTGGCAGCCGCGGCCGTCACCGATGCCCTGACCGGCGCGATGAACCGCACGGGCCTGATGCCCATGCTCCGCCGGGACATCGAACTGGCGCGGCGTGACGGTGACCTGTCGGTCGTCCTCTGCGATCTGGATCATTTCAAGTCCATCAACGATACGCTCGGCCATCCCACGGGGGACAAGGTGCTGCAGCGCTTCGTGGCGAAGGCGAAGGGGTGCCTGCGGGCCAGCGACCTCCTGGGTCGATGGGGGGGCGAGGAGTTCCTGGTGGTGCTGCCGAAGAGCACCTTGGCCGAAGCCGTGTCCGTGGCCGAACGTGTCCAGCAGACCATCGCCGAATGCGAGGCGGCACCGAAGTTCACCTTCAGCGCGGGCATCGCGTGCGCCAGTGAGGCGCGAGTTCGATACAACCTGGAGGAACTCCTTGCCGTCGCGGACGAGCGCCTGTACGTGGCGAAGCGCACGCGCAACACGGTGGTGTCGACGGACGGCCCCGCCTCGAGTCAGAGGGAGTCCGAGCAACGGTCTGACGAACCGGCTTCGTGATGGGCGAGGCCTTTCCGGCGGGACGCGGCGATCAAGCGCCTGGTGTCTTGCGCAGGTGAGCGCGGCTGCTCGGCACGTGCAATGTCATGCAGCCTTATCTCACCCGCTTCACGGGAAAGATGGCGAGCGCCGCAATCAAGGTCAGCACCATCGCCGTCAACCAGATCATGCGATAGCCCCCGGTTGCCGCCAGAACTCCGCCAGCCATGATGGGACCGATGGCCTGGCCGAGATTGCTGGCCAGAGCCCCGATCCCGAGGTCGCGCCCTGCGGCGTCCTTGTCCGGCAGCACGTCGATCAGCAGCGCCTGGTCGACCACCAGGAACGTGCCCACGGCGATGCCGGCGAGCACGTGTTGGGCGTACAAGGCCCAGAGTGCCGGCCAGACGAATGGCACGGCCATGGAAACCGAGAGCAGGATCGAAGCGCCGATGACGAATGGCTTGCGCCGATGGATCCTGTCCGACCAGCGGCCCGAGATCACCATGGCGAGCAACGTGGCAGGCAAGCCAACGACATGCAGAAGCGGCATGGTCCGGGCTGCTTCCTCCGGGTTCAGGCCCGGCTCGATGTAGGACTGCAACATGTAGATGCCGAAGGTGCTGCTGACGCTGTAGCCGAACAGCATCACGACCCGCGCGACGAAGACCCAGCGGAAGTCGGCATGGCGCAGCGCCACGGTGAAGGACTTCAGGTGGCCGGCGACGGAAACCTTGTCCAGGGGCAGCGCCCCGGATGAAGCGTCACGGCTCAGCGTGACGAACAGCAAGGTGACCAAGCAGACGGTCACCCCGAAGATCAAGTAACTGCCGGTGCCGAGCTTGCCAAAGGCAGCGCCCGCCACCCCGAGGCCGATCACATAGCCGATGAGCAGACCGATGCCAGCCACTGCGGACATCATCCCGCGCTTCAAGGCGGGCACCCGGTCCACGATGGTCGCGCTGAGGGGGCCGCCGACGAAGGCATGAGCGACGGAAGCCAAGGTGTAGCCGGCGATCAACTGCCCGACAGAGTCTGCAAGGTACATCGTCAGCACTCCCAGCATCGCCAGCGCCGCCCCTGCGACCATCCAGGGCGCGCGGCGCCCCCAGCGGCTTCGTGTCCTGTCCGACGCCACGCCAACGGCTGGTTGGAGGGCCATGGTGGCGGCGATGGCCAACGAAGCGGCGAGCGAAACGTCGGAGGCCTTCGCGGCCTCGAAGGCTGTCAGCACGCCGAGCAACTTCTGTTGTTCGGCCGAGGGACTGACGGCACCCGCTGCCACCTGAGCCTTCAAGGCGATCAACTCCTGCAAGTTGACCTGGCCCATTGCGCCGACAAAGAATTGCGCGAACTCGAGCTGCTGGATGTGCAATGGCAGGATGACAGTGCCGATGCCGCCCAGGATGGCTGTCAAGGACAGCGCGACGAGGAGGTAGCAGGCCATGTAGCGCCCCATCGAAGAGCCGGTTGGGGCTGCGGAAGACGGGTCTCCGGACTCGGGGAAGGTCGCAGTGGCTGTTTTCATGACGAGGTGGATGCGCGAGGCCAGGGATGACACCCGCAAGCGTGGCTTCCGACAACGCGGGGACTTCGTTCGCGCAGGTGAAGGCCTTGCCACGCTGGGGTGCGCGGAGGTGGCGCAGTGAAGCTTCCACCTGAATTCATTGTGTCCACGGCGCGCGCCATATCAATTAGCGCGATTCGGCGCCCCGAGTAGCAAGGCTAATGCGGCCGGGCGAGAGCGTGTGCGGAGGCGCGGCCTTGCGGCGAATGCGACCGGTTCATAGGGGAATACCTTCAGGGTTCTCCGACGTCACCGAACCGGGACGCCGTTGGCGGGGGGGCTCGGTACAGGGAAAGCTGCGGTGCGTTCAGGGTGGGCGTCTTGCACGATTGCCGGTATCCACGCTGCCCCCAGTCCCGCTTCGCGAACGAACACCGGGGACCGGGCATGGGCGCGACTGACAACGACAACGGACCCATGCGCCAAAAGATTGCCGTCCTCATCGGGACCCCTGTTCTTGCCCTGGCCGCCTACGCGCAAACGGTGGACCCCCGCGACTTCGCTGCGCCCCCGGCCCGGCACCGGCCGACCGTGACGACAGAAGAAGGCGCGGGGTACCGTGCGCCGCTGGACATGGTGGCGCGACGTGCGGTTGAGGAACTCGATGCGGGCAGCATCATGGTCAGCCCGCAAGGAGACAAGGCTCGCGCGCTGCCGATCGACAGGGCGGGGCTTTCCCCTTTCGTGCTCGGCTTGTTGGATACCTATCCCAGAGGTGCGAGCCCGTGGCTTCCGAAGGCGCTGCCCGGTGAGGCCGGCTTGGGCAGCTACCTGGCGGACGGCATGTCTGGTCCCGGCCGGCCTGCCGGCCTGGGCTACATGACCCCCGAGTGGTTCGCCAAGATGCGTGAACTGCTCAACTTGGCCAAGGTGAATGGGCGAACCGCGATCTACTACGACGAGGCCGGCTTTCCGAGTGGCAGCGCCGATCACACCCTTCCGGCACGCTTCAATCGCAAGCTGCTTCGTCGCGAGGAATCGACGGTCTCATCCCGCCAGCCGTTCAGCTTCGACCTGTCCCAGGGCGAGCGTCCGGTGGCTGTCGTTGCGCTGGATACCTCAACCGGCAAGCGGGTTGACCTCCTGGCAGAAGCGAAGGACGAAAAGATCGAATGGCTCGCGCCGCGAGGCAACTGGCGTGTTCAGCGCTACTACGTTTCGACGTCGGTGTCCAAGAAGCTGAAGCCAGACTATTTCGCCGCGGCGGACTACCTCGATCCGGAGGCAGCCCGCTGGTTCATTGCAAACAGCTACGACCGCGCTTACGGCGGATTGTCCGAGTTCTTCGGTTCGACCATCCGCTTCACCTTCTTCGATGACGTGGGCATCTTCCCCGACGAGAAGACATGGCACCCCACCATCGCTGAACGATTCCAGAAGATCACCGGGCGGCCTGCAGCGCTGTACTACCCGGCTCTATGGGATGAGATCGGGCCGGACACCGCCGCTGCGCGCGTTGGCTTCTACAAGGCACGAGCCGAGTTGCTGGGCGAGGCCTTTCCCAAGCTCGTCACGGAGTGGGCGCATCAGCACGGCGTTCTCTCCACCGGGCACGCGCCTGGCAACTTCGACCTCCAGCCGACCGACATGAGCGGTGACCCGTTCAAGTTCTACGCCTACACCGACGTGCCGATGGCCGACGTGCTGTGGGGCCTGGGCTTTGCGCGCGGGGGCTTCAAGCTGGTCAGTTCCGTGTCCGCGCAGCGAGACCTCCCGTTGACCGCAGCCGAAGCATTCAGCGTCACGCATGACGCCAACGGCTATCGCCGCATGATCGAGCTCTTCACGCGCGGGTTCAACCACTTCATCCTCGGTGGTCGCAATCCTTCACAAGCTCACGGCACGGGGGCCGAGCTCAGCCAATGGGCTGGCAGAAGTTCCTATCTCCTGCAAGGGGGCCGGCACGTGGCCGACATTGCGATGCTGTTCCCGATCGAGTCGTTGCAAGCCTTCTTTGCTTTCAACGCGCCGGAGAATTCAGCCGCGTTGCCCACGGGCGCCCATGCCTATCGCGATGCCGACTACCAGGCTGTCGGCGAGATGCTGTTCAGCGAACTGCATCGCGACTTCACCTTCGTGCACCCTGATGCGCTCGGTGGTGACAAACTGCAGGTGCGAGGCCGCGAACTGGTGATGCAGAACAGGGTCAACGAGGAGCGATTCCGAGTGCTGCTGCTGCCAGGCGGCGACGTGCTGGCGGTGGCTGCACTCGAGAAGGCCAAGGCCTTCTTCGATGCCGGTGGCAGCATCGTGGCGACGTCGCTCTTGCCCACGCGCTCCGCCGAGTTCGGTGCGGACCGGCGAGTGAAGAAGCTGGTCTCCGAGATCTTCGGAGACTTGGCCGCCAGCGGTACGCCAGGCGAGATCCGCCGCAACGGTGCCGGCGGTCAAGCGGTGTTCTTGCCGAATCCGAGTGCAGGCCTTCTGGCCTCGACCTTCGAGCGCCTCGGGTTGCTGCCCGACCTCGCGTTCCAGCCGCGGCCGACGGCTACGACGGGCAACGGCGTCTTCAACTACATTCATCGCCAACGTGATGGCCGCGACATCTACTACTTCGGCAACTCCAGTGACACGCCCGTCCGCACGCTCGTCACATTGCGCGGCCGACTGGAACAGGTGCAACTGTGGAATCCGCACGACGGGAGGTCGCAGGATGCGGAAGGCTTGAAGTATCGATCGGTCCAGGGCGAGACGGTGACGGATGTCGAACTGTCGGTGCCTGCGGTGTCGTCGGTCGCGCTGGTCGGCCGAGCGGCCGCGCCGTGACGGGGACGCGTCCCGGCGCTGCAAGACGCCGTCCCGGCAAACGGTTCGACTAGTCGAGAGTCAAAAGCACCTTCACCGACCCATCGATGGCGGATGAATCGATGTATCCGATCGCCTTGGGATTGGCCGCGATTTCTCGCTTCAGCGCCGTGGCATCAGCGAACTCCTTGGGTGGTCGGCCCTTGCCCGTGAAGACGATGCGAGCCCAGGTTGCTTTCATCTGCGACACTTCGCGCCCCATGGCCTTGTCGTAGAACTGCGCCTTCGTGGGCGAAGCATCGGGGAGGTCGAGCGGCATCGCCAGCGCGCTCTTGCCGAGGTACACGTTGGCGACTTGTTCCTTCGTCAGGGGAGAAGCCATGGGATGCCCGACCACGACCACACCCGCATTGGCGGTCATGGCGCATGCAATGGCCAACAGGGCGACAAGCGATATTTTGTGCATCAGGCGCCTCGTTCAGAAGATGAAATCGAGGGCGATGCTCAAGACATTGGTCTTGTCGCCGGGGCCGATCACCACGGGCGAGAAGCTCGCTCCGACGGTACCCTTCGGGTCCACATGGTCGAACTGAAGCTTCAAGGCCGCGCCGGGAACAAGGTCCCAACGCACACCCGCGGTCTCACTACTCTGGTTGCCGCTGCTCCTTGACAGGATGGCCAGCTGGCCGGACTTCAAGCCGGCGACGGCAATGTACGGTGTCAGCGAGCCGAATCGGTACGCAGCCGTGGCGTACCAGCCTTTCGCGCCCATCTCGGGCAGCAGGCCCACCTCCCGCTTGACGTACTCCGCGGCGAACTTGAACCGGGCGCCTTCGTACTGATAACCCAAGCCGGTGAACGCATAGGGGATGTCGATGTCCGTGGGGAGGCCACTGCGGTACCACGGAAGAACGACGTCCGCCTTGAACTGACCGAAGCGGATGCTGCCAACGGGCGTATCGAACGTGGCGTTGTAGCCCCAGACCTTGTCGGCGTCCAGCTCGGTGTTGCCTTGGGGAATCGATCCCTTGCCACCCATCGCGGACAGCGTGAGGGAACTGGAGCCCATCGGGATGCGGTAGGTCCCGTCGACGCCGTACACACGTTTGAGAAAGTTGACCGCATACACCTCGTTGGGCATGCGCACCATCGTGTTCGAATAACCGATGTTTCGACCGTCGGACACCATGAACACGGCGGGCGCCATGCGCCCCAGGCGGAACGCCAGGTCCGGACTCGGGTTGGCGCTCAGGTAGGCCCATTCGAGGTCGGCGCGGATGCCGGGCTTCATGCGTTGCTCCGCGAGTACCTGGGCGGTCGCACCGAACCAGTCGGCCCTGAAGTCGGCCTGCACCCCCAGCTTGGAGTCGACCACCCAACTGCCGGAGCTGGTCGCGCCCTCGAAGGCGTTCTCACGCACGAACACGTCCTGGTCGTTGTCCGTGACCACGGCGCCGGCGGTGCCGAACCCGCTGAGCGTGACGTACTCCCCGAATGAGGTGGCTGCGTTCGCCGACGCGCCGGCCAAGGCGACGCACATCGCCAGACATTGTGTTCGTTTCATGGGTACTGCTTGTTGAACTCGTGGACCCGGACGACCTGCGCGCCCGCTACCACCATCGGGTATCGGGCGCGCAGTACGTGACTTGAACTCGCGCGGCGCCAGACCGCGAGAAATGTCACTGGAGGACTGGGTCGTGCGCGCCGGCCGTCTGGAAGAAGGAGACCGAGGTGGACAGATCTCGGGCACTGTCCTTCAGCGCCTGGACCGAGTCACCCAGGCGCACGACGAGGCCGCCGTTCTGCCGTGTGCTCTGGTCGACTTCGTACATCGCGCCGCTGACCTGTTCGACACCCTTGGTCTGTTCGTCGGCGGCCGCTGCGATCCGCTCGAGCAACTGGCTCACGGCGTTGACCTTGGCGATGACGTTGTCGATCTTCTTGCCCGCGTCACTGACGAACGTGTTGCCGGCCTCGACGTGCTCGGAGGACGTCTGGATCAGGTGCCGGACCTCCCGCGCCGCCTGGGCACTCCGCCCGGCGAGCGCTCGCACTTCGGAGGAGACCACGGCGAACCCCTTGCCGTGCTCGCCCGCCCGTGCGGCTTCCACCGCTGCGTTCAGCGCGAGGATGTTGGTCTGGAACGCGATCCCGTCGATGACGGCGATGATGTCCCCGATGCGGGCGCTCGACGATGCGATGGACTGCATGGTGGAGATCACGGTGTGGACCGCTTCGCCCCCGGCGGAAGCCGCCACGCGAGCGCCCTCGGCCATGCCGGCGGCTTCGACCGTGAGTTGCGTGGTGCCCTGCAGGGCGCTGGCGATCTGGTCGACGGACGCCGCGGTCTGCTGGAGGCTGCCACCGGTGCGGGAGGTGCGTGTCGCCAGCGCATCGTTTCCGTCCGAGATGGCGCTGGAGTCCTGGTCGATGCGGGCCGCGGCGTGGCTGACCTGCGTGACGACGCCGGCCAGCACGGAGCGCATCTGCTCCAGCTTGTCCAGCATTTCGCCGATCTCGTCGGCAACGTGGCCCTGGATGGGCGTCGACAGGTCACCTGCCGCGATCGTCTCCACGGCCATCTTGGCGCGGCGCACCGGCAGGAGAATCGAGCGTGCGATGACGATGGCGGCGAGGCTTCCCAGCAACACGGCCGCGGCAACCAGCCCGCTCGTCACCAGCACGGTCATGCGGGCCAGGTCGGTGCCCTCGGTCGAGCGCCTGGTGGCTTCGGCGGCTTCGTGCTGGACCATGTCTTCCAGCGCCCGTTGATAGGCGGCTTGCGCGGGGCGCATGTCCATCACCAGGACCTGCCTCGCGTCGTCCACCGTGCCGTCGCGCTGCGCGGTGCGGAACTTCGCGACCGACGCGGTGAACTTCTCCTTCTCCTGGAAAAGCGCCTGCAGCTTTTCAGCATCGGCACCGCCCACGTTCATCTGGCGCAACTCCACCTCGACGTCGTGCGCGCTCTGGAGGGCCTGGTCGATGAGCGCCTGCTGGCGGCGAAGCTGCTTCGCCTCGTCGAGCAACAGCAGATCGCGAGCGGCCGTCGAGATCGTCGACACGCCCGTTTGCAGCAACTGGGCTCGTCGAATCTGCGACAGGCCCGTGCTGGCCGTCTCTTCCATGTCCGTCGCCAGGCGATGCGCACCGTAGGCCCCGTAGGCGCCCACGACGATCAGCAGTGCGATCTGGAGCAGGAAGTTCAGCGTCAGGCGATGCCACAACCGGGGCTTGAGCATTCGTTCTCCGCGATTCATCTCGATCATTTGCAACTCCCAATCGACAAGTTCATTCGTCCTGCGAGAAGACGAGCTTGATCTCCGTGGCGTCCGCTTTGCCGGTGGATTCGAACTTCCATCGCGACAGCGCGCTGATCGCCGACTCGTTGAAGACCTTCGCCCGTTCCGGAACCGCCTCGATGATCTGCACGTTGGTCACGGCGCCCTGCCCATCGACGGACACCTTTGCCTTGAGGACGCCCTCGGAAATCTTCCGCCGGGCCGCCTCCGCCGGAAACTCCGGCGGGACCTTCTTGAGCACCTTGAGCGGGGTGGTCTGCGCGGTGGCGAGGGGCGACGCTGCCAGCAGGCCCAATGCGGCCAGGAAGACGGGGCCGCAGGATCTGGGAATGGGACGGAGTTTCACGGGTTCACCTTCGGTTCTGATGGAGTCGCACGGCGTGTGCCGTGGCAGTCCAAGCTACTTCGACGAAGGGGAGCCCGATCTGGAATCGATTAAATCGATGTCTAGCGGGGCGAGGTGTTCGCCGAGACCTTCCTGCAGATCTGGCGGCAAGGCGAAGGTGGCGCTGAGGTGGTCTCGCAGCGCGGCCGTCCAGGGGGTCATGGGCTGGTTCAGGTGCCAGAGCAGGCCGACATCGACGAGCGGGATGTCATCGTCGAGGGCGATGGCGCGGACTCTGCGACCCACGGGCGGCCAGGGCCAGAAGGTCGCGTCCGAGAGCACCGTGACGGCGAGGCCGCTGGCGATGAGTTCACGCGCGGATCCGACGGACGCGGTTCGCAGGACGTTCGACTGCGGCACACCGGCCTGTTGCCAGAGGGGGGCTGCGTCTCCCGCATCCTCTCCCGACCCGACCACCACGAATCGGTAGGGTGCCAGGTCCTTCAACGCGACAGAGGACCGCTCGGAAAGCGGGTGGCCGTCTCCCACCCACACGCGGCGGCGCACTCTCGTGAGCGTGCGCCTGGCGAGCCTGCGGTGGCTGTGGAACTCCGCGAGGCGTGCCGCGGCGAGGTCGATCTGGCCGCACTCCAGCGCGGCCTCCACGTCCCCGGTCTGCAACTGAACCGGGACGACGGTCACGCTGGGGCAGCATTCCTGGAATCGCGAGACCAACGGCAGCAGGGCGTAGCCGACCAGTGTTTCGGTGGCGCCGATGTGCACGGTGCCCGTGAGGCCCGAATCGACGGACTGCTCCGCGAGGCCGCTGGCGCTCACCGCGGACTCCAGTACCGCTTGGGCACGTTGCAGAAACGCCGAACCGGCCTCGGTGAGGGACACACCTCTCCGCTCACGACGGAAGAGCACCAGTCCCAGCGCGCGCTCCAGTTCCGCCACGGCGGCCGTCATCGTTGGCTGCGTGATGTGGCACTGCGCCGCTGCAACGGAGATCTGGCCCGTGCGAGCCACCGCGCAGAAGTACTGCAATTGACGCAACGTGAATCGGATCTTGGGAGTGGACTGGTCCATGCGGTGCCGGTCAGGCTGCGTGCCTGTGGGGATCGGTTGGGCGAGGCCACGTTGCGCCGCTCGTGTCGTGTGGCTTCTCCGACGCGGTGGGCGGAAACCAATGACGACGTCGCTGCGCGACATGTGACGAGAACAGAGCATCCATCAGCGGCGCCGTTGTCCAAAGCGGGCAACCACCGGGCGTTCATCGCGTCCGGGTCCATGCGCTGATCGCCAGATCTGCGGCGCTACTCGGGTTTGCCCTCGCCGGTGGACCGGCCTGCGGGCCGCCGCTGGGGAATCTCCTGCGGGAGTGGCGTCCCGAAGAATGCGCCGCATCCCCGAGGCCGCGGCGAAATAAGAGTTGCTTATGCCGGGGATCAGCGGTGCGAAGGGCGTGGAACTTCTCGAGGCGGCCCGAGTTCCGGTCTCTCGCCTTCGCTTGCTTCATTCCATACAGATGTGTACGCTGCAAGCCTTGCCGGCGAACGGGACGCGCCGCTGTCAACAGGAGTGCCAGTGGACCGACAAACCGCAAGCGACACGTGGATCCAGGGCTACGTCGACGGATTTCTTTCAACCGGACGACGCATCGTGCGGGTGCTCACGATGCCCGAGGTGCTGGAGCCGGCTATGCGGGATTCCCCGGAGTCGCTCTACCGCGTCGCGTACGAGCGGGGACGAAACGACGCCCTCGCGGCGTGATGCCGGCCGGATCGGGTCGAGTGCGCCGCTCCGCACTTGGGCGTCGACGTCATCGACTCGCTTCGTTCCAAGGGCGGCGGTCCATGACGACGCGCTCCGTGAACTCGCGCCGCTCGAGCTGCTGGCGCTCGGTGCCGTGGGCGCCCAGCAAAGACTCGGTGAGCATGTAGCCGTACAGCATGAACGCGCGGTGCCGGGCATCCGAAATGCCGAAACCGAGGGCAGAGAAGCACTGCGCGATGTAGGAGAGGCGCTGCGCGTCGACATCGTCGACCACCTGCCGCGCCATGGCGTCGCGTCGCGCCCATGCGCGGATCCCCAGTTCGATCGACGCTGAGTGAAGCGCGGCCCGGCCGCGGAACGGCAGCGAGACCAGCTCCCGGATCAGGTCATGGGGTCTCGCCCCGCTCTTCTCGAAGCGGTGGATGACCTGCGCGGTCGCCTCGCTGCGCCAGCGCTTCAAGAGCCGTTCGAGCAGGTCGTTGCGGTCCTTGAAATGCCAGTAGAAGCTGCCCCGCGTGACCTTCATCCCCCTCGCCAGGACGTCGATGCGCACGGAGTCGATGCTCTTGTCGACGAGGAGTTCGGCGGCGGCCGCGATCCAGTCCTCGGGGGTCAGTTGGCTTTTGCCTTGGGTGGTGAAGTCCTCGACTGCGTCATGTTCATCGACGCGGGCTGCGTTCATTGGGGAATTTCCTCGGGATCGGGGGGGGCATGCCGGTGGCTGGCGTTGCATCGGTCCAACCATACAACAGTGAACGGAAAATTCAATCCACTAGGGCAAACACCTGCAATTTGATCCTTGTCATGGCGCTTCCAATTCGTACCATTCACATACACAAGTGTATGGCGTGGAGCGCGACATGAGCGAACACCCTGGTATTGGCAGAACCCTCGTCGCCGCGGAGCACGAGACCAACTACTTCGACGAAGGCCGCGGCAAGCCGCTGTTCCTGTTGCACGGATCCGGTCCCGGCGTGTCCGCATGGACGAACTGGGCGAAGGTGATGCCTGACCTGGCGAAGGACTTCCGTGTGATCGCTCCGGACATCGCCGGCTTCGGCTTCACCGAGTTCAGGGCCGACAGCAAGTACGACATCAAGCTCTGGGTGAAGCACCTTGTCGGCATCCTCGACGCACTCGGCATCGAGAAGGCGTCGTTCGTCGGCAACTCCTTCGGCGGTGCACTGTCCGTCGGCCTGGCGCTCTTCGCGCCGCAGCGGGTCGATCGCCTCGTGCTGCTCGGCACGCCCGCGGGCGAGTTCGAGCAGACGCCGGGTTTGCGCTCGGCCTGGGAGTACGAGCCGAGCCTCGAGAACATGGAGCGCACGATGCGCCTGTTCCCGTACGACCAGTCGATCATCACGCCCGAGATGGTGTCCACGCGCTATGAAGCGAGCGCGCGGCCCGGAGCACAGGACGCGTTGCGCAAGCTGCTGCCGAAGCCGAACACGGAGGGCCCCACGATCGTCCGCGGCTTCCCGAAGGAGTCGCTCGAGAAGATCACCGCGCCGACGCTCGTGCTTCACGGCCGCGAGGACCGCGTGGTGCCGGTGCAATGTGGCCTGCTCCTGGCCAACAGCATTCCGCGAGCCGAGCTCCACCTGTTCGGTCAATCCGGCCACTGGGTGCAGACGGAGCACCGCGAGCGCTTCCTCCAGCTCGTCCGTGCCTTCGTGGCGTGACCGGAGCAACGCTGTGAGTCGCAACGTCCTCGAGAAGCTCATGCACCAGCTGTGCATCGACCGCGCCACGAAACAGCGCTTTCGTGACGAGCCGGAGAAGCTGCTCCAGCGTCTGGCCCTCACCGACGAGGAGAAGGCGATGCTCCTCTCCTTCGACGTCGCGGGCCTGCAGCGCCTTGGTGTGAACCCGATGTTGACGATGGGGTACTGGCAGGAGAACGCCCCGGACCGCTCGCCCGGTGCCTACATGAAGGCCCTCCGCCCCGACGCCGTTGACTCGTCGTCGGTCTTCTCCGCCGCCCTCAAGCGATAAGGATCCAACGTGGGAAAGATTGTCGGAGGCTTCCTCGTTCCGCACGACCCGGTGATGTTCGTGGCGCCCGAAGCGCCCGCTCCGGATGTGGCCAAGCGGATGTGGGCTGCGTTCGCGACGTGCGCCAGGCGGCTCGCGGAGCTCGAACCCACCAGCGTCGTGATCGTGGGCGCGGACCACTACATGTTGTTCGGCACCTCCTGCCTGCCGCAGTACGTGATCGGCACGGGTGACGTCGACGGACCGATCGACGCGTTGCCGGGCCTGCGGCGCGGTCCCATCCAGGCGAACGAAGCGCTGGCGACGCACATCGCCCGCCACGGGCACCAGAACGGTTTCGACTGGGCCGTGGCACGAGCCTTCACCGTCGACCACGCGGTCGGCATCCCCAACCAGCTGCTCGTGGATCCGCTGCGCGAGGGAGGTCGGCACGTGGGCACGGTGCCGATCTATCTGGCAGCGGGGGTGGATCCGTACATCCCGCTGCGTCGGGCGGCCCAGCTCGGCGGTGCGGTCCGGGCCGCCGTCGAGGCCGCGCCGTGCGACGAGCGTGTCGCCGTGATCGGCAGTGGTGGCATCAGCCACTGGGTCGGGCTTCCCGAGATGGGGCGTGTCAACGAGGCGTTCGATCGCGAGATCCTCGACTACGCGGTGCGTGGCGACCTGGACGGGCTGGTCGCGCTGAGCGACGACTACATCCTCGCCAACGGCGGCAACGGCGGGATGGAAATCCGCCAGTGGGCGTGTGCGATGGGGGCGATGCCGGGGGCGACGGGCGAGGTCATCGACTACGAGCCGGTGCCCGAATGGGTGACCGGTCTCGGTTTCGTTCAACTGCATGCATGAAGTCATGAGCCAACGGGTCCATCTTTTCAAGAAGGGCGAGCTTTCGCCGGGAAACATCCGCCGTGTCGACGTGCACGGCATGGCGGTCGCTGTCTACAACGTGGAGGGCGTGTTCTATGCCACTCAGGACGGCTGTACGCACGCCACCGCATCGCTGTCCGAGGGAGAGATCGTCGACGGCGACTGCATCGCCTGCCCGGTGCACGACGGCACCTTTCACATCCCGAGCGGACAGCCGCTGAGCTTCCCGTGCGAAGTGGCGCTGCGCACCTACAAGGTCATCGATGCCGGCGATGAGGTCGTCGTCGACATGGAGCAGGAAGCCGACGAAGCGTCCGGCGGCATCTGAGAGGAACAAGGCATGTGCAACGACACCCGAACCCAGCCCATCCGCCTGAAGCGACGTCCCGCGAGCGATGCGCGCGAGAACCTGGACCAGCTGCTCGACCTCGAGAACGGCCGCATGTCGCGAAACATGTTCTGGGACCATGACATCTACGAGCAGGAACTGGAAAAGATCTTCGCGCGTTGCTGGCTGTTCGTGGGCCATGAGTCGCAGATCCCGAAATCCGGCGACTACATCACGACCTACCTCGGCGAGGACAACGTCATCGTGGTCCGCCAGAAGGACGGTGCCGTCAAGGCGTTCCTGAACACGTGTCCCCATCGCGGGAACAAGGTGTGTTTCGCCGACGCGGGGAGCGCCCGGCAATTCGTCTGCAACTACCACGGCTGGTCGTTCGGGATCGACGGAGGCCTGAAGGGCATGCATGCGAGCGAGGCCTACGAGGCGTCGGGCCTCGACAAGAGCCAGCACGGCCTGCATCCGGTCGCGGGGATCGAGAGCTACCGGGGCCTGATCTTCGCCACCCTGGACCCCGCGGCTCCGTCCCTCGCGGAGTACCTCGGTGACTTCCGCTACTACCTCGATGCCGTCTTCGACATGGACGAGGGGGGAACCGAGTTCGTCGGCGGCTGCGTGAAGTCGGTGATCCAGTGCAACTGGAAATACGCGTCGGAGAACTTCGTCGGCGACATCCTGCACGCGGGGTGGACACACGACTCCGGCGCGAGGGCGATGATCGGCGGACCCGTGGCGGAAGTGCACAAGTTCCCCGAGCAGTCCTACCACGTGAACTTCAACGGCCACGGCTGGGAGTTCAACCAGGACATCGTGGGCAACGCCGCGACGCTCGGCGAAAAGGACCTCGTGAAGTACCTCTACAACCTGCAGCCGCGGGTGGCGGAGCGACTGGGGGAGGTCCGCTCGCGGATGATCGGCAGCATCTCGTCGGCCACGCTGTTTCCCAACACCTCGTTCCTTCCCGGGCAGAACACCTTCCGCACGTGGCATCCGCGGGGGCCGGGGCAGATCGAACTGCACACCTGGACCTTCGTCAACAAGGCGGCCCCGCAGGACATCAAGGACAAGTGGCGCAAGGGCACGATGATGACCTTCAGCCCCACCGGGGTCTTCGAGATGGACGACGGAGAGAACTGGGAGTACAGCACGAAGACCAACGCGGGCTTCGTCACCCGGCAGCAGGACCTCTACATGGGCCTCGGTTCCAACACCCGGCTGGCGGACAGCGGTCTTCCGGGCAACGTCTTCAAGGGCCAGATCAACGAAGCGAACCAGCGTGCGTTCTACCAGCGGTGGCTGGACCTGATGAAGTCGAAGACCTGGGCCGAGGTCCCGCAGCGCGACACGCCGATGCTCCCGACGACCGGCACGGCGCAGGAGAAGGCGGCATGAACGCGACCGAGAACGTCCTCGAGGAGCGTCTCGTCGGCGCGCAGGTTCATCGCGAGATCGAACAGTTCCTGTACCGCGAGGCGCGCCTGCTCGACACCGAACGCCTGGACGACTGGCTCGCCCTGATGGCGGACGACGTGCACTACTGGATGCCCAGCATGGAGAACCGGCGGCGCAACGACAAGCACGGCGCCTATCAGGCCGACGGCGGCGCCTTCTTCAATGACAACCTGCGCGACCTGACGCGCCGGGTCGCCCGTTTCAAGCAGCCAACCGCCTGGGCGGAAGACCCTCCGACCCGGCACACGCATGTCGTGAGCGGCATCGAGGCGTTCGCGGCGGGTCGGGACGATGAGTACGTCGTGCATTCGACCTTCGTGAACTACCGCAGCCGCGTCGAGAAGGACAACGACCTCCTGGTCGGGCGACGCGAGGACCTGCTCCGGCGGGTGGACGGAGGGCTCCGGATCGCACGGCGGAAGGTCCTGATCACGCAGTCGATCCTGATGGCGAAGAACCTGAACACGTTCCTGTGATGGAGCGTGGGAATCCATAGAGCGAAGAGCTGGAGGAGACATGGGCTGGTTGAAAGGGCAGGTCGCGCTGGTGACCGGAGGCGGCTCCGGCATCGGACGGGCGGTGGTGAAGAGATTCCTCGACGAGGGTGCCGAGGGGGTCGGGGTGTTCGTGCGCAATCCCGACCACGTCGCGCAACTGACCGAGGAACATGGAGACAAGGTCGTGGTGCACGCGGGTGACGTCCGTTCACCCGCGGACAACGACGCCATCGTCACGAAAACGGTGGCGCGTTGGGGAAAGCTGGACACGTTGGTCGGCAACGCCGGCGTCTGGGATTTCATGACCGGCATCGAGAAGCTGTCGATCGAGCAGGTGGCCGAGAGCTTCGTCGAGGTGTTCGGGGTCAATGTCCTGGCCTATGCGCTGGCGGCGAGAGCCGCCGCGGCGCATCTTCGGAAGTCGAGGGGAAGCATGATCTTCACGCTGTCGAACTCCGCGTTCCACGCGGGCGGAGGTGGCCCGTTGTACGTGGCATCGAAGCATGCCGGCCTCGGGCTGATCAGGCAGCTGGCCTACGACTTCGCGCCGGACGTGCGCGTCAACGGCGTGGCACCCGGGGCAACGATGACGCCCCTGCGCGGGCCGGTTTCGCTCGGCAAGAACGAGCGGCGCCTGTCCGACATCAAGGGCTTCGAGGAGAACATCGCCGCCAGCACGCCTCTCAAGTTCGTGGCCCAGCCGCACGAGCACACCGGCCACTACGTCCTGCTCGCCTCCAAGGAGAACAGCCGCGCCACGACGGCGCACGTCATCCACAGCGACGGCGGATGGGACATCCGCCCACTGCGTTGAAAGAACCCATGACCCTGGACAGAAACCTGACACCGTCCCAGCGCGACTTCCTGTCCCTGATGGACCGGAGCACGTTGCCGATGATGGCCGCACCCATGTTCCTCGTGAGTGGTCCGGAGCTCGTGATCGCCTGCGCCAAGGCGGGCATCATCGGTTCGTATCCGGCGGCCAATGCGCGCAACATCGAGGTGCTCGACGACTGGATGGCCCGCACCCGTGACGGCGTGCAGCAGGGCGATGCCGAGGCGCCGTGGGCGCTCAACATGATCGTCCACAGCAGCTACGACCGGTTCGATCGCGAGCTGGAACTCGTGTTGCGGTACCGGCCGAAGATCGTGTCCACCGCCCTCGGCAGCCCGCGCCGGGTGCTGGATGCCGTGCACGGCTACGGCGGCATCGTGATCGCCGATGTGGTCACGCCATCGATGGCAAGGAAGGCTGCGGATGCGGGTGTCGACGCCCTGGTGCTCGTGACCAACGGTGCGGGGGGCCACACCGGGCACTTCAACCCGTTCGCGTTCGTCTCCGAGGTGAGGGAGTTCTGGCAAGGCCCGCTCGGCCTCGCCGGTGCGATCACGTCCGGCCGCGACATCCGCGCGGCACAGCTGCTCGGTGCCGACTTCGTGCTCGCGGGAACCCGCTTCATCGCCACGCGGGAAAGCCAGGCCGCGGACGCCTACCGCGAGATGGTCGTGGCCAGCCGCATCGAAGACCTGGTGCAGACCCGCGCGGTCTCGGGCGTGCTGGCGAACTGGCTCAAGCCCACCGTGGAGGCCGCCGGCTTCTCGGAGGCGCAGCTGAACGAGGAGAAGAAGATCGACTTCTCCGGAGACATCGTCGACGCCCCGAAGGCGTGGAAGTCCGTCTGGTCCGCCGGCCACGGCGTCGGCGGCATAGAACGCGTGGCCTCGACCGCGGACGTCGTGGCCGAGCTGCACCGCGGTTACGTGACGGCCCTGCAGGACGAAAGCGTCCAGCTGCGCGCGCTCGCGGAACGGCATCTGAACCAGTGACCCAGCCCCAGGAGCATTCCATGAGCGACATGACCCCCATCCAGCGCGCGGCCCTGGACCTTCGCGAGGCCCGTTCGGCGCGGAAGCCGATCCCGCGGATCTCCGAAACGTACGGCTTGACCGGTGCCGAGCAGGCGTACGCCGTGTCGCGCCTGAACATCGAGGCCGGGCTGGCGGAAGGGCGCCGGATCTCCGGCAAGAAGATCGGACTGACCTCCAGGGCGGTGCAGCAGCAGCTGGGCGTCGACCAGCCCGACTACGGCGTCCTCTTCGCCGACATGGAACTGCTGGATGGCGAGGACGTGGACACCTCGAGGCTCATCCAGCCGAAGGCCGAAGGTGAAGTGGCCTTTGTCGTGGGCCGCGACCTGGCCGACGAGCAACTGACCTGGGCGCGCTTCCTCGCGGGGCTCGAGTACGCACTGCCCGCGATCGAGATCGTGGACAGCGCGATCCAGGACTGGAAGATCACGCTCGTGGACACCGTCGCCGACAACGCTTCGTGCGGTGTCTACGTGCTGGGGCACGAGCCGCGCCGCATCGGCGATCTGTCGCTCGCCGGCCTCGGCATGGACTTCCGCAAGAACGGACAGACCGCGTCGGTGGGCAGCGGCGTCGCCTGCCTCGGCAACCCGCTGCTGTCGGCCTACTGGCTCGCCAAGACGATGCGTTCCCTTGGCGAGCCGCTGAAGGCGGGCGACGTGGTGCTGTCGGGTGCCCTGGGTCCGATGTTCCCCTTCCTGGCCGGTGACGCACTGGATCTGGAGATCGCCGGTCTCGGCCGCGTCCGGAGCCGCGCGGTCTGATGGCTCCGTTCTGTCTCGTGCATTCCCTGAATTCTGCTGGAGAAACGACATGATCCGCCGCCACTTCATCCTCGCGTCGACGCTCGCTTCGCTCGGACTCTCTCTGGCCCCGGCCCAAGCCCAGACCTCTGGCGTGACGATCGGCGTGACGCTCAGCACCACCGGCCCAGCGGCGTCGCTCGGCATCGCCGAGAAGAACACGATCGAGCTGCTGCCCAAGACGCTCGGTGGCTTGCCCGTGAACTACATCGTGCTCGACGATGCGTCCGATCCGACCCAGGCCGCGAAGAA
Source organism: Piscinibacter gummiphilus (assembly GCF_002116905.1). Taxonomy (NCBI): domain Bacteria; kingdom Pseudomonadati; phylum Pseudomonadota; class Betaproteobacteria; order Burkholderiales; family Sphaerotilaceae; genus Rhizobacter; species Rhizobacter gummiphilus. Next base: position 1,493,670 of record NZ_CP015118.1, read on the forward strand.
CGCTCGCCGCTTCGTCGATGCCGACCGCGCGGACGCGATCATCGGCACGTCCAACGTGCCGGGTTCGCTGGCGGTCGCCGAAGTGGCGAACGAGACCAGGACGCCGCAGATCGCGCTCGCACCCTTCGCGCCGAAACAGATCCCGTGGGTGTTTCCGCTGCCGCAGTCGGTCGAGGTGATGTCGACGGCGCTCTTCGAGCACATGAAGTCGACCGGGGTGAAGACGCTCGGTTTCGTGGGGTTCAGCGATGCCTACGGCGAAGCCTGGCTGCAGGAGGTGCAGAAGACCGCGCCCCGCTTCGGCGTCGACGTCGTCGTGGTGGAGCGTTTCGCACGGACCGACCAGAGCGTCACGGCGCAGACGCTCAAGGTCATCCAGGCGAAGCCGGACGCCGTGCTGGTGGCCGGCAGCGGCACGCCGTCGGCCCTGCCGATGCGGGCGCTGCGTGAGCGTGGCTACAAGGGCCAGTTCTACCAGACCCACGGCGTGGCCAACAACGACTTCCTCCGTGTCGCCGGCTCTGCGGACGAGGGGGCGATCCTGCCCACGGGCAACGTGCTGGTGGTCGAGCAGCTGCCCGACGGCAACCCGAGCAAGAAGGTCGGCCTGGCTTACGTGCGGGCCTACGAAAGCAAGTACGGCACCGGTTCGCGCAGCCCGTTCGGCGCCTACGCCCACGACGCGTACCTGGTCCTGGACCGCGCCGTGGCGGTGGCGGCCGCGAAGGCCAAGCCGGGATCCCCCGAGTTCCGCGCCGCGCTGCGCGACGCGCTCGAGACCACCCGGGACCTGGCGACGACCCACGGGGTCGTCACGATGAGCGCCACCGATCACTCCGGCTTCGGCGCCACGAGCCGCGTCCTCGTGACCATCGAGAAGAACACGTGGAAGCTGCTCAAGTGACCACCGCCTCCGGGGAATGAACATGCCGCACACGTTCTTCGACAATCCCGCGATGCTGGCGCCACCCAGCGTGTACCGGGAAGAGCTTCCCGGGGGCGGGTTCGTCCTGCATGCCACCGAGGTGCTCGGAGGTGTCACTCGGTGCATCGGCGACTGGCTCGAACATTGGGCCCGGCTGACTCCCAACGCGTTGTTCCTCGCGGAACGCGACGAGTCCGGGCAGTGGGTCAGGCTGACCTACGGCGAGACGCGACGGCGGATCGGGCGCATTGCCCAGGGGTTGCTGGACCTGGGCATCGGGCCGGATCAGACGGTCGTCTGCCTGTCGGACAACAGCCTGGACCACGCGTTGTTGATGTTCGCGACGATGCACATCGGCCGGCCGTTCACGTCGGTGTCGAGCGCCTACTCGCGTGTTGCCAAGGATCACGCGAAGATCGGGGCCATCCTGGCGCAGCTGCCGGCCGGCGTGCTCTACGCGAGCGACGGAGCGGTCTATGGCGCCGCCATCCGGGCGTGTGTGCTGGGTTGCCCCGTCGTGCTGAGCCACAACACCTGCGAAGTCGCGGGCGCCCACTCGTTCGCGGAGATCGCCCGCACGCAGGAGTCTCCTGCGGTGATGGAGGCGTTCGCGCGCATCACGCCTCGCACGCATGCCAAGTACCTGCTGACATCCGGCTCGACGGGCAAACCGAAGGTGGTCGTGAACACGCACCGCATGCTGTGTGCGAACCAGCAGCAGATGCGCCAGAGCTGGCGGTTCCTGCGGGACGAGAAGCCGGTCGTGGTGTCCTGGCTGCCGTGGAGCCATACGTTCGGCACGAACCACAACATGAACCTGGTGCTTTGCAACGGGGGTTCGCTGTACATCGACGAGGGTCGGCCCGTTCCGGGACTGATGGAGAAGTCGGTCCGCAACCTCCGGGAGATTCAGCCCACGCTGTATTTCAACGTGCCACGGGGATTCGACACCCTGGTTTCCTTCCTCGAGGAGGACGAGACGTTCGCGCGCGACTTCCTCGCCCGCATTCGGGGGATCTTCTTCGCGGCCGCTGCACTCCCGAAGGTCACGTGGGATCGCATGGAGCGCTGCGCGCGGGCCGTGAAGGGCGACGACGTGTGGTTCACCTCGGCGTGGGGATCGACCGAGACGGCACCGGTCCTCACCAACGTCAGCTGGAAGCTCGACGGCCCGGGCTGCATCGGCCTGCCGGTCGCCGGCAGCAGCATCAAGTTCCTGCCCAACGGCGACAAGCTCGAGATGCGCGTGAAGGGACCGCAGGTCTTCACGGAGTACCTCGGCAACCCGGAGCAGACGGAGGCTGCCTTCGACAGGGACGGCTACTACCGCATCGGCGACGCCGGGCTTCTGATGGACGAAGCGCGGCCCGAGCAGGGCATCCGCTTCGACGGCCGCGTGGCCGAGGACTTCAAGCTGACCACCGGGACCTGGGTGTCGGTGGGAATGCTGCGCCTGCGCGTGATCGATGCCCTCGCACCGCACGTCCAGGATGCGGTGATCACGGGTCACGACAGGGACGAGATCGGGCTGCTGGTCTTCCCCTCGGCGGCGGCGAAGGGGCTTTCCCGCGCCCAGTGGGTGGACCACGTGATGGGTGGCCTCATGAAGTTGCGGAGCACCGGTGGGGGCTCCTCGCAGTGTCCCGCGCGAGCGCTGGTGATGGACGAACCCCTCAGCCTCGATGCGGGTGAGATCACCGACAAGGGCTACGTCAACCAGCGTGGCGTGCTGACCCGGCGCGCGGCACTGGTGGAGATGTTGCATGCATCGCCGAAGTCCGAACTCGTGATCCTGCTGGATTGACTGCGGCACGACTGGTTGTCGCACTTGGAGACATTGATGAGCAAGAAACTGAAGGCCGCGATCATCGGCTCGGGAAACATCGGCACCGATCTGTTGATCAAGATCATGCGCCATGGCAAGAACCTCGAGGTCGGCGCCCTCGTGGGCATCGACCCCGCCTCGGATGGCCTCGAACGGGCACGGCGCCTGGGTGTCGCGACCACGCACGAAGGCGTGGAAGGGCTCGTGCGAATGACCGAGTTCGCCGACATCGACGTGGTGTTCGATGCGACGAGCGCCTCCGCCCACCTCCGCAACGATGCGTTCCTGCGGCACAGGAAGCCCGGCATTCGCCTGGTGGACCTGACGCCGGCGGCCATCGGACCGTACTGCATTCCGGTCGTCAACGGCGATGCCCATCTGGACGCGGAGAACGTCAACATGGTGACCTGCGGTGGCCAGGCCACGATTCCCATCGTGGCTGCCGTCAGCCGCGTGGCGAAGGTGCACTACGGAGAGATCGTCGCCAGCATTTCCAGCAGGAGCGCGGGACCGGGGACGCGCGCCAACATCGACGAGTTCACCGAGACGACGTCGAAGGCCATCGAGGTGGTGGGCGGCGCGACGAAGGGGAAGGCCATCATCGTGCTCAACCCGGCCGAGCCGCCGCTCATCATGCGTGACACGGTCTACACCCTCAGTGAACCCGCCGCCGAAGGCGCGATCGAGCGTTCCGTCGAGGAGATGGTCCGGGCCGTGCAGCAATACGTGCCGGGCTATCGGCTCAAGCAGCGCGTGCAGTTCGATCGCATCGAAGCCGACCGGCCGATCAACATCCCGGGCATCGGCAGCCGGCTGACGGGACTCAAGACCTCGGTGTTCCTGGAGGTGGAGGGCGCCGCGCACTACCTCCCGGCCTACGCAGGCAACCTCGACATCATGACCAGCGCGGCGCTCCGCACCGCCGATCGCATGGCCGAGAAGATGCTGGCAACGACGGCGTGACGGAGGAGGCGACGATGAACGCGAAGAAGATCTACATCTCGGACGTGACGCTGCGCGACGGCAGTCATGCGATCCGGCACCAGTACTCGCTGGACCAGGCCCGGCAGATCGCCCGCGCGCTGGACGAGGCGAAAGTCGATTCGATCGAGGTCGCGCACGGCGATGGTCTGCTCGGAGGAAGCTTCAACTACGGTTTCGGCGCACACACGGACATCGAGTGGATCGAAGCCGTCGCGAGCGCGGTCAGGCACGCCAGGATCGCGACCCTTCTACTGCCGGGCATCGGCACGGTCCACGACCTGAAGGCGGCCTATGAGGCCGGGGCACGCGTCGTCCGTGTGGCGACGCATTGCACCGAGGCCGACATCTCCCGCCAGCACATCGAGTACGCGCGCCACCTCGGCATGGAAGCCGTGGGCTTCCTGATGATGAGCCACATGCAGACGCCCAAGGGTCTTGCCGAGCAGGCGAAGCTGATGGAAAGCTACGGCGCCACGGTGTGCTACGTCGTCGATTCGGGTGGCGCGCTCAGCATGAACGACGTCCGTGATCGCTTCCGCGCGTTCAAGGACACGCTGAAGCCCGAAACCCAGACGGGCATGCACGCGCACCACAACCTCAGCCTGGGCGTTGCGAACAGCATCGTCGCGGTCGAAGAAGGCTGTGATCGTGTCGATGCGAGCCTGTCGGGCATGGGCGCCGGCGCGGGCAACGCGCCGTTGGAGGTGTTCGTCGCCGCGGCGGATCGCATGGGCTGGAACCATGGCACCGACCTCCACAAGCTGATGGACGCCGCCGACGACATCGTGCGTCCCCTGCAGGACCGCCCGGTGCGTGTGGACCGCGAGACGCTCGCGCTCGGCTACGCCGGCGTCTACAGCAGCTTCCTCCGCCATGTCGAGGTGGCCGCGAAGAAGTACCAGCTCAAGACCGTGGACATCCTCGTGGAACTCGGCAGGCGCCGAATGGTGGGAGGCCAGGAAGACATGATCGTCGACGTGGCCCTCGACCTGCTCAAGCGGTCCGGAACACCTTCGACGGCGGGCTGATGATGGCGGAGGTGTTTCAGATCCGGCTCGAACCGCACGGCGCGGCGTTCGAGTGCGGCACGAACCAGACCATCCTCGATGCCGCGGTCGCGGCAGGCCACTGGTTGCCGCACAGTTGCCGTGCCGGCAGTTGCGACACGTGCTGCCTCGATCTGGTCGAGGGAGCAGTGATCCATCCGGAGGGCGTTCAATTGCCCGGTGGGGGAAAGTGTCGGACTTGCCAGGCCCATCCCGCGCGCGACGTGGTCCTGCTGGCCCCGAACGTGCCGAGGGAGCCCGGCCAGCGGGTCGTCACCGCGGGAGCTCGCGTGATCGACGTGTCGCGGCCCAGCGCGGACGTCACGGTGGTGAAGCTGCAGCTGCCGAGCGGGTCGGGCTTCAAGTTCCGGGCGGGGCAGTACGCCGACGTACTGATGAAGGACGGCGCACGCCGCAGCTACAGCATGGCCAACGTGCCCAACGACGAGGGTGTGATCGAGTGGCACGTTCGGCGGATGGAAGGCGGCAGGTTTTCCACCCACGCCTACGACAAGTTGAAAGTGAAGGACCTCCTGAGGGTCCAGGGGCCGTTCGGCTCCTTCATGCTGAGCGACCGACCCGCCCCGATCGTGCTGCTCGCCTCGGGCACCGGTTACGCGCCGATCGCGTCGATGCTGCAGGCCCACCATGCGGAAATCGCGGCGCGCGGCGCGGTGCTCTATTGGGGAGGCCGACAGTGGAGTGATCTCTACGCGGTGGATTCGATCGATGCGTGGGAGGCGACCTTCCCGGGCGTCCGCATCGTTCCCGTGCTGTCGGAGCCTGGTGCCGGCTGGCGTGGGCGCTCCGGGTTCGTCCATGCCGCCGTGCTCGAGGACTTGCCGGATCTTTCCATGCACGAGGTCTATGCCTGCGGCAACCCGCTGATGATCGATGCCGCGCGTGCAGCGTACGTCGGCGAGCGTGGGCTTCCATCCGAGCATTTCCACAGCGATGCCTTCGTCCTGACCAACAGGTAGCGCCAGGTTCACAGCGCCGCGTGCTGCTCGATCCAACGCGGACCCGCCACCCACCTCGACATCGGCGCCACCGTGGCGCGTGAGGAGATTTCGCAAATGGATTTCGGTATCGCGGTCATCCTGGCTCAGGATGGCATCACGAACGGGGCGGTGTATGCCCTGTTGGCGATGGCACTCGTGCTGGTGTTTTCGGTGACACGGATCATCTTTCTCGCGCAGGGCGAGTTCGTCGGGTTCGGTGCGCTGACCCTGGCTGGGTTGCAGTCCGGTCACTTCCCCCGGCTGGTCTGGCTGCTGATGGCGCTCGGCCTGTTGTCCTTCTGCGTCGATGTCGTGGCCGGACTGCAGCAGCGCCGCCACAAGCCCTTCCCGGTGGCCCGGATCGGCCGCAGAGCCATCGAGAACATCGCCTACCCGGCCGGCATGTGGGTGGCGTCGATGGCCGTGCCCTGGCAGGGCATGCCGATGGCCGTGCAGATCGTCTTCGTGCTGATGCTGACGGTGCCGATCGGCCTGTCGATCTATCGCCTGGCGTATCAGCCTGTTGCCGAAGCATCGGTTCTGGTGCTCATCATCGTGTCCGTGGCAGTCCATTTCGCCACCCTGTGCCTGGGCCTGCTGGTGTTCGGTCCGGAAGGTTCTCGTACCGACCCGTTCACCGACTGGGTCGTCTCGGCCGGCGGGGTGGACGTCGCAGGCCAGAGCCTGGTGGTGATCGCCGTGGCGACGGGGCTCATCGGGCTGCTGTACGCATTCTTCGAGCGCACGCTCAAGGGCAAGGCGTTGCGGGCCACCGCGGTCAACCGCAACGGCGCGCGTCTCGTGGGCATCGGCACGGTTCAGGCGGGACGGCTCGCCTTCGCGCTCGCCACGGGCCTGGGCGCACTCGCAGGCATCCTGATCGGGCCGATGAACACGGTGCAGTACGACACCGGCTTCGTCGTGGCGCTGAAGGGGTTCGTGGCCGCGATCATCGGCGGCCTGGCCAGCTACCCACTGGCCGCCGCCGGCGCGCTGCTCGTCGGCCTGCTCGAGAGCTATTCGTCGTTCTGGCACAGCGCCTACAAGGAGGTGATCGTCTTCACGCTCATCCTGCCAGTGCTCGCCTGGCGTTCGCTGCGCTCTCCGCATTCGGACGAGGAGTGAGCTCATGTCCGCCACCAAGGAAGACCTCGTGGATCTGATCGCTTCGACCCCACCGCGGCGCACGGCGCGCTTCGGTCCCGGGAGACTCCAGCTGGTCCTGCTCGTCGCGGCGCTCGCCGTGCCGTTGCTGCCCGTGCCGGGGTTCTGGATCACCCTCGGAAACTACATCGGTCTCTATGCCATCGTGGCGCTGGGCCTGGTCTTGCTCACCGGCGTCGGGGGACTGACCTCGTTCGGCCAGGCGGCGTTCGTCGGGCTCGGTGCCTATTCGAGCGCGTACCTGTCCACCGCGGCGGGCATGTCGCCGTGGCTCGGATTGCCGGCCGGGTGGGTCGTCTCGGGCCTGGCCGCCACGGTGATCGGCGCCGTCACGGTCCGGCTTTCGGGTCACTACCTTCCCCTCGCCACGATTGCGTGGGCACTTTCGCTCTACTACCTGTTCGGCAACCTCGAGTTCCTCGGCAAGTTCGATGGCCTGTCGGGCGTGCCCCCGCTGCAGTTCGGCTCGCAGGAGCTCGGGAGCCCCCGAGCCATGTACGTGGTGATCTGGCTTTGCCTCGCTGCCTGTCTCGTCCTGCTGATGAACCTGCTCAATTCGCGGCCTGGCCGTGCGATCCGTTCACTGTCGAAGGGCCGCACCATGCCTGAGGCGATGGGCATCGACACGGCGAAGTACAAGTTGCTGGTGTTCGTGCTCGCGGCGCTGATGGCGAGCCTGTCCGGCTGGCTGTACGCCCACCTGCAGCGATCGGTCAGTGCCACGCCATTCGGTCTCAACATGGGCATCGAGTACCTGTTCATGGCGGTGGTCGGTGGCATCGGCCACGTGTGGGGGGCGCTGCTCGGCGCCGCGCTCCTGACGATCCTCAAGAGTCAGCTTCAGCACGTGCTGCCGTCCCTGCTCGGCTCCAATGGCAACTACGAGATGCTCGTGTTCGGCGTGTTGATCGTCGTGTTGCTGCAACGCGCGCGACAGGGGCTGTGGCCGTGGATCGCCGACCGGTGGACGCGTGTCCAGACCCCGGACCCCGCGGTGATGCCTCCAGCGGCCACCCCCGCCGGATTCTCGAAAGTGCCGCGGCGGGCGAAGCCCGAGCCGGGATCGGTCATCCTGTCGGTGGACCAGGTTCGCAAGCAGTTTGGCGGGCTGGTCGCCATCAACGACATGAAGTTCGAGGTTCATGCCGCGGAGATCATCGGCCTCATCGGTCCCAACGGGGCAGGCAAGTCCACGATGTTCAACCTGATCACCGGCGTCCTCCCGGTGTCCTCGGGGGAGATTCGCTTCGCCGGCGGAAGGATCGACGGCCTCGATGCCCGCCGGATCGTTCAACGGGGCGTGGGCCGCACCTTCCAGCACGTTCACCTGATCCCTCACCTGTCGGTGCTGGAGAACGTCGCGATGGGCGCTCACCTGCGCGGGACCGCCGGTCCCATCGCGGCGGCGCTGCGGTTCGATCGCGAGGAAGAAGCAAGACTGCTGCACCTCGCTGCGGAGCAGGTTCGGCGTGTCGGTCTCGGGGAGGTCATGCACACCCCGGCGGGGAACCTGGCGCTCGGACAGCAACGCATCCTGGAGATCGCGCGGGCCCTGTGCACCGATCCCGTCCTGTTGCTGCTGGATGAGCCTGCAGCGGGATTGCGTCTGCAGGAGAAGAACGCGCTGGCCGAGTTGCTGCGGGCGCTCCAGCGGGAGGGCATGGCCGTGCTGCTCGTCGAACACGACATGGACTTCGTCATGGGACTCGCCGATCGCCTGGTGGTGATGGAGTTCGGTCGCAAGATCGCCGAGGGTCTGCCAGCCGACATCCAACGCGACGAGGCCGTTCTGGCGGCCTATCTGGGGGGCATCGAATGAGCGCGGACAGAAGAATGCGGGAGGAGAAGCCCGTACTGGAAACCCGGCATCTGGCCGTCAGCCATGGCCGTGTCGAAGTTCTGCATGACGCGTCGATCCGGGTGGGGGCCGGGCAGATCGTCACGGTGATCGGCCCCAATGGCGCCGGCAAGTCCACGTTGCTCAACGCCATCATGGGCCTCCTGCCCGACTCCAGCCGCATCCGCGGCGACGTCCGCCATGACGGGGTCGACGTGGGCCACGACGATGTCGAACAGCGTCTCGAGCGCGGTATCGCACTCGTTCCGGAGCGGCGCGAGTTGTTCGCGTCGATGACGGTGCAGGACAACCTCGCGCTGGGTGCCTATCGACGGCGAGCGTCGGGTCGGTCGAGAGCGCAGTCGCTCGAGCGGATCTATGCGCTGTTTCCTCGGCTGAAGGAACGGCGCCACCAGCAGGCGGGCACGATGTCCGGTGGCGAGCGGCAGATGCTGGCGATCGGCCGCGCGCTGATGAGCGATCCGAAGGTCCTGATGCTCGACGAACCGTCGCTGGGACTCGCGCCCCGGGTGATGGCAGACGTGTTCCAGATCATTTCGGATCTGCGCGGCACGGGCGTCGCCACGCTCCTGATCGAGCAGAACTCCCGTGCCGCCCTCAAGGTGTCCGACTACGGTTACGTGCTGGAGGTAGGAGAGATCACCCTGGAGGGGCCAGCGAAGGCACTGGCCGTGAATCCACGGGTGGTCGATGCGTACCTCGGGGTGGCCCGAGCGAACTGAACAGGAGGCGACATGGTGATCTGGTTTCGTGAATTCTCCGTGGCGGAGCTCAATGCCAAGGGCGCGGATTGCGCGAATGGGCATTTGGGCATCGAACTCACCGAATTCGGTGATGACTTTCTCCGTGGCCGCATGCCGGTGGACTACCGCACGCGACAGCCGGCCGGCGTGCTCCACGGCGGCGCGTCGGTGCTGTTCGCCGAGACACTGGCGTCATGGGCTGGCTCGCTCACGGTGGACCCCGCGCAGTTCCATTGCGTGGGCCTCGAGATCAACGCGAACCACGTCCGTGCCGTGAAGAGCGGACATGTCCACGGCCTTGCGACCCCGGCCCATCTGGGCGGCAAGAGCCAGGTATGGGACGTGCGGATCACGGACGACGAGGGGAAAGCAGTGTGTGTCTCTCGGGTGACGCTGGCCGTGCTGTCGGTGCCGAACGCCTACTGAGCGAGAGGGATCCCGCGCGAGTTGGAAGGGCGCCCGGTCGATCTGACGCCCGCCCAAAGGCAATGGATGGCCAGCAGTGCGCTCGAGCGGTCCTTGATCGGCGCGCGGGCGTGATTGCTTGACCGACTACTGAGACGCATTACAGAGAACGATTACAGAGAGAGATTACAGAGAAGGGTTTCGCTCAACTTGCCTCTTCGAGTCCTGCTTGAAACCAATCTGGGCGGGCAGGCGTTCCGGATCGGGCCCTGGCCACCCTGACTGATACTTCGCTTCCCAAAGTTTGGCGTGGGAGCGCAAGAGATGGCGAAGTTGCCGCCGCACGCCGCCGTAGGCGCAGTAGAACCTCACCCATTGCGCAGTCTCGTTTGCCAGAACACGGCCTTGGCCCGTGGACACCAACGTGGTCAGTCGGCGCTCGAGGCCAAGCATCGTGGACTCCTGGAGTCTCCATGTCCATGCGTACTGCTTGTCGTGCCGAGGCTCGTGAATCAGAACGTATTCGGAAAGCTCAGGGCACCTCGTGGCCCACGCCTCTTGAGCGAAGGGCGATGTTGCTGGCACCAGAAGGGCCGGAGGCGTCGCCATCAAGAAGCACTGGATGTGTTCGGGCATTGACACGACCGGGGCACCCAGTGACAGCGCACTCGGTAAGCCGCGCGCCTTGCGGTCCTGTCGCTTCCACGCGGGAAGCTGGGTTCCGTATCGTTCGGGCCACTTCAACTGCAGGATGGATTCGGCCTTCGTCCGGGGTAGGGGTGGCGTGACGGTCCAGCAGCGATAGCCCCGGGTCCAGTTCAACAAGATGGACTGCAGGGCCGGATTCAGGTGTTCATGGATGTGCATGGGGTAAGTGCTTGATTTCCCACGTGATAGCGAGCCGGCCTTATCACGTGGAATGAAGGTGGTGTTTGCGCGGCTCGTAGCGGGGGATGTGGCACATCACCGTGTATCAGGCACAAGCAAGGCGACCGAGTGGCAACTGCTCCCAGGCGGATCGACGGCCCCCCTGTGCATCCCGGCCGAGATGCAGAGGCGGGCCGCCAACCCGCCGAAGAACTCGTCATCGACCAGGAGCGCAATGCTCCAGAGGACCGCCAGTCCTCACGCCCGTGGGTCGCCAACCCAAGGGAGTCTGCTAGTTGGCGCCGGATGCAGTGAAAGTTGCATGTCCGGTGCGAGGGCGAGGGCAGGGATTAATCCGGCAGATGCCGAGTAACCCCCTGTTTTCAGCCCATGAACCAGACCGCATGAGCGGTTGGTAGGCGTGCGAGCAGGAAACGGCGACCGGGCGGAAATGCCTGGGCGACCTGATCGTGGTGAAAGGAGGTGCAAGCCCTCTCCTGGGAGGCGCGGGAAAGCCGCGCAACCAGTGCCGCAGACGATGGCAGTTCAAGTCGGAGCAAGACCGACGTCGGCATCACGGATGAAGCATCCGGGGATGTCGGGGGAGCTGATGGTGAACGGGGTCGCGCCCGGAAGCCTGAAGCCTCGACTGATAGCTTAAACGTCTAAAAGCGCCCGACTCGAAAGGGTGCGATGCGGAGAAGTTCGAAAGGTCGCTACGGCGACCGACAGGTGCTAGGGCTGCGATGCCCGCTGCTGACCTGAACGGCAACCAACTCGTAAGGGGATCTCTTTACCGCCTTCGGGCCCCCGAAATCTGGAAGATGCGTCCAGAGACAGAGGTTGGAACAGCCGGGTCACATCTAGAACTTCGTAGAACACAGCTGCGGTCTAACTGTGGAAATCTCGTCCGATTCGGCACACGTGGCAGTGTGTCGGCAACCCAGTAGCGATGGGTGGTCAGCGGATGGGGTGAGAGCGTGGTCCGTGTAGGCAATGAAGGCCTGGCCGAAAGCCAGTGCCGAGATCGAAAGATCACGATCGGTTGGCACCGATCGCGCCGACAGGCCGAGCTAGCAGAGTATCGATGACAAGCGGAGCCGGGAGGCTCCATGGGAGCGGTCGGGGGTGGTTCCCCGGCCGCGGTCACTTCTTGGGCGTTGGCGCGCCCTTCAATACAGAAAGGAAAGGAGCGGCCCTGTAGGCCGCATAGAAGTCGATGCGCGTGCGTGCGCGTCGATGATGAAGTGCTGGCTTCACGAGAGCCGGTAGACAAGGAGGACTCGTGCTCACGGCATGCGGTAAATGTCGACGGACATTTCCGCGGATCACGTGAGTTCAATCCAGACCTGGCGACAGGTCGACCCTCGAGCCCCCGGACAGCGTCCGGGGGCTACTTCTCACGATCAGTCCGTCACTTGTTTCGGTGGGACAAGTGAGCGAGCCGATTCATCTCGGTGTCGGCAATGCGCCGCACCAGTTCTTCTTCGGCGTCACAGGCTTGCTCGGCTTGCCGACGCTCACGCGCCAACTGCAGGTCGATCTCGACGCGTGCCTTCAGTCGCTGGCCCCAGCGCTGAAATCGCCCTTCCGGATTTCCGAGCAGCCAAAGCAGCCAAAGCAGCGGTGCGACGCCGATGACGGCACACGGTGCGGCGGAATAGAACCACAGAAGGGCTTCCATCTTCTGACTCCATGGCCGCAAGGCCTCAAGTTCGGACTCTCAGGTCCCGGCTGACCCGAGCGTGATGACAGCATTCCATTGCAGCATTGAATGCTGTCATGGAATGCTGTTAACCGATCCTGTTAAGCGCAGCCTAGCCACCGGACCTTGAGACGCTCGGATGCCTGTCAGTCCCAGCAGCCTCCACGGCTGCACCTGTTCGGATCGAGAAGACCATCGCCGCAGTACAGGGCGTCATAGGGCCGGAGCACGTCCTTCGCACTGAAGCTTTCGTCCTCCGTCAGCTGCCAGGGGAGTGCGTGACCCCCGAGCTGGGTGGATCCATCGATGTGGCTGGCGGTCGCTCCGGAGAGCGCCTGTCTGGCTGCCCATGTGGAGAAAGCCGCAGTAGAGATTCCTGCGACCCAGCAGGCGCCGGCAACGGTCACGACGTTTGCGAGGAGCAGAACGCCCGCGACAACCGCGCCGATGATCACGCCAGGAATCGCGCCGACGGTCGCAAAGCCGAGCATCACGACGAGTCCGGTGATCCATGACGACTTGTCTTGCGAATCGCTCGTGTCCGCATCGCTCAACGAAGTTGGCTGGAGGTTCTCCATGTCGCAATGTTATCAATAGACACGTGACTTCAGTTAACATGTGGCGTCGATTTGACGCTTCTCTCACGCTCCCCCGCCAGACCAATTGTTCGTTTCAGGCGCTCGCACTACCCTTGGCAAGAATCCGTTCACTACAGGACACCGGCATGGACATACTTCTGCTTCTGGTTTTGCTCGCAGTGATCGGCGGCGGCGGTTACTACGTGTCGCAACGGACAACGGTCACGAGGGCGCAGCAGGATGCCATCGTGCGTGGCGAACTCGATCCCGACACACTCCAGCGTAAGAACACGGGCTAGGCGTTTGGGCGGCGGGCGCATGCGCTGACTTGCGGCTGCCCGGACTGCCCGTGTGCGCAGTGGTTGCGACTGGCACTCGTACCGACCACAACCCGCAATCACGAGGTTGTAGTTGCAGGAGCGGCGAGCTGGCCCGCCACTCCCGTTCCGCTAGGCCGGACCGCACAGGCCAATGGCCAGGTTGCTCACGGGAAAACCGCAGGCGTGTACCTCAAGTCGTTCCAGCCGGAACGAAGGATCGATCCCAAGGGTGCGTGTCCGTTGCTGGATCCACGGCCAGATCGAGGCTGCATTGCACGTTTCCACGGCCTCGCACCGAGTGACCCGCTTGTGCGGAAGAGGCGGCGTGCCCAGCACCACGCGCCTGGGCGTGAAATCGCAGTCCCACCCCGTCATGACCACCTTGACGTCCTGCCGCCGAACCAGCTCTCTGTCGGCCGAGGGCGGCGCCAATGGGAATTCCTCCACACCTCCAATCGCCTGTCGGGCTGCGCTCGACAGTGACTCGGAGCTGATCTCGCCTCGGTCATGCTCGTACTGCCGCTGGGTCAGAACCGTGACGACCAGCCCCGGAGATTGGAAGCACCAGGATGCGCGGGCGACTGCGACATACCAGCTCGAGTCGCATCGGGCGAAGAACAGGTAGTAGGCCCGAAGCTCGTGGTGTCGACTGGGGTCGTTCAGCGGTACGCCTTTGCCGGTGTTCAGCACATCCAGAACGTCTGTGGCAGACAGGCCGGTGCGCTGGGCGATCCGCTTCCTCGCATGAGGATGAAGTCGGTAGTGAAGGACGGGATGTTCGCCCCGATGAGAAATAAAGTCGTTCTGCACCCTGAAATGTTATCTATTGACACGTGTCAAAAGTGAACGTGTTGCGCACAGTTGACGCCCATGCGTCCCAGCCGCAACCCAGTCCTGCTCGAAGCTCTCGGATCGTGTCTCAAAGACCGGCGGATCGAGCTCGGCATCACGCAGGAGGATGTGGCAAGCGCGGCTGGGATCGACCGCCCCTACATCACGTTGATCGAGTCAGCGCGCAAGCAGCCAACCATCAGCGTGCTCTGGAAACTGGCCGCCGCGGTGCAATTCAGCCCGGCCGAGTTCGCCGAAAGGATCGAACGGCGGCATCGCGCCTTGAAGAGGCGGGCGAGAGAAGCGCCCTCGGAGGTTTAACAGCAGCGCGTTGGCTAGTGCATCGATGCAGGCCGACGTGGAAGCAACACGCCACTCGGCTCTATGTCTGGCGGGTCTGTGCGCAAGCAGCCCTCTTCGCTCGACTAGGCTCGTTGCTTGGTCCCGAGTCGTTGCCCTCTGAGCCGCCCGCAGATTGCTCGGGAGTTCCATGCTGGGCCGCTCAGGGCCACTTGGACGTGACCGCGCGCGCTCCGTTCAATCGCACGTTCGGTAGCCGGCCTTCGACGGTGGCACATAGGCTTTGCCGCGAAACCGATGCTGGTGGGCTCTCCTCGGTGGGACAGAAGTCACACTTTGCGCTCCATCGCGCGTTCGTCCGCTGGCGCGGTTCAACGCTGCCGTAGCGTCCTGATTTTCACTTCGAATGTTGGTCATTGCCTTGGGTCACGACAACCCCCGTAGCGGCGTGACACCAACCCGTAACTCGAAAGTGAATTCATCATGATGACCATCAAAATTCATTCCGGCTCCGGCCGCTTGACCCATGCTGACCAACCTCATCCGGGCGATGCACACCTGAAGGGGCGTCTCTCTCTCCAACTCAGCGAGGATCCGAAACAGCCCGAGTTCTGCCTGGAGGCCGCAGGCTGGTTCGATGTCGATGCAGCGGGGCAGCCATACTATCGACTGACTTTCCAAGGTTATCCGGGAACGCTTCACCGTTGCATCGACAAGATCACCGAGGACTGCCCAGACTACTTTGGCAGTGTTGGATTCGACGAAGGCGACGGTCTCCTCGGTTGGAAGCGAGAGGATGAACATGGCCGTTTCATCGAATTGAAGATCTACAAGTGGATCCCCAATCCGTTCAAGAACGATGGCGGCGAAAAGGCCGGCATCGTCGGCTGAGCGTCCGTAACTCAAGTGAGCCCCGCGTCTATGACGCGGGGCTCTTTTCATGGTGCGCCCGGCACGGGCGCACTCTTGGAGGTGCAAGTCCTCCCGTAAGTTGATCACAGCGAACGGAGCGAAGCGCAACTGCATGAGGGCGACCGAGTGTGGGGAGGAAGCGTGGAGCGAAGCTGCGAGCCGATCGTAAGCTCCCCCGTCAAGTAGACATTCCATTCCTGGAGTCTGCGGCAGTGGTCAGCCTAGGCAGGAACTTGCGCGGAGGCAGCCCGCCCAGGGCGTCGTGAGGTCGGTGCTCGTTGTAGTCGAGCAACCATTCCTCGGTGATGTGTTGAACCTGCTGGATCGAATGGAACAGGTACGTGTCGAGCACCTCGGTGCGGTACGTGCGGTTGAAGCGCTCGATGTAGGCGTTCTGGTTCGGTTCGCCCGGTTCGATGAAGCGCAGCGCGATTCCCTTGGCCGCGGCCCACTCGGTGAACTCGTGCGAGGTCATCTCGGGGCCGTTGTCCAGGCGGATCGAATCGGGCCTGCCGTACCAGTCGATCAGGCGACTGATCGTGCGGATCAAGCGCCGCGCCGGGATCGATGTTCCGATCTCGATAGCGAGGGCCTCGCGATTCGCCTCGTCGATCACGTTGAGTGTGCGGAACCGGCGGCCGTCGTAGAGCGCGTAGTGCATGAAGTCCAGGGCCCAGCCCTGGTTGACGAACTCGCCCGCCTGCAGCGGCACCGGGTCGCGTTGAGGAACACGCTTCTTCGTTCGCCTCGGCAGGTTCAGTCCCATTTCGCAGTACACGCGCCAGACCCTCTTGTGGTTCCACGGCCGTCCGTCCAGGCGCAGCCGATCAAAGCACTTCCAGAAGCCCCAACGGCTGCGACGTTCGACCACAACGTTCAGGGCCTCGATCACTTCGGCATCTCGCACCAGGCCATCCACTGGCCCTCGGTAGTACGCCGCCCGCGACAGGCCTGCAGCTGCGCAGGCCCGCTTGATCGGCACACGGTGATCCTCGATCATGAGTTGCACCGCCTGCCGCTTCGCAGACGGCGTCACCACTTTCGGGAGACAACGTCCTTCAGTGCGGTGTTCTCCAGGGCCAGATCGGCGTACATGCGCTTGAGCTTGGCGTTCTCGGCCTCGAGCTCGCGCATGCGCGTCAGGTCGCTCACCGAGACGCCCGCGTACTTGCTCTTCCAGGCGTAGTACGTCGCTGCGCTGATGCCGTGCTTGCGGCACACCTCGGCGACGGCCAGCCCCGACTCGCCTTCCTTCAAGATCGCCACGATCTGGCTCTCGCTGAACTTGCTCTTTCTCATCGCGTCCTCTTCTTCCTTGTGAGGCCGCATTTTCCAGATTCAGGTGTCTATTGGTTGGGGGAGCTTACGATCGGCAACGGCTGCTCACTGACGAATTGCCCCGCGGGTCGCTCGGCATGCGCCGATCGGCTGGCGGATTGTTCGAACGATGCTGCCTATGGCCGTTAGCGCGCCCCATCAAGGCCGGACATCTGGCCCCGAAAGCTAGTTCCTTCTGGCGCTGGCCGATTGATCCCCTTGCCGACCAACCGCCCTTGGCGGGCGCAGTTCGGAAGGGGCAGACCCCAGCCAATCCTCCAAGGGAGCTCGCGTCTATGACGTGGGGCTGTTTTCATTGCTCACTCAGTTCCGCAGTGTTCCTGCACACGTCCAAATTGACGCGACAGGTGGTGGCGTAGCTGAGATCGAGTGGTTGCTGGCGCCAGGCAGACGATGGGCCATGAGGGGAGGTCGCCTCAGCGGGTGAGCGCAGGTACAAGCCCTACCCTTGACGTTATAGCATTGAGGCTATATATTGAAGTTGGGGCGTCATGGAACGTGACGTACGGGCCACTACACAAGGACGAGAGATGCAACGACCAAACCACTTGCTGGCTAGAGCTAGCCTGACCTCGGGGACTTTCACGAATGACCAAGGTATCGCTTCCGGCGATTGAGAGCTTCACGCGGCAACATGACTCGTTTTGCATTGCGAAATCTAGCAATCCATTGACCAAGCGCGAGCGTGTTTCGCTTTATTTCGCCATTATTCACGACGTGCCTCGCGGCTGTTCTTGTAAGGAAACAAAGGATTTTGCAGATTCAGTTTTAAACACCATTGAGGATGAGTTCTCTGGTGTTCCGTATGATGAGGGCGATTGGAAGCACGACGATCGGCTCTACCCGGCGAAGGAAGACAACCGCCGGCACTCTCCTGTGGATGAGGTATCGATTTATCGGCACAAGCAGCATGAATCTTACTTCGGTATAAACGGTGCAATTCGCGTAGTGCAACGCACCGGCAAGGTATTTTCGGTCGACCTCGCGGGGTCTGACGGACTAACGATTGGTGACCTCCTTGAATCAGGCACTCAGCAACTTCCTGTCAGCAGTTCATAGGACTGTTGGTGACTCGCTGTCTAGCGAGATTTCTGAACCATACGATCCTTCTGGGGTATGGTTTGTTGATCTCGCTTTGGATACTTATAAGCTCATTGTTCAATATTCGCCGCGGCTGGGTTTTGGCCTGTCAACTGAAGCATCTGATTTCGGTGACGCCCCCGATGAGCGATTCGAGTCTGAACATGCAGCTGCGCAGCGAGCCGTTCAGCTGCTGACGACTAAAGGGCAAACCATTCCGCCGACAACTCTGTTTGGCTTGCGTGGATCCCAGACCCAATCGCAGGTGGCTAGCTCAATGTCAATTAAGCAGCCTAGCTACGCCAGAATGGAGCATGCCCAACTTTGTTCGTTCGAAGTGAAGACACTGGCGCGTGCGGTAAAGGCGATGCATGCAACACTCCTTTTGGTGGTGCAAAGTGAGGATGGGAAGTTCTTTGTTCTTCAGGATAGCCAAGAGAATATGAAGGGAAGTTCAGCTTGCGCGAGTGAAGCTGATCATTTCCGTTTCTCTGGTTCGGCCGTTGGTTTGGTTGCATTGCCTTCGGTGGGAGTTCAGCACATTGATGCTTCGGACAATGTGGTCGTTGGCAACTTTGGAGCAGAATCTCCAGCGAAGCGGCGACCGAGGGTCAAGCCCGCGCTGGATCAGGCCCGCGAGTAGTCGTTCGTTAAGAGTAGCGCTACCATCCGACAGTCTCTTAGTTTGTCGGCGGTGCAGCTTGTCGAAGAATGCGCGATGCCGCTCTCGCGCGGCGTTGGGGAGCAGACCAAACGAGATGACTTCGATGTATTCCGAGCGAGTTCTTGTTCGCGTCATTGAAGCCAACCCCGTTCTCGCTGACCCTCGTCAGGGTTGCCCAAGCCGAGCGGCGGTCTAGTCTGAGGAATCCTGAGCGCCGGGGTAGAAACCTCGGCGCCCCTCGTCGTCGCCATCGCCAATGAATTCCAGCGGCTGCAGCAAGACTTTGGAGTCGTCCTTGATTTCCTGGTTTTCCAGAATGACGACTTGACCTGGACCTCTCCATTCGGCCAGCCACGCATAGAAGCGATCGGTAACGGTCGAAACCGCGACATCTCGCTGCTCCTTGCTTTTGGGGTCGGCATAGGACTTGAGCGGCGAATCCACGACGACAAAGCCCAGGTGCGGATGCCCTTTGCCAACTGCATGCTCCATGACGGCGATCGTCAGGGCAGTCAGGAAGATCGAGCGCTTGCCGGCTCCAAAATCGAGGCGGGCACGTCCGTCGAGTATCAGGTCGCAAGCATCGGCGTCAAGCAGCACGGACTGGATGCTGGTGAAACCCCAAGCGTGCAGGTACCGCTTTGCATGTGCGGCCACATCGTTTGCCGCAGCGCCGACATTGCGACTCAGCGGAATCTTCTTCTGCTTCTTGGCGGTCGCCAGCCTCGTGTGCTCGGTGACGAGTTGAGCCTCCTCGTCGAACTTTGCCAGTTGCTCCGACAGGGCACTGCGGCGGACGGCGAGGGACTTGGGATCACCGGAAAACTCGTAGCGCGTTTCGTTCACACGCGCTCTCTCGGTGGTTTCCAGTTCAGTCAGGTTCTCCCGTAACGTCGCGACTGTCTGCCCCATCCGGTTGGCACGGTCGCGTTCGCGCGCGAGTGCCACGGCGAGTCCTTGTCTCAGGATAACGATCTTCTCGACTTCTGCCTTCAACGCCTTTCGGTATCCGTCTTGGGCGCCCTGGCGCAATTGCCGCGGGTCGACTTGCGCGTCCGCCGAGGTTCCACACAATGGACACGGAACCTCTTCAAGCGCCTGGAACATTGCGACGCCCTCCCAGGTGGCACCGAGACGTTCGCTGTCACTCTTGTACTTCGCGTCCAGCAGATTGAACCGCTCGATCATGGACAGGCAATGATTCCGGTCCCTCTCAGCAGCTTTCAGCTCCTCGTTCTTACTCAGGACATCTTCTCGGACGCTCTTGAGCGAGTTGGCTCGGGCATCGTAGTGTCGCGTCATCGCACCGAGCGCGACGTCTACGCGTTCCAGGGCATCGGCGACGTCAGCCTTGGTTTGGTCGTTGGGCAGATCCGCACGGACACGTCGCAGCGCTTCCTCAACTCCTAGAATCTGTCCAGAGAGCCGGTCCAACTCTTTCGACGTCTTGACGAGTTCGATGGCGGAATCGTCCGTCCCGGTGAGAAGCATGTGAAACGCAGCGACCCGCTGGGTCGCGTTGGCGACCGGCCCGGCGGTCGCATCTTCACTAATCATCGTCGGCTGCGAAAGCAGGAACCAATGGCGCAGATCACCACTGGTAACACCGCCACGCTTCGAGCGTGACCTTAGCAACTGCTTGCCTGACGCACCCGCGTGGCGCACGAGGAAGTCGCTGATGTCTTCGTCATGAACGTCGCGCTGCGGCAGGGCATCCTCTCGCTCGTGCAACTTGATCAGGCCGGAGTCGCCTCCTGCGTGAGCGCGACGTACCTCGAATGTGCCCTCGTCGGTCTCCAGCGTCAGAGTGAGCAAGTCGTAGCCGGATGCTTCAGGGATCTTCTTGGGCAGCTTGTCCCCGCCAAGGAGATACCACAGGCAATCGCGGATGTACGACTTGCCGGTATCACTTGCGCCTCGTACGAGCATCGCAGGGTCACGAAAATCTACCCGCGCATCGGGTTTGCCCGGGCCGGTTGCGAGCAGTGAGACGAGCGTAACTGTCATAGGAGGTATGGCTGCTTCACAGCTTCAAGTTCAGCGCCCCAGAGGTGCCCGTTTTCGCCAAAGAGGCTCAGAAGCTCGTTCGAGCTCGCTCGGCCGAACCGTTCGGCTGCCCACACGCAGCGTTCCTGCAGGTCGCGCCAGTACTTCGACGACAACGATCCAACCATCGTGAAGCTGCTCTCGCCAGCGACGTACGTCATTCCTCGGTCGTCAAGGACCACGTCTATCAAGCCGCGCGTGCTCATGAGGTAGAGGCCTTGCTCTATCCGTTCCCGCCGGCTGAACAATTCGGCGTTCCGGTACGGCACCGGCGTATGCAGGCTCGAAGGGCCCCCCACGTCCTTGGAGTAGATGATTGCGTAGTCGAGCAACACCAGCTTCTGCAAGTCCGCCCCAGTTGGCCGAAGCGCGAACAGAAGGTAGACCATGCGCAGCCCGAGCTCGAACGGGGTGTTGAACAGCTCTGGCTGTTGGCGCTTTAACGAACCCATGTGAGCTTCTTCTCGTTGATCAGATGATGGCAGCTCCCGGGAAGGTCACCACCGCGCAACCGGGAGTGCAGCACGCTGTCGGTCACAGCGAGGGCGTGGGCTGCATCGATTGCGGCGTCGTGGCGCGCGAGGCCGGTTTTCAGCAGCGGGCTTTTCACCTTGAGCTTGATGCCCTTCAAGACCATCTCGAGCAGGTTCTTGAATTCGTCTTCGATGTAGATGTCGCGACTGAACCGCTTGAGCCCTTCGGCTGCATAGAATGCTTCGCGAGCTGCAGCGAGATGTTCGCCATAGACCTCGTTTGCCAGTACTTCCGCGAGATCCATCGGCACCCCTTCCGCCTCCGTGTAGGCACGGATGAGTTCGGAGATGTACGTCATCTCATACGCCTCGGCCTGCGCGGGAACCTCGGGATCATCGCCCCGCTCCGGTTCGATCCCGAACAGCTTGCAGTGGGCGTTGGTATCGATGGCATGCCATGCCAACAGGTCGACTACCTGGCACTCCCGGAACCGCGTGAAGTCGAAGGCATCGATGAAATCCTTCATCTTCGGTGTCAGCTTGGCCGCGTGGTCCTTGAGGCCGTGGCTGCCGGCTTTCCACGCGCTCAACAGTCCCGTGCGCAGGTTGTCAGGTTGAGCTAGCAGGTCGTGCAGTTCCGGACCCGCGTTCTTTGGCGCACAGAAGTAGTAGTGCCTCGGCACGGGGAAGCTGTTGGCAAGGAGGTGCCCGAAAAACTTCACGAGCTCCGGGTAGGCATTGCCGGGCGTCAGGCGTTGCTCGTAGTGCTTAGCCTGATAGAGGTCCCAGCCGTCGGGAACCAGCGCAGCCTGAAGCCGGGCCTCGACGTCGCGCCCTTTGTCACCGGCGTTTCCGAGCACTTTGACGGAGACGTACTTGGCCCTGCCGAAGGTCCGCTGGCGGCAGGCTGCTGCAATGAACTCTTCCCACTCCTTGTCGGAGACTGTGTGCAGAAAAACCGAGGGCGGGACAGTTCCGCGCTTCACCACTAGTCGATTTTTTTTCGGCTTCCGGAGCTTCGCAGGGGCGGGCGGCTTCTCGCCGTCGTCACCCGGGATCGGGACGTGTCCGCCGCTTTCGCTTGGCGCACCTGAGGCGGTCGCCGTTGGTCGTTCTTGTGCCATGCGCTTGCATGCCTCCCCTGAGACAGCTGGTCGTGGACCTGTTGATTTGCCACGCATTGTTACTCAAGTTGTCCCGGCCGGGTGTTGGCTCGACGGTTGCCAATGTCGGAATGCACACGATCCTTAGGACACTCAACTTGGATGCAGTTGGCCTGCCTCGGCAGTTGCGTCAGAGCGGGGAGCAGCTATGCCTCTTCGTCCGTCCACCGAACTAGCGAGCTGCCCCGTTCAAGCGGTGTGCGACACGTGCGTGACTGCGACTCTTTTGCCGAGGCTGCGGACCTTGCCGCCCAGAAGTTGGGGCGCTTTGTCCAGGCAAGGCCATTGGGGACTTTTGGGGGACTGACCTGCGCAAAACACCGCAAAGCGGGGAAGTGATGTTGGAACGAACGGCCACAAACCCCTTATGAATCAGCTACTTGGCGGCAAGGAGGAAACTACGAACCAAGGGGTCGTGGGTTCGATTCCTGCCAGCCGCACCAGAACTTACTGTTCTAGAGAAACGGGTCAGTCCGAAAGGATTGACCCGTTTTTCTTTGGGCGATCGCATCACGACGTCAGTCGAAGCGGCGATCACCCCTGAAAACAGGTTATAGTCGAGGGCTTCGCGGCTGTAGCTCAGCTGGATAGAGTACTTGGCTACGAACCAAGGGGTCGTGGGTTCGATTCCTGCCAGCCGCACCAGAACTTACTGTTCTAGAACAACGGGTTAGCTCCTCACAGGGCTAGCCCGTTGTTCTTTGTGTGGGCATGGGATGTCCTTGTGGCAGTGGGGGGCGGTCAGGCCGTCCGGCGGCGAACGGGTTGCCGCCGGCGTGGACCCAGCGGTTCTGACGCGAGGTCAGCCGCCGTAGATCCGGAACGCCAGCCACGCCGGCATGCCGAGGTACAGCACGGCGAGGCCGAGGCGTTCGAGGCCGCGTCGGACCGCGATGGCCATCCGGGGCCGCGCCGCCACGCTCAGCAGCGTGCCGGCCTCGGTCACCGCGCGCAGCGCCGCCGCCGTCACCACGACGCCGATGGCCCAGGACGCCCACCAGAGGGCGAAGCCGGTGAGGTAGGCCGCGGGGCCGTACGCGTGGTACTCGCCGAGCGGGTCGCCGAAGTTGATGTTCTGGTGGAGTACGAAGGCCGGGACGGCCAGCAGGAACGACAAGCCCGCGAACTTCACGAGCGGGTGATCCAGCCAGCCTCGGCGGGTGGTGGTGCGCACGGTGGTGAACGTGAGCGGGGCGGCGGTCGGCGAGGCACCACCGCGCGCGTCCGTCAGCACGCGGGCCAGTGCGGCGGGGTGGGCATGGACGAGGTGAAGGCGCTCGCCCGAGGCCATCCGCAGCGACGCCCCGGCGCCGGGGACCGGGACGCGCCACGGGGTGACCTCCGCGATCTCCGTGACCGGGAACGCCAGGCGCTGCCGGCCCTGCGTCAGCACGAGCATTTCCGACTCGAGGGTGGCGCGCGCCGCGAACGCCCGCAGCACCAGCCATGCGGCCAGTTCCGGCACGAGGCACAGGGTGGTGAACAGCCGGATCAGCGCGAGCGTGTTGGACGGCAGCGAACCGTCGCCCACGAGGAACGCGGCGGCCATCCACAGCAGGCTGCCGCGCGCGAAGGCGCGCAGCAGGCCGGCCACGGCCCGTGCGAGTGGGGGCAACACGGCCACGGTGGCGGGCAGGGCCGGGGCGTCGGCGGGGGCGTCGTCCAGTCGAGGCCCCCAAGCGCGGAAGGCCGCCACCGCGGCCAGCAGCACCAGGAAGGCCGCGGCCACGCGTCCCACCCAGTCGCCCCAGCGCACCATCAGCGTGGCCGGCGGCTCGCCCACCGGCAGATCGCCGATCACCAGCGTGCGTTCGCCCACCTTCGTGCCGGCGACCACCGTGCCCGTGCGGTCGATGGCAGCGCTGTGGCCGTTCGACGTGACGCGGAACTGCGGCAGGCGGGTCTCGATGCTGCGGAACGCCGCGGCGGTCTGGTGCATCGCCATGCCGAGCGGATCGGCGGTGAACCAGGCGTCGTTCGACATCGTCACGATGGCCTGCGCGCCCAGCCGGGCGCCGTCGATCGCGAGGCCGGTGTCGACGTCGTCGAGGCAGATCATCGGCAGCACCGGGACCTCGCGCCCGTCGCGCAGGCGCAGCGGGAAGACGCGCGCGCCGGTGCCGGGCCTCCAGGTGCCGGTCCAGGGCAGCCACTCCCGCAGCAGCTCGCCATCGAGCCATGCCGGCACGTATTCGGTGAAGGCGAAGAGACGGGTCTTGCGGTAGAAGCCGAGCGGCCCCACGCCTGGGTCCACGAATGCGGCGGCGTTGTACTCGCCCTCCGCGTCGGTGTCGTAGGTGCCGAACACGAAGGGTACGCCCGCGGCCCGCACGATGCCGACGATCTCCTGGTCGAGCTCGGCGCCGGCCTCGGTCTTCGGGTGGCCGAAGGTCAGCGGGTACACGGTCTCGGTCCACAGCACCGCGTCCGCGTGCTGGCGTTCGATCGCGTCGTAGGACATCGCGTAGTGCGTGTCGAGCACCTCGCGCAGCACGGCCTCGGCGCCCTTCTCGCGGCGCAGGCGGTCGTAGTCGGTGATGTTCGACTGCACGAGGCCCACGCGCATCGGCCGTTCCGCGGGCGCCGGCCGATCGGCCAGGCGCGACAGCGCGGCCTGTCCGTACCCGGCCAGCAGCAGCGGCACCAGCGCGGCCAGTCCGAGCGGCCAGGCGACGTCGCGGACACGGCCGGCCCGGTGCGCGAAGGCCGAGGCGAGGCCTTCGTTCGCGAGCAGCAGCAGCACGGTCAACCCGGCTGTGCCCCCCACGTCGGCGGCCTGCCGCAGCAGTGCGGACGGGTACAGCCCGTAGCCGAGCGTGTCCCCCAGCAGCTTCGGGAGCAGCCACTCCGCCGCCACCCAGGCCGACGCGCCGGCCGGCGCGCGCAGCGCCCGGCCGTGACGACGGCCCGCGGCGTGGCGCACCACCGCGAAGGCGATGAACTGCGGCTGCAGCAGCGGCGCGGCGAGCAGCAGCACCGCCATGCCCGCGGGCGTGCCCACCTGGGCGTAGCTGCCGATCGCGGTGCCGAACCAGCCGAACGCGGCGGCCGTGAAGGCGACCGACATCCCCCAGCCGCTCAGCAGCGCACCCGCGAACGAACGGGTGGTGTCGAGCGATCGCAACCAGGGCACGAAGGCGAGGAAGCCGAGCGCCCAGGCGCCCCGCGCGAAGAGGCCGGCCAGCGCGGCGCTGGCGAGGACACCGGCCACCAGGTGGACGCCGGGCCGGGAAAGCAGGGACGGAGGATTCACTTGTCGGGCGCGAGGGCAGAGGGGATCACGACACGGCGCAGCGGCAGGCCCGGCGGGGCCTGTTCCGGCCGCACGACACGGTCCGCGGGGATCGCGATCGGTCGGCCCGCGGCGTCGAGGACCTGGCGGTCTTGCGCGTACATCAGGATGGGCTCGATGTCCTGGCCGTCGTCGGTGGTCTGGAAGTGGCGGACGTAGCCGTCGGGCAGCACGAAGTCCGCGGGGACGGCGAGCCCCACGAGGTTGGGCCGCGTGTCGGGCGGGCTGAAAGCGCCGATGCCGGTGTGCACGCCGGCCGCATGCAGGCGGTCGAGCACGTCCTTCATCGTCGGCTGTTCACCGGGGTTGAGGTAGCTGCGCAGGTCGGGGGTGAGGTCGCCGTCGGCCTCGCGCACGGGCGATGCGGGCGATGGTCGGGAGGGCTCCGCGGCGGCAGTGATTGCCGATGCCGCCGTCGCGACCCGCTCCGGCGGCGGCACCGCTTCGAACGGAACCAGCGCACGGGGCCGCGCCGTGGGCACACCCGCGCCCGTGGGCGGGTCCGCCGGCAGCGTCAGCCAGTACAACCCCCCGCCGGCGACGCACAGCGCCACCAGCAGGAGACCGAACGAGGGGCGGAACGTCCCTCGTCCGTGCGCCGCGCCCGTTCCGTTCATCGGCGCCCCGCGACGGCTCAGGGCGCCGTCGGGTTGCCGACGGACATCGCCCAGCCGGTGCGCTCGTGGGCGTAGCGGTCCCAGATCGGGCTCTTGCCGTTCGTGAACGACGTGTAGCGCGGCGAAGCCGAGCCCGAGGCCGTGCCGGTCAGGCCCGTGGAGACGCTGCCGCCGGTGAAGGTCGGGTGCGTGTCGTCCGACTGGATGTAGTCGTACGTCGTGCTGGCCGTGATCTGCTTCAGGTTGGCGTCCTTGATCGTCGACCGCAGCGTCTTCGTGATGCGGGTGACGTAGGAGGCTTCGCTCTCGCCCGGCACGTACTTGATGGCCTCGGAGTCGACCAGGCCGTCGCCGTTGGTGTCGTAGTCGGCGGCGTGGTACATCGCGAAGCTGTCGACGTACACGAAACCCTTCTGGCGGGCGTAGTCGCCCATCAGCCAGTTCACGCGGGCGGCGTAGCCCAGCATCATCTCGGAGATGTTCACGCCCTTGCCGGTGCTGGCGTCCTTGCAGCTGCTGGTCTTGTTGTAGCGGTCGAGGCCGGGGTAGTGCAGGTTCGAGATGATCTTCACCTTCACGCCGGAGTACGCGTTGGCGTTGATGTAGTCCATGGCCTTCGCCACGTGGGTGCGGCAGCTTTCCGTGCCGGACTCCAGCTTGGCGTAGCTGCAGGTGCCCGTCTGGCCGTCGAAGTCGGAGCGGTTCTGCAGGCCGTCGTTGCCGCACATCTCGAACGCGACCACGCGGGTCGAGCTGTTCTGCATGTACGAGCGCTCGGCGACGATCTTGTTCTCGTAGATGTCCTTGGCGAGCGCGCCCGACTTCGTGCGGCGGATGCTCTCGATGTCGGCCTTCCACAGCGCGGACAGGTATTCGGCCTGAACCGTGGGGCCGGGGTACTTGGCCACGCTGGTGACGCCGGTGTTGAAGCCGGCGAAGATCGAGTCGCCGTAGGCCACGACGCGGTACTTCGTGGTGGTGAGGGACCGGTTGACGGTCCAGGAGGCGTTCTGGGTGATCGTGCTGGCGGCGGCGTCGGCACCCACGGCCAGCAAGGCCAGGGCGGGCAGCAGCGCGCGCAACGCGGCGCGGCGTCGGAAGGTCGTCATGGGAGTCTCCTGTGTCTTTGTAGTGAGCCATGACGTCGGGACACCCGGCGATGGGCTTCCCGCGTGCAGGCGTCTGAAATGTAGACGACCGTGCGTTTTTGCCGCCATCCGGAGAATCCCGCGAGTCCGGAGCCGTCAAGCGGTCCGTGACCCGGGTGCGATGTTGTAAAGAGTCTTCACGAATTCTTCCGGCAAGGGGTTGACGATTCCGTAAAGAGTCTTAACAATCTCGGGCACGGATCGCATGAGGCAGGTGCCTCGTGGTCCGCAGGAACACCCGAACGAATCGAAGGAACCACCGTGAACCGCCCTCGGCCCTTGACCACGAACCAGCCGCTGCCCTCGGGCGCAGCCGCGTTCGTTCGTGTCGGTGCGGAGCGCCGCAGCGACCTTCGCAGCCATGAGGATCCGAAACATCCGGGAGAGGGAGCGGCTTAGCCGCAACCTCGTCGCTCGCAAGAGGCCCGGACTCCGAAAGGATCCGGGCCCTTGTTTTTTCAACGCCTCGTTGGCTCAGTGGACAGAGCGTCTGGTTACGAACCAGAAGGTCACACGTTCGAATCGTGTACGAGGCTCCACGTCACCGGCGTCTCGCTCGTCCAGCGGTCCAGGACACCTGGCTTTCATCCAGGAAACAGGGGTTCGACTCCCCTGCGAGACACCAGCCATCCGTCGACCCCTTCCGAGCTGGTGGGGCGCGCAGCCCCACCTCGGAAAGGAGGAACCCGGAATGCACCACGACGTGCTCCAGCTCGACATCAACGGAACGCCCCAGGCCTGGATCTCGCCGCAGGAGGCCGCGCTGCACTACGCGACCCACGCGGTGGCATGGTTCGACGGCGACGGGCCGCTGACGACGCTGCGCGGCGGGATCAACGTGGCCACCGGCCTGCAGTCGCTGATCGAGGTGCATCCGATCATCGCGTTGCGCGGCATGTCGAAGGTCAACCTGTTCGACATCGAGACCGCGTTCTGCCGCAACAAGCTGATGCGCCGCGACCGCCACTGCTGCGCGTACTGCGGCCTCGCGTTCCCCGATCGCGAGCTCACGGTGGACCACATCCTGCCGCAGAGCCGTGGTGGCAAGGACGGCTGGATGTCGTGTGTCGCGGCCTGCGCGGCGTGCAACTTCCGCAAGGCCGACCGCACGCCGGACGAGGCCGGGATGCCGCTGCTGTACCTGCCGTACGTGCCGTCGCGTTTCGAAGCGTTCCTGCTCGGCGGGCGTCGCATCCGTGCCGACGTGCACGGATGGCTGGCCAGCCGCCTGCCCAAGGGCTCGCGGCTCAGCTGAACATCGTCTGATGCAGATCAACACGCGGCGGGCGAGACGTCACGGACACGACACGGCGACGGAGGGGGGCTTGGTACGGTGGGCGCTGTCTTCATTCGACACCCAAGGCACCCCATGGACTTCGACCTCTCTCCCCGGACCCGAGACCTGCAGCAGCGCCTGCAGGCCTTCATGGACCGGCACATCTTCCCGGCCGAATCGACGTACCACCAGGAGCTGGCCGCCAACACGCTCGCCGGACGGCGGTGGACGCCGCTGAAGACGATCGAGGCGCTGAAGGAGGCGGCGAAGGCCGAGGGCCTCTGGAACCTGTTCCTGCCGAACGACACGGCCGCCCTCGCGAAGAAGACCGGCGGCGGATTGACGAACCTCGAGTACGCGCCGCTCGCCGAGATCATGGGCCGGGTGCCGTGGGCCTCCGAGGTGTTCAACTGCTCGGCCCCGGACACCGGCAACATGGAGACGATCGCCCGCTACGGCACCGACGCGCACCGCGAACGCTGGCTGGTGCCGCTGCTCGCGGGCGAGATCCGCTCGGCGTTCGCGATGACCGAGCCGGACGTGGCCTCGAGCGATGCCACCAACATCGCCACGCGCATCGATCGCGTGGGTGAGCAGTACGTGATCAATGGGCGGAAGTGGTGGATCTCCGGGGCATCGGACCCGCGGTGTGCCGTGCTGGTCACGATGGGCAAGGCCGATGCGCAGGCGCCGAAGCACCTGCAGCAGAGCATGGTGCTCGTGCCCGCGGACACGCCGGGCGTGCGCGTCGTGCGCCCGTTGAACGTGATGGGCTACGACGACGCGCCGCATGGCCACGCCGAGATCGTCTTCGAGGACGTGCGGGTGCCGGTGGACAGCGTGCTGCTCGGCGAAGGCCGCGGCTTCGAGATCGCCCAGGGCCGCCTCGGTCCTGGCCGCATCCACCACTGCATGCGCCTCATCGGCCTGGCCGAACGGGCGCTCGAACTGATGTGCCGCCGCGTGTCGACACGCATCGCCTTCGGCAAACCCGTCGGTGCACAGACCGTGACACAGGAGCGCATCGCCGAAGCCCGCTGCCGCATCGAGCAGGCGCGCCTGCTGACGCTGAAGGCGGCGTGGCTGATGGACAAGGCGGGCAACAAGGTGGCGAAGTCCGAGATCG